>CAZAHA010000001.1:0-42434 GCA_964484915.1 uncultured Leptospirales bacterium
CGGCCTGCAGCATATACAGGATCCGGTGTGAGTGAATCATGTTCTTGAGCTCGGAATCCTGGAGTTCAGCAAGATCAAGCCCTCCAAGAACCTCAACCGCGGCATTTGGATTATCGGTATAACTGTCGATCGACGCAAGATATAGCGCATACCGGTACTCGAGATTCTCTATTCCGGAGGCGGCGCTTCTCCACCGGAAAAGATAGTATTTGGCGTCCTCAACATTTCCTCTGATCATGTTCTGCTGATACGAATCAAACAGAGATTCTGCGATCTTCTGATACTCCTCCTCCTCCGGTGTAACGATACCGCCCTTGCCGGTAACGATCAGACTTCTTTCCGATTCCGAAACAGAGTTCATTTCCCCGAATGTCTCATACTCCGATAACAACGTATCCTTTTCCGCAAGCGACCCTACCATACCCGCATGTGTGAATATGACATTCGCGTTTCCGCTATAGAGCGATCCGTAATAGATGAGGCGCTTCTGCCTGTACGAATCCCGATCGTTTCTGATAAGAAGAGACGGTCTGATCTCACCGCCAAACAGGCTGCGAGAGAGGGATCCGGCCGGAGATGCGTTATCGACCAGTACCGAATGCTGCAGAAGATCGCGGTCTGCTGCTTCAGCAGCCACATCGCGACCGACACTGTAACCGCTGGTGAGAAGTGAGCGGCTCATCCGTTCAACAAACGGCACATCATGGACAGAGAATACGTATGTGTACTCCGGTAAGTTCTCAAAATCCCCATCGGTTTCCGCTGTATCTGTCAGTACGGGATAGATTTCTTCAGACAGAATTATATACACATCTTTTGACTGTTCTTCGTCCGGCAATAACGTATCGACAAGCTCGATTACTCCCTGTTTCAGCCGCGTAGTGCGCGCTGTCGTACCGTCTGGGACTGAAGCGGATGAATGGGTGACCGATCCTCGGGAATATCTCCATGCGTGTATCGTGTTGTCGAAAATGTAAAAATCAAAAACGATATCGCCGGCAGCCGACTGATCTTTCTTTTCATCACCGTCGCGTATGATGCCGTCTTGATATCTGATGAAACTGTACAGGAGGGATTCATCTGATACCGCTTCTTTTATTTCTTCGCTGTTTGTATCAATTTTCTTGCGTATCCGGTCGAGCTCATCTTTGGATGCGCGGCCTGATTCGAGCGCCGTTGTCAGCCGTTCCTTCTGAATGATTATTTCGTTAACTGCATACTTGTACGACTGAAACGCGGAGTTTTCTGCTTCATCTGATAATTCGGGAGATACAATATACATCTGGGTTATAAGTTGAAAGCGTCGCTTCCGCTCGCGAATATCAAATGCCTTACCATACTCTTCCCGCGAAATGAGAAACGTACAGTAATCATCATACAGTGATTCAACGAGAGGGATCCGCTGTATGAACTGCTGCGGCAGCGATTCTATGAGAGCCAATGCACTGTCATAGTAATCGGCGGCCCTTGAAATATCATATCCCACTTCTTTCGTATGCTTTCTCAGGAATTCTGCTTCCTTCATGTAAATCAATACGAGAGAATCATCATAGCTATACTCTTCAGCAAGCTCCTGAGCCTGTTCAAGAAATTCAAATGAGTTGTCTATCTGTCCCAGACGCTCTCGGCAAACGGAAGCGTTTAGCATGAGTTTGAGACGAGTCCTGTTGTCTGTGTCATCCTTATCGAGTGATTTTTCAAATACGGACGCAGAGCGCGAGTAGAGGTCATATATTTCCTTGTTATACGCATAGATGCGCTCGTCGGTTCGCCTCGATGGATTGGACAAAATCTGCTCATACTGTTCAAAAAGCAATTCGGCCTTGTAGAAATTTAGCGTTGACTGATAGATATCAAGCTTTCTGTATTTCTGTCTGGCGTCCGCCTGCACCTGTTCGGCTACACGTCTCTCCTCTTCGTATGTCGGTTCAGGCAGTCCACGGAATTCATTTCGTTCCCGAAGCCGCCGAATACGCTGCCGGGTCTCGATTCTTTCATAATCCGCGCCGTATGCCTGAATGTCTTCTACCAGCCGATTGATCCTGCGAAGAGGATCGTCAAAATAATCCCTGTTGTTTTCAAAAAGATAGCTGTACAGGCTGGTCAGGTTGCCGATTGCCATAAACATGCCGTTCTGGTTCTCATTTTTCTCAGCATAGTCCCATGCTTTCGTAAACTGGCGTTCACTTTTTTCAAAGTCGCCGGTAAGAAAATAGGCATGACCGAGATTATTATATGTCCGCAACCGGATTTCCCGGTGAATCTTCAGTTTCTTACCCTTGATGAACTTTACTTTGTCGTTCAGAACCTGGATTACTTCATTATAATCACCCTTTGTTCTGTGAAGAAGCTCTCTGAGTGTCAGACTGTATATCTTTTTTGTGAATGTATCAAATTCACGATAAAGCCGTGACTCTCCAAACACGGTCTGGTCTTCCGACAGGCCGATACTAAAATGAAGCAGACCAAGATAGGTAATCCGCAGGTTGTGCTTCGGTGTATCTGTTTCATCATATGACTCAAGCAGGGTATCGGCCCTGTTCAGGTATTCGTTTGCCCGGTCATACTCTTTCAATTGTATATGGCAGTACGCAATCTCCTGCAGATACCGTGCCCTGTCGATCTGGACATTGTAACGTGCGGCCACATCAAGAATTCTTCTGTACCAGCGGATTGTTTCGGTATAATCGTTTTCAACCCTGGCAAAGAGGGAGTAGTACCGATAGATGGTTATCAGGTTCCAGGCGTACCGGTTATTTACGCTGCCCCCCGAAAGGACCGAATAGATGCGCTCAACCTTCTTCATCTGCTCGGTTGCGTTTGCAATATCACCGGTCTGATAATAGCAATAGCCCAAATGAAAATAAAAAAGTGCCTGCTGCTCTTTCGATGAAAACACAGTCTTGTATTTTGCTGCAGCTTGATAATTTTTGAGTGCCTCAGGATAATTGACAAGAACGAAGTAGGTGTTGGCCATGTTGAGGTAAATGTTTCCCTCTTTTTCCGGGAACTTGAGTTCGTTGTTTGTCTCAAGCGCCCGTTCATACACGTCAATCACGCTCTCGAGCAGATAATCAGGAAAGTACTGTTCATAGAGGTAGCCGAGCTGACTCTGCTTACTCAGCTCCCTGTTGCGGCGGGAATCAATATAGTGATAGATCCATCCCTTGAGCAGGTATGAATCAGAGAAACTATCATCCATATACAATGACCACTCAAGATTATCCAGCGAATTTTTAAAATGCCTGGTTATGAGTTCAGCTGATATCTTTTCAGCATCCGGTTCAAACGTGGTTCTGACGTTCGTCAGCTCCGGATCTTCCTTATATGCGGTGTCCAGATGATATCCGAGCTTTGCATAGATATACGCCAAACCAAACATATATGACTTGTCAAAGTTACGCCGCGCACGCGAAATTCCATCCAGATAGTCAGCACGGAGGGACTCAAGACTCTCATAAGAGTAGTTTTTGTACTTATAGAATGTATCGATTCGCAGAACATGGGCACGGGTGCCGTAGTCGTCGTAGATTGCGTCAAACTTCTTGATGCGTTTGTCCTTTAATGACGAGAGAAATTCTGTATAGTTCTTGTACACATTTGACGCTTTTCGGAACTTGTTTTCTTTTTCGTACTGCCTTCCCCTCTGTTCATAGAATTCGATCAGCCTGAGTACGATCTCTTCAAGATCGGCCTGGTTCCATCGGCCCTTATAGCTGTTCAGGGCGGCAAACAGGTACTGCTCCTCTTCTTCCTTCATCTCCTTGCGCAGTGAAATATCAGCGAGAAGCCTGTTGATGGAATAATAGAGAACCGTTTCCTGATCGATCGTGTCAAGGCGTGCGGTAAGGTCTTCCTTCACAACCGGGTCGTTTCTGTTATACCGTGTCTGGGCGATGATATACCGCGCCATCGCCGTGATGATACGATATTCCCGTTCCTCATTTTCATCATACGCTTCGATCAGTTCTTCCATTCTCCCGATCCGGGAGCTTGGTACAAGATCCGACACATACCGCCTCATCATGAACCGGACCGTCTCATCCTTCTGATACGCAGTTCCCTTTGCCATAACCGAGACGAGCTCTTCCGGTACGGCAGAATCATCCGCGTTAAACAGGAGTATGCCGGCATTGTAGTTCACATATTGCAGTCGGATATAGTCCGGATAATCTTCCTGGATACGCTCATAGTAGAGGAGGGCTTCTTCCGTTTTGTTCTCATCTCTGTAGTAATTGGCTATATCTTCCATCAGGTACGGCCGAATTGACGAGTCCTCATCCAGAGACTCTAACGCTTCCTGCAGAACCGGTCCGCCGTCCTCTCCCCTAAGGACGGTGTTTAAAAACGATATGGTCGCGTGCATATACGGATTTTCACCACCGGACTCCTCTTCAGCCGCGAGAAGCTCATGCATGCGCCATGACTCTGTTTGATTATCGTTTCTGTACGCCTCAAGCGCGACAATCTTGAGCGCTCGCGATGTAAAGATCTGGGACTCATCATCCAGGCTGTCTCCAAAAAAGTAATAAACCCGCATCAGACCCATGAGATAACGCTCGTAGTCGTTGTCCTCCTGCAGGTACTTCAACGCGGTCTCGTACTGTTCACCGGCGCTTTGCCGTTTTGGGATCACCCCATATTCCGGAATAATGTTCAGATCGATATTCTCTCCGATCTGCTGTGCATAAACGATGACACCGTTGAAGTTGATCTCTTCCGTGTCCTCAAACCTCATGGAATAGACCGGAAAGTAGCGCGGTGAAAAACTGGATACGGAGTAAAAGGTAAGCGGATAGCTCTGGCCGGTCTGCAGATGACGATACTGAAGAATAGACTTGTCATCGAGGTCAATGACCCCGTCGTCGTTGGTGTCCTTGTCGAAAAGAGTATATACTATTTCATAACCGTTTCCGGCAAAAGTCGGATTCATCTCAATATATTCGTTGTCGGTTATCTGCTTCACCGTCCCGGTTTCAACATGTACCGTATAGATGTCCCCATTATTTTTTTCATCCCGGTACGAGACAAATACAATGTATTCCCCGTCCGGTGAAAACGCCGGATACATCCCGCCGTTGAACGTCAGCTGCCGAAGGTCATCTCCGTTCCGCCGGACTATCCAGATATTCTCTGTTCCGTCACGTTCTGACGAAAAGGCGATAAAACGGTTGTCCGGCGACCATGCCGGATTTGCGTCCTTGATGACCTGTCTCATTCCTGTTTCTTCAACAACAACCGAGGAGATGTTCTTTGCCCTGGAATCGAGAGGATCAACTTCTTCCTTTACGTCAGCCTCCCGGCGGACAAGCGAACCGCTGTTTACACGCAGAACAAAGAGATCGCCCTCGGGATCGTCCTTCTGCGATATGTACGCCAAATATTTTCCGTTGGGTGACACAGCTGGAGAATAGTCCTTGGACGCATGTTCGGTTATACGGACTGTCGTGATATCCTTCATCGACCGAAGATATATGTCATAGTTCCCGCGGTCACGGTTCGAGGTAAAATAAAGAAACCGTCCGCTCTTGGTTATCGATCCATCAACCTCGATAGCGTTCTCAATCGTCAGCGGAATAATGCGTCCCTCGCCGGTCCTGCCGTACGCCTGTTTGAGCATATCTGAGTAATTGAGGGCATTGTCCAACTCCTCGACATCGCATGTCATTAATGACAGTACGAGAAACGGAAAAATCAGGATGAATACTCGTCTAAGTGTGTGCATCATTGTTTCTGAAACCAGTTACCGGATTGATTTTGGAGCCAGTCATTTTCCTGTGCGGCTTCACGCTGCTCTTCGGCAAACTTCTCACCGTACTGTTCGATCTGGTACGGTGTCGGACTTGATGTACCGCCCAGAACGAGCGAACGCGTAAAGATTTTCAGGCGCGCCCTGTTTTCCTCTTCTATGAGCAGCGTCAGAATCTTCTTCAGTTCGGAATCTTCCTGATACTTCTGTACCGGCCGATACGCAAGCAGGCCGTGATTATTCTCACCAATTGCGCCTTCATTCTTGTATTCCCGTACCTTATCGGCGTGTAGTTCACGTATCTTCATTGCCTCAAAGAGCTCTTCGTCCCCGACTATCCGTTCCGTTCTTGCCGATTCACCCTGCACGTTGGTCTGAACCGAAGAGATGGCCCATGCATTGTCTTCGATTTCCTTGTAGTCACCCACAACCTGGTTTTCCAGCACTGTTGGTTTACCGGTCAGATGCATCTTCGGGGGCTTAAACGACATACATGATGCGATCGTACAGCAGATAAAAAACACGGCACAGCGTTTCATTGATAGTCTCCTTCCCCTATATTACGCAAAAACTCCTGGATCGGTATTCGTTCATATTTAATTTCGTCATTCTCAACAGAGACATTTGTGTAACGCGATATGAATTTTCTTTCAAGCTTGATCGTCGTATACACGTTTCCCTTCTCTAAATGGAAGATGAACTTATCGAGGTTCATCGTATTATCAACAACAAACTGTGTGGCGCCGAGTTTGGATTCTCCTTCCTTTTTTGAAAGCGCCTGCATCAACTCATTTGCGAATTCATCACCGATCTTGTAGATGGTAACATATCCTTCAGCGGCAGGGTTTTCCTGAATATTGACCCCCTTGCCCGAAAGCCGCGTCGTCAGTGACAACTCAGCCTCCCCGGTCTCCTTGTCGGGATTGTCAAGCTTGCCGATACTTATATTCGTGGCATCAAATGCAAGGCTGTATTCCATGTTATCCGGGTTGAGATCAGCTATATAAAAGAAAGTGTCGCGCATGTAGATCGAACCGTTCATGACCGTCGCCTTAAAGCGGCTGATTGTGAAGGCATTGCTCCTGAACGCCATGCTCGCGCGAAGGTCCTTCAGATATTCGTACTGTTCCGGACGGGCTGGATGGACCGCTTTGATTGACTCGATGGTAAAGTTGTCCCGTTCCATAAAATGCTGGTTGTTTATCACATCGGTCTTGTCCGCAGCAGTCATCTCCTTTCCGGTAAACGTTGGGGCAAAAGAATACTCGTAGGGAAAGTTCATATTGACGTCCTCAACATGAAGCAGCTGCGCCTTGTTCTGGTTTCTGATGTTCAGATTGTCGATGTCTATCGTTCCCTGCACACCGCCCGTCTTCAGATCACCGCGCATTCGCGCATTAAACTGTACCTTTCCGCCGAGCTCCCATGTATCATATATCTTGCGGAGTTCGTCCTTGGCGAAGGTCAACGCCACGCGAACATCTGAATTCCGGAACGGCGCCCCGTTTCTGCCAGGATTCAGATCAAGGAAACCGTGCGTCCGCAGATTAACACCAAACGCCTGACTCCATACCCTGAACTCGTTCAGACGCGCGAGCTTGGACTCCGTATCTAACGACGCATCGGTCCGTAAGCGAAGGTCGTATACATCATAGTCCGGCAATATGAATCCAAGAAGGACGGTTCCTGCCTGAGTTGTTTCACTGCTGCTGTATCGGGCGTCCATCGTCATGGTAACCGGACGCTCAAGCGGTATCTCCTGCATGGACTCTCCGATAGAGGCCGGAACCATGTTTATCAGGGGGTTCTTTCTGAAGACCAGGCTTGATATGTTCGCATCCGCGCTTATCGAGTTTCCCCTTTGCACGTTTGCCGTCATGTCAATACTCAGTGCGTCCTGACCCGTTCTGGAATCGTGAAAGCGGAACGCAAACTTCGGCATCTGATAGCGAGTGAAGGAATCAGAGGTCTCGGCGTTTACATCAAGATAGAGATTGTTCAGTCCCGAATGTTCCCTTCCGAGTTTATACACAAAGCGCTCCATCGAAAGCTTCGTCTCGGCACTCACGTCGCTGTTACTGTACAGTACATCATAATCCAACGCAAACTGCGGTATAGTGATCGAAAAATCAGGAACCGATGCCGATACATCCGTCATGGAAAGGGCACCGTCGGCTTTTAAGTCTGTTGGCGTGCCCGATACGGTGAGCGGCTTCAGGGAGATCGTTCCGGAAAAACGGGTCGAATCATCACCGATAAGCGCCACGTAGTAGGGATAGAGCCTGCCAAGAACGATGGCGCTCTCCTTCATTGTAATATCCACCGTCGGCTGCGATGTTACGGACGATATTTTGCCCCCAAGGCTTAACCAGCTGTCTCCGGCAAACATGACGTCAAACGAATCTATGGTTACATCATCCTGTACGGGATCGAATGAGAGCTCGTATCCGGCGGTAAAAGACAGCGGTTTCAGATCGGTCTCCTGAAAACGGACCGGTGTACCGGTCGTCCCCGCAATAAAGCTGCTGTGAAACCGGCGATTCTCTTCGTCTTCTCCCGAGAACAGCAGATCAAACGAGAAAAGAAGCGGCGGCGAGACGCTTACCGCTTCCGAGTCAAACGCCAACTGCAGACGCCGGTCGGGGTTTATCCGTACAGCGAACGTCTTGATAAGGTTTATCGCCTGTGGACCCAGTGGTATTTCCTTAGTTGGCGGTATGTCGATCTGTATCTCGGTATCGAACGACGCCAGCGACGTATCAAAATCTTCACCGTCTACGGTAACATCCAGATCCTGAAGGATAAAATTAAACAGAAAGTTTACCGATATCGGCAGATTTATTGATTCACGCGGCTCACCCGGTTCCTTTTCCGGACGGGGTTCCTCTTCCGGTAAGGGCTCTTTTTCCTCTTTTACGCTTTCCTTCATCAGTCGCGCGACGTTCCATGAACCGTCCTTTTGTATCAGCCGTATCTGCGGCGAGTATATCCCTATCTCCCGGAAGGATACATCGCCGGTAAATATCGAGAAGAAACCGTAATCAAGAACGAGTTTCTGTATGGAGACAAGATTTTCGTCACCAAAGCCTTCGGGCTGCGTTATGACAATATTCTCTATTACAAAACCGGTATACGGATTAAACGACCGCACATCAAGCGATAGCGACGCGTTGGACATCCTGTTAAAATTTTCCATAGCCAGCGTCTGGACTCGGGAAGGTGAGAGGTAGGCCTTGAGAACGATTAACGCAGCAAAAACAAGGGATATGAGCGTCAGCGGCACCCATAGAAAAAGGATCTTCGCGGCGATAATGGAAACTCTTGCCGCGATATGCAGCGCCGGCGACTTCCTGGTTATTCTGTTTGTTTTCTTTTTCTTCCCAACAGCTGGTTTCTTGCGTGGAGGCTTGGTTTTCTCTTCTTCCTTGGGAGGCTCTATCTTTTCCTTTGAATCCGGATTATACAGATAGTCCTTAACACGGCCTTCCATCGAACCGGAACTGCCGTTTTTACTGGACGGAGGTGACTTTTTTTTTTCTGAATCCTTCGGTTGAGACATTTCAATATCCGCCGGTTTGTATTGTCAATATACAACACCTGCACACGGAAAAAATCAAGCAAAAAAGCCCGGTCTCAGTTATTAATCATTGCACATCGGAGCGGCCGGTGGTGACTGCAGCAAATATTTCATTATTTTCACCTGAAATGACCGTATATCACGCGCATCGTCATGATATGTCCAACCCAGCCGTGAATAAAAGCGAACAAGCTCGTCAGTGTTGTCCCTGTCGGTAAAGAGGAAAAGAAGCGGATACCCCCTGTTCAGTGCTGTCTGTATCGCAGTCTTGACCAGGAGTCGTCCGATCCCTCTGTTGCGAAATTTGACATCTACATATAATGCCGAAAGCCACGGAGACAGATCGCGCCTGGTTACCAGATCATATGCCTTCAGGCTGACCATGCCGATCGGCCTGCTTCCATACATCGCGACGAATGTTGTCGGGAGGAGGCCGGTTCCGGCGCGGTGCTTGTAGTCCGCCTTTACGACAGCGTATCTGGTTTTATTTTTCTTGTGCCACTGTTCATATGCCCATGATGCACAAACCGTATAAAGTTCGGGACAGGTGCTCAAATTCAATACATGAATACTCATCTTTCGCCAGAACAGGTGTTTTTCCGCCCTTTCACAGACGGTTATCCTACATGTCAGACAGAAGCTTGATATCGGTCAGCGTAACTGAAAGACGCCGTGCTACAGAGTCTACAAATTCCTGTTTCATGTTATCACGGTCAAATTCACCACTACCGACATATTTTTGCTGATGATCAAGATACACTATCTCGGTATCCCGGTTGATAATAACGATAACGCTGTTGTAGTTTATTGCCTTCAGATACGGAGAATACGCGCCGCCAATTTCATATAGAAGAAGGTAATCCGTATCATTGGCGCGCATGAGATCCCGTATTTCGTTCCGGTTTGCCGCAAGAACGGTCCGGACCATGCCGAGAGACTTGTATTTTAAAAATTCCCTTCCCGCTGAGACCTGGTAAAAGCGTTCGTTTTGAGAGGAATACACCGACAGAGCATCGTCCGAACTGACTATCCTGACTTTTTTTTCCGTCTGATATCCCGACAGCCACGTGTTTAAATTGTTCAGATACTCTTCGTGCGTAATCCGGCTTGATTCGGACAACCGGACAATAACCGCGATAGAGTCCACATCTTCAAAGGTGTCCTTTTCCTGTACTATCCGACGCACATTGTTCGCGGATGTGCAGGAAACCCCAAAAATGACCAGACTGCCTATCAGAATGAGACTCCGTACGGCATGTTTCGCTACCAGCACGTTCATACACTACTTCCTTGTCAGTTGAAACGCAGTCTTGTTGAGATCAACAAACTTCGGCTTCACATGCGTTTCGATTGATTTCATCCAATTCTCCTCCCGAAAGGGGAGGTGGCGCGACAAAAACCCGAGCATGATGATGTTCAATGCCTTCCTGTTGCCGATTTCCGAAAGGATCCCGTCCGTGTCTACCATCTCCAGCTTCCGGATGTTCTTCTCAAGCCAGTCGGGTATGTTCGCGGGATAGGTCATGGCTCCGTTCTGAACCGGAACAGGATCTATCTTGAAGTTATTCACTATCAGCATTCCTTCGTCAGAGATAAACGGCATCATCCGGATTGATTCAAGCAGTTCGAACGAAACGATGAAGTCCGCACCGTTTTTCGGAATAATCGGAGAAAAAACCTTTTCACCGAAGCGGACGTTGCAGTTTACACTTCCTCCGCGCTGGGCCATACCGTGTACTTCCGACTCCTTCACATCAAACCCCTCGGCCTTTGCCGTTTCCATAAGCACCTTGGAGGCAAGGATCACACCCTGGCCCCCGACACCACAAAATATAATATTCTTCATATCTGTACAGCCTTTCTCTATTTTTTCAGTATGCAGCTTCGTTTCGCAATGATCACAGACGGTTCCCGGGCCGCAAGCTCCTCTTTTAGAAGGGACTCGAATGCATCAACGTCCTTCGGGTCTACACAGAACACGCGGTTTACCCCAACAGCCTTTGATAACAGCTCAAAATCAAGCTCATGTGTCTTTTCACCCATAAGCGTCACGCCGGTAGCGGGATTTTCCTGATGTCCGGTCATCCCTGTGGTCCTGTTATCCAGGATGATGACCGTACCGGTACCCTTGTTGTAGACAATATCGATCAGCCCGGTTATACCGCTGTGTACAAATGTGGAGTCGCCGATAACCGCGACACTGCTTGAGGCCATTGCATCACCCTGCGCCTTCTCAAATCCCAGATGCATACTGACGGACGCGCCCATGCATCCCTGGCTGTGCATTGCGGAGTAGGGCGGCAGTACGCCGAGCGTGTAGCATCCTATATCACCGTTGACCGTTACATCAAGCTTTTTTAGTACGTTAAAAACATACGCATGCGGACACCCCTTGCACAACGCCGGCGGCCGTGGAGGGACCGTCTCCGGAAACATTTCGATGGAATTTTTCCGCTCGACCCCGTTGAGTGCGCGGTCAACAATGTCGACGGTCAATTCATTGCATATCGGCAGAATATCTTTTCCGCGGGTTTTAAAGCCGAGCGCCTTTACGTAGTTCTCGATGAATGGATCAAGCTCCTCAACGACGTAGAGCTCATCGACCGATTCGGCGAATTTTCTGATAAGCGCATCCGGCAGAGGCCATATCATGCCGATCTTAAGGATCGAATCATCCGGACAGCACTCCTTAACGTACTGGTACGCGATCCCGTTTGTGATGATTCCCCGCTTTTTGTTGCCCCATTCGATTGTATTGTACTTCGACGAGGACGAAAACTCCTTTAGTTTTTCCAGCTGCTCTTCGATGTACACGTGGCGCGGCCGTGCATGCGCGGGTATCATTACATATTTTTTCGGGTCACGGACAAATTCACGCACCGGTACCTCATCCCGTTCCTTGCAATCAACAATAGCCCGGGAGTGTGAGATTCTGGTAGTCACCCGTACAAGAAACGGCCGGTCAAACCGTTCGGAAAGCTCAAACGCCTCCCGGACATAGTCCTTTGCCTCGTTCGGATCGGACGGTTCAAGCATCGGCAGCTTCGATGCCCGGGCATAGTGTCTGTTGTCCTGCTCATTCTGAGAGCTCCATGCACCGGGATCATCCGCGTTGATGATGACGAGTCCTCCGTTTACCCCCGTATAGGAAAAGGTAAAGAGCGGGTCCGCGGCGACGTTCAGGCCCACATGTTTCATCGCGCACATGGCACGTGCTCCGGCGATTGAAGCACCGGCAGCTACTTCCAGCGCCACTTTCTCGTTGGGTGACCATTGCGATTTAATCTGCGGATGGTTTGCTGCCACCGCTTCGAGAATTTCTGTTGATGGCGTACCGGGGTATGCCGCCGCAACATGACAGCCGCCTTCGTATGCACCCCTGGCAATTGCCTCGTTACCAAGAAGAACTTTGTTCATTACTCTCGTCTCCGATAATATCAATTTTTTTGAGTACGTTGAATCCATGTTCGGCAAAAACCTCCTGCGCCTTGTCAATATCCTCAAAGCGGAAGATCATGACGGCCTTGCCGTCCTTTTTTTCCGGAAACGCATACATATACTCGATATTAATGTCATTATCCTTGAAGTATTCGATTGTCTTGTACAGAGAGCCCGGAGTATCTTCGATACCGATACCGAGGACCTCGGTCACCGACGATGTTACGTTTTCAGCCTTGAGGACTTTGTGCGCCATTTCAGGTTTATCGACGATCATTCTGACAATGCCGAAATCGGAAACCTCGGCTATGGTCAATGTCCTGATGTTTATATCATTTTCACCGAGTATTTTCAGGACATTTTGTAGATGTCCCGGTTTATTTTCAAGAAAAACAGATGTCTGTTTTATTCTCATCTTATGCTCCTTTTTCAATCTGCCGTCTGTCGATTACCCGCTTGGCCTTGCCCATACTGCGCTCAATGGTCTGAGGTTCAACCAGTATAACCTTTGATGAAATACCGAGTGTTCCCTTTACGGCATCTTCTATTTTCAACTTGAGGCTGTTCATGACCTTGAGCTCATCGGAAAAGATCGCCTCGTTAACCTCAACCTGTATCTCTACATCATCCATCGTGCTCTGACGGTCTACTATGATCTGGTAGTGCGGCTTTACACCGTCCACAGACATCAGTACGGTCTCGATCTGGGACGGAAAGACGTTTACACCGCGTATGATAAGCATATCATCTGATCGTCCGGTTACCTTTTCCATCTTTACCGATGTCCGGCCGCAAGGGCAGCTGTCCCGGAAGAGACGGGTAATGTCGCGTGAACGGTATCGTATAACGGGCGAACACTCCTTTGTAAGCGACGTATAGACAATTTCGCCGGTCTCGCCCTCCGGCAGAACCTCGCCGGTCTCCGGATTGATCGTTTCCACATAAAAATGGTCCTCAAACACATGAAGTCCTTGCTTCTGGCTGCATTCGATTGACACGCCCGGTCCGATAACCTCGCTCAATCCGTAGATGTCGTATGCGTCAATACCCATACGTTCCTCGATTTCGGCACGCATGCTGTCGCTCCACGGTTCTGCGCCGAATATGCCGTATTTGAGCGTCGATGACCTGAAATCAAAGTCAAGGTTGCTCTTTTCGACATAATCGATGAGGTTGAGCGCGTATGACGGCGTACAGGCCAGCACAGTTGAGTGAAGGTCCCTGACCAGCATTATTTGCCGCGCGGTATTTCCTCCCGATATCGGTACGGTCACCGCTCCAAGCTTTTCGGCACCGTAGTGTATGCCCAGTCCGCCGGTAAAGAGACCGTACCCATAGGCAACCTGGACGATGTCGTCCTTCCCGGCCCCGGCGGCTGCAAGAGTCCGTGCACAGAGCTCCGCCCAAACGTCGATGTCGTTTCTGGTATATCCAACGACGGTTGCGTTTCCCGTTGTACCGGATGACGAGTGAATTCGTACGACATCGGAAAGCGGCGAAGCGAAAAGACCATACGGATAGTTATCCCGCATCTCCTGTTTTTCCATGAAGGGTATATGCTTCACGTCATCAAGACTTTTCAGATCATCGGGATGAAATCCGGCCGAGTCATACTTTTTCCTGAAGTACTCATTATTTTGATACGTCCGGCGTACCGTTTCCTGCATCCGCTGCAGCTGGAGCTTTTTTAGTTCGTCAACCGGGAGCAATTCATATTCGGGATTATACATACAACCTCCGGCAAAAAGAGTATGGGAGTACCGTATTGGTATATACGGCTGATTATGTGAGTTTTGGACCAATACAGGAAAACTGTTGTACCGTATCGGACTTTTCACTTTTTCGATTACAGAAAATTGTTTGCCGCTATATGTAAATTGTTTTTTCTTAACGGCAGATTAGTTATATCTTATAAAAATGGTACGTTTGCTGCATTTATCTTTACAAAATCCGTGCTTGTCCGCAGATTGTAGACGTAAAACTATATTCAAGGCAAAGTATACATGGTATTTTCCGAACTTGATCTTCATCCTGACCTGTTAAAGAGTATTGACGAACTCGGCTTCGAAAGCTGTACCGAGGTTCAGGAGAAGACATTTAAAAGCACATTTCAGGGATCCGATGTCATCATCCAGTCAAAGACGGGAACCGGAAAGACAGCGGCATTTCTGATTAGCATATTTAATCACTTTACCACGTGTAATGAAAACACACGTAAATTCGCGCTGATACTCGCGCCGACACGGGAGCTTGCTCTGCAGATTGAAAAGGAAGCCATTCAGATCGGCAAGTATCTACCATACAAAATCGCAACCTTCTACGGCGGTGTCGGATACAAGAAGCAGGAGATGCAGCTGGCAGAAGGAGTCGATATTATGATCGCTACTCCAGGGCGGCTGATCGATTTTATAAAGAGCAAAAAGATAAACATATCCGACGTGACCTATTTTGTCGTCGACGAGGCGGACAGAATGTTTGACCTGGGATTCTCGAAGGATATAGAATTTATTGTACGTAAACTGCCGGGATCAGACAAGCGACGTACAATTCTGTTAAGTGCGACGATTAACCGGAATGTAAAAATATTCGCGGGCAAGTTTATTCATGACCCCGTAGAGATCGACCTCTCCCCAGACCAGCTTATTGTAGAGAATGTAGAGCATTATGTCGTTCATGTATCCCTGCATGAGAAGTTCAATTTCCTGCTCGGTCTTCTTGAAAAGCAGAAACCGAAGACAGCGTTCATCTTTACCAACACAAAACAAGCCGCCATTATGGTTGCCGAAAAGCTGAAACTCCACGGAGTAGATGCTGAATACATAATCGGCGACCTGCCGCAGGCAAAGCGGACAACAATCATCAACAAGATCAAAGAGAACAAGATCCCCTTTCTTGTTGCCACCGATGTTGCTGCACGCGGTATACACGTAAACGAACTCGATATGGTAATAAACTACGACCTTCCGGAGGACCCGGAAAATTATGTCCACCGCGTCGGAAGGACAGCGCGTGCCGGAATGAAGGGTGTAGCCTATTCGTTTGTCTGTGAACGATTTGTATACGGTCTGGAACCGCTTGAAAATTTTCTGGATATCAAGATTCCGGTTTTCTGGCCGGAAGATGATTATTTCGTCGACACTGCCTGTATGGATTACAGCTCACTATCGTCCTTCGACAACAATAAGCGCCGGACAGGCGGTCGAGGCGACAACCGGAGAGGCGACTCACGCCGGAAGGACAGAAATCTTATTAGGCCGGAAGGCTCGAGGCAGAAACGTCAACAACCCAAACGGTCGCGCCCATCCAATCAGGATACTGACGAGCAGAAGAGAACTCATGCCAGAAGCCAGCGGTCAAAATCTGACAGTAGAAGACCGGATAGCCGCAAGTCCACATCAAAAAAATCTTCTGCACCTGTACAGCAAGCTGCCGCTCAAAAACGGCCAAAACAGATAACAAAGAAAAACATGACTCCGAAACGAAAGCATGATCTTGATAAGCGTCTGAAGATGTATGCAGAAAAATATGGCGAGGATTTTTCCGTTGCCGGCACGGAAAAGGCTGGCGTAAACGGCAAGAAAGGGAAGGGGATTCTCTCACAGGTTGCGTCAAAAATATCATCTCTGTTTAAGAAATAGCCGCTTTGTTTGCAGACGCGTCATTGTGCTTTCAGCTTGCAACATACAACAGCCCCGCTGCCGTCCTCTGAAAAAATATCCAGAGATGCCGAGATTGACCGGCATCTCATCCGCATAAACTTGATTCCAAGACCCGCTGATGTTGAATCATATGTAAACCCGCTTCCGAAATCACGGACCTTAATCAATATGAAATCATTTTGGCGCGTAATATCGATCTGTACCCTGTCGGTTTGTGCATGCTTTACCGCATTTGTAACAGATTCCTCGATGATGTAATAGAGGTTCTCAAGGATGTGGTCATCTTTGAATTCTATATCGTCCTCTACCGTCAGTGTACATTCAATATTATATCTATTCTCGACGATGCGGACAAGGTCCTCAAGCATCGTCTGCAGACTGGTATATTGTTCATGTATGGGAGAGATACCGCGTGAGAGATTCTTTGCATTGGATATTGCACTGTTGAGGCTTTCCTTTATATCGTGTACGAGTTTGACCATCTCAACGGAAGCACCGGTTGCGGCAATCTGCTGGCCCAATATCTTTGAATTAATGGAGATACCGAGCAGTTCATGGGTCAACCCGTCGTGAAGTTCCATTGCAATCTTCCGCCTTTCGTTCTGGGCAATTTCACTCATGCGAAGGTCCGTCTCGATCTCGTCGGTTATATCATTTATAACGATTATTGCTCCTGTTATCCGGTTTCTTCGTTCGATATATGGATTGAATGAAATCTCAACATACCGTTCACCGGACGGAAAGTCCAGCCATTGTTCAGTTTTCTGAAACCTTCCGTTTTCGAAACACTCTTCCAGCATGCCGTCCAGAGCCGATTCATTGACAGATTTACCGAGTATCACGTCCAGGGTTTTCCCGACAATATGCTCAGATGGAAGTTTAAGCAATGCAAGAATATGGTTATTGGCAAGCGTAATAGTCTTTCTGTCGTCAATGAAAACAATTCCCTCATGTGATGAGTTGACGATATGCTTGTACTTTTCAAGATTTGCAACCGCGTATTTCTTTTCTGTAATATCAATCAGTGCCACCTGTATGGCACTGTGCCCGTTATATACTATCCTGTTCCACATGAACTCAACCCAGATAAGCTGTCCGGATTTCGTATAGAGCCGAAATTCATAAGAATGTTTTAGTGATGTGTTCTCTACTATCTTTTCGTATTCCTCAAATACTCTTTCCCGTTCGACGATTGGTACGAGTGTTTTTATTAACAGAGTGATGTCGCGGTCTCTGATGTTGTCTGTCCTGAATCCGATTATCTCCGAAAGACGGCTGTTAACAAAGACAATTTTGTCTTCCTGTATGATGAAAAGACCAAACGAAGAGTTGTTGACCAGATTTGTATAAGCTTCCTGTATCTCCCTGCTTTTGGAAATATCCTGACGGATAATGCCGACCTCGGAAACCGTTCCGTCTTCATTTACAATTGGATAATAGTTATCCTTTAAATAGTATTCCTGATTCTTGTACGTAAGCGATTTTTTGAGAGAGAGCTCTTCCTTGCTGTTCATGACATGTCGGATATTCTCGACAATCTGCCTGGATGAATACGTATCGATAATTTCCGATATAAGAATACGGAATGCTGTGGATGGATTATTAATGATCCTGTCTGATCCAAGGAAGTTTTTGATACGTCCCTGTTTGTCAAGAACCGCCATGACAGAATCGGAATAGTCTACAATTGTCCGCAGATATATCTCGTTTTTTCTAAGATCAGACTGCTGTTTAACCTCCGCATCGATATTGTGTGCGAGTATGACAACATACACTTTTCCATCTGATTCGATTCGGTATTTAAGGACGCGTAAATGCGACACACTACCGTTATGCGACAGAGCATGCGTATAGCTGTATGTCTCGCCGTCCACGATGATACGCCGCTCAATATCAGCAAGTTTTCGATATTCCAGGCCGAAAATCTCATATTCCTTCCTGCCGATGATTTCGTCCTTGTTTTTCCGCGTACATTCAAGAAACCTGTCGTTAACATAAACGTATTTCAACGACGAGTCCTTCACCGCGACGAGACCCGGGTAGTGCTGCAACGAGTGGGAAAAAAGTGCATGATGCTGAATATGTGTATGATCCGCTTCCATTTTAATCCGGATTGCTGGTTGTTGTGTTTTCAACCGCTATACAGCGGTATCCGACGTTTCGGACAGTCTCTATAAGCGAATTAAAGTCGGCACCGAGTTTGGATCGGAGTCGGCGGATATGAACATCGACCGTGCGGGTACCCCCTATGTATTCAATACCCCATATCTTGCTCAGGAGTTCCTTGCGCGAGAAGACCTTGCCGCTGTTCTGTATGAGAAACTTCAGGAGTTCAAATTCCTTATAGGTAAAATCAATCTTTTCGTTATTCAGAAAAACGGAATACTCATTCAGATTAATTTCTATGTCACCGATCCTGATAATCGAATCATCGATCGATTCAAAACTTTTTCCAAGCTGCTTTTCAATACGGAGGCGCAGCTCTCCTTTCCGCAGAGGATAGAGTATGAAATCGTCAAAGAACCACTCAACATCGACGGCATCACGCAGTGACAGGTGGAGCAGCAAAATAACCGGCTTATGGGCCAGTTTTTTCCGTATTCTTGAAAGATTAAACTGAAAGGTTTCATCACCTTTAAAGTAGTCAGAGTCGATAAGCAGCACATCGGTCAGTTCAGACCTGATCGCGTTAATCGAACGGTGATGCTGAATGGAGAGACCCTCCAGTTCTCCCGCGATATCGGACTGGGTCTTTGTCTCTCTCGTTACTGTTGTTACCCTGATACTCACAACGTTTCACCAAACACAACTTTCATAAACAGATTCATATATTGTCCGGCAATCTCTTCCGAATAATATTTTTTTATGTCCTTTTTGTTATTCCGGGAACATCTGTTGTACAACGCCCGTTGTTTCATAAGGCGGTCAACTGATTCCGCACATTCATCGACGCTTCCAACATTGCAAAGCAGTGCATTCTTCTCATGCTTTAACAGATCAAGCTGGCCGCCGTTATTCGTACAGACAATCGGAAGACCGAAATGCATGGCTTCCTGGAAAATTATTCCAAAACCCTCATGAAGCGATGTCATGAGCATGAGATCGGCGTTTGCGAGGTAGTTGTACTTTTCATTATCATTAACATATCCGACAAGCGTTACCCTGTCGCCGGCATTTTGCTCCCTTATAACAGACTGCAGATACTGCCGTTCCGGACCCTCACCGATTATATACAGGTGAATCCTGTCGCTTTGTATTTCCGAAATTGTTCTGATCGCATCGTCAAACGCTTTCCGCTTCACGAGCCTTCCGATTGAAACAACAACAAATTCATGCTGCTTGATATGCATCTCATGTCTGCTTTTTTTTGCAAAATCGGGACGGGAAAACGCCAGCGGTATTATGTGGATATACCTGTTTATTTTGTAGTATTCCAGTGCATTGTTCTTCGTGTTTGTCGACTGCGCGATAATAAAATCAGCCTGGTGGAGTATGCATTTTACGATTACCTTAAAAAGCACATTTCTGTGCGGAGAAAGCTTCTTTGATGGATCAAAAATATCTCCGCCGTGCAGCGACAGAATATTCTTTGTTTTAAACAGCTTGCCAAGGATCATGCCAAGCGGTCCCGACGGCACGGCAAAATGAGTGTTGATAACCGTGTATTCATTCCGTTTCATCAGGGAGATTCCCTTCAAGAATCCGGAAACGAGGAACGATATCATGGATATAAATGTTGCCGTATCCCGGAAGCGCCGAAAGAATACCCGGCTCCTGTAGATCGACACGCCGTCCCGTTTTTCAAACATCGGAAGATCCTTGAACGATGAGGTCAGCACATGTACTTCCGAGTCCTTCGCCCATTCCCTGGCCAGGATTTCAGACGAGATACCGCCTCCGCCGCCAAGCGGAGGATACTCATAATTGATCAAGAGGATACGACGTATAGTATGTGCCATAAATCCAGTCTTTCGCCATCATTTGTGAGATTCTGTATCACCGAAATGCAGCTTTACAGTTTATTTTAGTGCAATACTATCCAGAAACATATATTTTTTGTCTATAAAACTATTAATTTCATGTGTTGCGAACAATTGTTCTTGAAAAGTGTTTATAACAGTATCAGTACATACCCATGAGAGCAATAAGTGCCTTGGTGTTCATTCTGTTTCAATCATCGTCCCTTTTTGCCCTGACGCGCTTCGAGGACCTTGACAAGAATCCTGTTGGAGCATACGGGGGGCAGGTCTTCTTTGGGGCATCGATCGGTCTTGGTATACCTACCGGTTCCGCGATCGAAGCCGAAGATTCTTTCATTGACGGTACAACATATACCTTTACCGGACAGGAAACAACACGTACCGTCGTTGTCAGTCATCTCAACTACTCGGTATCACTCTTCTCCGAATACATGTTCATTGACCACTTGGGCGCACGGCTTACTGTTGACCGGAACATGGTAATACAGCGGACTCATTTTGGCAAGAACTACAAGAATGAAAGCTTTCCTTTATATCAGGACATCTCCCTGATGCTCGGACCGGCTTATCACGTGACCGTACGGGAACCGTGGGACGTCCTCATTAGTCCGCAGATAGGCGTTGCGTTTGCACAGTACACGCCGGCCCCCTGTGCCGATGAACTCTTTACCGGGTTCTCCCAACCGAAAACATTTGATCAGACGATTTTTGTGTACGGTGCCGCACTTCATGGCGTGTATTACTTTAACAACGGCGTATTCATCTCGGCCGGTGTAACCTATACGCATATCGACCTGTCATACGACTCGTTTGATCGTACGACTCCCGAACCACAGCAGAACTTTAACGGCGGAAAGTCACGTTCAACGCTTGGCCTTTTCCGATTTCTTCTGTCATCGGGATATGCTCTGTATAACTGAGGTAGAGAACATGATACGTCTGTACGCTTTTCTTCTGATTGCTGTACTCACTACCGTTATCCTGTTGCCGGATACTCCCGTGGTGGGGGAAACCGTCAACCGAAAGCTGAACAAGCTGCTTCGGGAAGAGATGGCTCCGGTAGCAGATATTTTGCCGCAGGAACGTATCTACCGCAGAAACGATATTCTTTACTGCAGCGGAGACAGTTTCGTCGCGACCGAGAATAACAATGCCGCCGTGTTGATGCAGTCTGGCAGCTACAGGGAAGCAATAGATGTTCTTGAACAGGCACTCAAGAAAGCGCCGCTCTTTTATCCGCTTCTGTATAACCTCGGTAAATCATATGCTCATCTTTTGGACTTCAGGCTTGCCATTCACTATCTGAAAAAAGCCCAGCACATCGTTCCGGAGTATTACCTTACCTATGTTGAAATGGGGCGGACATACGAAACTGCGGGTGAAGTCGAAGAGGCGATCGAACTGTACAGGAACGCTTCACACCTTGATCCCAACCACCTCGACATCTATGTTCTGCTCGGCAACGCGTATCTGTCAATGAACCGCCGTACTCAAGCGCAGAAATACTATAATGCGGTACTTGACAGGGACCCCTACCATTCTAACGGCCTGCTCGGCAAAGCACGGCTTCAGTTTCTTGACAATAAGTATTACCGTGCGTACCAGACACTGCGGATCATCGATACCGAACGCGGAGAATACGACAAGGCATACCATTACTATTACGCAGAGAGCGCGTACAATATGCAGCGGTACGGCGAGGCGTATGAACAGTACGAAAAGCTGCTCGAATTTCAAGGCGACCGCTTCTTTCTGACAACGCCGATTCGGGTTATCGAACACAAGCGTGAGATGTCCAGGCGATTCTATGAGCAGGAAGTGCTGCAGCGGGAGCTTCAGGAAGGAAACTGACGGCTCTACTCTCCGATGACCGAGACGCGTACTGACCGGCTCCGCGAACGGTTGTCATTGTTGATGAGGATTATCTGCTGCCACGTGCCGAGAAACACCCGGCCGTCATCCACAGGAGCCGTTATCTCACAGCCGAAGAGTGTAGTGCGCATATGAGAGAAACCATTATCGTCACCCCAGGTTTCCGAGTGACGGCTTCGTATTGAACTGGGTACCAGTTTTTCGAGAATGTCACGGACGTCCTCGACAAGAGCCGGCTCGTATTCGACGACGGTTACCGTACTGGTGGATCCGATACCGAACACATTGACGATACCGTTGCGTATACGGGATTTCGATACGATACGCTGCACTTGGTCGGTCATGTTTACTGCTGATGAAAATCCGTCAACTTGCAGTGTGAGAGTCTCTTTATACACTGCCATGAAAGTTCCTGAGTGCGTCATCGACAGAGTTGTAGAGGTCTATGAATTTGTCGATGCCGGTAATCGAAAAGACGTTCATGATGTCGTCGTTTACGGATGATATCACGAGCGTTCCGCCTTTTTCTTCTGCGTTTCGCTTGATATTGACAAGAAGTCCTATCGCGGTTGAATCGATATACTTGATCTTGGAAAAATCAATGATGATCTTTTTTTGTCCATTCGACAGATACTCATCAAAGAATGAGGTATAATCGGCCAGATCAAAGACTTTCAAATCGCCGATTATTTCGATAATATCGACATCGTCCATGGTCCGTATATTGTATTGAAAAGGCATATTTCCCCTTTTATTAATACCGGCTGCGCGTAACAGCCGGTATTGTGTGACACATCAGTTTTTCTGCAACAAGAGATTAATACTCGACAGTATTTGTAAGAAATCACCGATCGGTGAATTGATCAACTCTTTTTTTCCACTCGTCTGAACTGGTTTGCCCAAGCAGAAAATGAATTCTGGTTTCGGGTCTGTATATAGAGCGCTCCGTTGCCGGAGAAACGGCAAACGAGTCCCTCTCCCGAAAGAAAGAGTGATTTTAATCCGCCGACTTTTTCTATATTATACTGCAGTGACGGTTCGAAAGCAACGATATGTCCGGTATCAACGATGTAATCACCTGATACGTCTATCTTCTTTATCGCGCCGAAGCTCGAGAAAAAGAGCGTTCCGGTTCCGGACGCCTTCAGAAAGAATAGTCCCTCACCGCCGAAGAATCCCTTGAATCCGCCCCACTTACTGTCGATCTCGATCTCGGGACTGCCGCAGACATATGCTCCGGTAGACATGATCAGTTCATTACCTGAAAGTTCCACTACATCTATGTCTCCGGTTGTGCCTGACGTAAAAAATATCTCACCAGGACCGTCCGTAGCGGTAAACGTACTCTGGAAAAAGGATTCTCCGCCCAAAAGTGACCGCTTCGCCGCGCCGAAGAGACCGCCCTTCGCAGCAGCCTTGAGCTCAATGTTTGCAGTCATCGATATCATGGCTCCGGCTTCTGATACAATCGATTCGTCCTTCTCCAGATTCACCTTTATGCAGGGAAAATCAGGCTTTCCCAGTATTTCGTATTTCATGCTATCCTCCTAACCCTTTCTCGGCGGCAGCATCTGTCCAAGCCAATCGCCGAATGACTTAACGTTTCTGCTCTGAATCCAGATACGGCCCTTGCCTGAAAATTCCATTATCAGGCCTTCTCCGGAGAAGAAGAAGGACTTCCAGCCGCCGAACTTCTTCACCTTATACGATAGTCCCTCGCTGAAGGCAACGATATGTCCCGTATCCACAATTATGGATCCGTCAACCGGAAGCTCCTCAATGCCGCCGTAACTCGACAGAAGAACATCACCGTTGCCGGTAAGCTTGAGAAAGAAGAGGGATTCTCCGGAAAAGAACCCCCTCATGCCCTGAAACTTCGTATCAAAATCAAGATCCTCTGGACCGGCAAGGAACGATGATGACTGTACGAACATTGATCCATTGAGTGTGACAGTGGCTATGTCTCCGGGGAGGGTCGGCGCGAGTGTGACTTCTCCCTTTCCGTTTTCCGCGGTAAATGTATTCATCCAGAAAGACTCACCGCCAAGGACCGCCGCCTTGAGCGATTTCAGGATTCCGCCTTTTTTTGTGGCTTTATGTGTTTGTATGTTAACGTTAGACGACATGCTCGCCATTGCTCCGCCTTCGGCCTTGATTTTTTCACCGGCTTCAAGCGAAACCTCAGCAAGCGCATATGACGGTTTATACTGAATATCAATTTTCATGATAACCTCCTAGTTTGGCAAGAGACGCGTTACCCAGTCGATGAACCCCCCCGGCACTCTCGACTGAATCCACAGCTTTCCTTTACCGGAAAACTCCATAACCAGACCCTCACCTGAGGCCATCGTCGAGAACAGTCCTTTCGACGCCTTTTTAATCTTGTAGGCCAGAGAATCTTCAAAAGCGACAATATGCCCCGTATCGACGATGTATGATCCATCCACCTCGATTGGCACTATCGCGCCGTACGATGTGTAGAAGAGATCGCCTGTGCCGCTTGCCTTCAGGAAAAATGCGCCTTCTCCGCTGAAAAACGACTTCAGTCCGCCGAACATTGCCTTTATCTCTACCTCTTCAGAGGAAGCGAGAAATGCACCGGCCTGCATGATCAGCGTTGTGTTCTCAAGCCGAACATGCGCCACATCACCGGCAAGATCAGTCGCAAGCCCCAATACCCCTTCTTTCTCCTGTGCACTGTACACATTGACGAAGAGGGACTCACCACCCAGAAATTTTCCGGCAAGCGCCGAAAGAAATCCGCTCCCAAACTTGGTAACAACAGAAAAGTTTGGACTCATGTACACCATTGCTCCAGCCTCTGTTTTTATCTTTTCGCCCGGCTTCAATCGAAGCTCAACAAGCGAATAGGAGGGCTGATGTTTTAACGCAAAGTCCATCGCAGACCCCTTGTAGAATATTTTTTATGAAACATATTTGTAATACAATAAAAGTCAAGTTGTATTTGGGGCCAGACAGGTGAGCGCAAATATTTATACGGTTGACCCGCGGAAGATAAACGAAACAGGTCCGATGGTGATCTCGTCCCAGTCAAAGAGCTGCCGCGGACGAAGGAGTTTTTTCCCGTTTAAAAAAGTTCCTTGAAGTGAGACGAGGTCGAATAGATAGTACGATCCGTCCATATACTTTATACTGCAATGTCGGGGTGAGACGTCACTGTTCTTTACAACAAGGTGTGATTCCTGTGATGTACCGATAACGACCTCGTCCTTGGAAAGAGGAAACTTCTTTCGGCGCCCCCCGCTCTGCAGGATCAGCCATGCATTGGCATACATCTCATAATCCCTCTTCTCCGGCTGTCCCGCGGCTGTGTCCGCCGAATACATCCTGTCTGTCGATGCCGTAAAGAATTCATCATCAAAATCAGGCTCTTCGCTTGTACCGTATTTCTTCCTGTTTTTTTCCTTTCGTTTCTTATCCTTCCGTTCATACGGAATGTGCGACCGTCTGCGGACAAGGAAGACAAGACCGATACCGAGAAGAACGACAAATAGAATAAGCATGATGATTAAAAGAATCTGCGTGTAATCAGGAAACTCTATCGTAAAGAATTCCTTTTCTACCATAAACTCCCTGATGTCCCTGTCACGGATCGATTCGTACTTCAGCCGTACTTCGAGACGGTGTGGCCTTCCGTCGGCCGTGGCCATGGAGACATATTTCACCAGATGCTGGCTCTTGATATTCTGGATGACTCGTTTGTACGCAAGAACAAGGCTGTCGACCGTATCGATAAGGACTGTCTGTCCACCGGTCAGCTTTGCCATCCTGTTCATCGATTCGATATGCCGGGATCCGGACATCGTGATAACATACAGCGGAACACCTGACTCACGCGAAAGGTCGACAACATCGTCCATTGTTACACTGCTTCCTTCGTCCTTCCCGTCCGTAAAAATGACGATAGCTTTTCGGCCGCTGTCAGCACGAGAGACCAGGTCGACCGAATCATAGATCGCGTTATACAGCATCGTCTTCGTACCGTTCCGCGACATCTCGCTTAGTGTCGAGACGAGTGCGTGTTTGTTGTCACTGAAATTTTTAACTATGACGACACGGTCATTAAAGCGGACCAGGGCGATCCGTTCTGACATGGACGAAGCCGTAACGATATCGACAGCTGACTTCTTCAGCTTCTTGAACGTATTTTCTGACAGACTCTTGCTCGAATCGATAGAGAAGACAAGATAGAGCGTATCGGTACTGCGAGACTGACCGGCAACCTGCACATAGTTTACCCGGAAGCCGTCTTCATAGATAAGGATGTTGTCTTCGTCAAGGCCGCTAATCCAGTTTCCATCCGTGTCCCGTGCTGACACCAACAGGGAAACCCGCGGAAAGTCACTATCAGTATCGACGGAGTGAATCCTGATAAACGGTCCGCCTAACGCCTCACTGGCTGCGCACAGGACGAAGAGAATGAGTATCAGCGCTTTTTTCATCAATGTCACTTTACACTTGGATATTCAGGTATACTATCGGACAAAATGAAAGCGGTGATGAGACAAATTGGAAGAATACTACGGTGTTTTGTGCAGAACGATCGAAACGGGAGAGGTTCCCTGTCCCGCCGATCCTTCGTACACGTCATATCCGTCCGCTGTTACCGTTACCGTATAGGTCCCCGGGTCGCAGATGAGGTGAAAGAAGCCGTTTGTACGGTCACTTTCGGTAAAAAGGGAATAGAGCACCGGGTCCCTGGGATCTCTGCCGGCCTCCGCTGCATGGATAACAGCCTGAACCGCTTCGCCGGTATCGCCGTCGGTAACCGTGCCGGAGATACCAGTGGCGCAGATATCAAGGAGTCTGACCAGCGCGTTGCGATGTTCATCCCAGACATGCCGTATCTCATACTCCGGAGAATAGAGCTTCCGCTTCGAGAGCTCTATCGTGTATGCAACCGCTCCACGTTGGCCGTACATCCAGTCTCCGAGGGTTCCGTAGCACGGATACCAGTCAAAACCTTCAATTGAATAAAAGTCATCATTACCCGCATTAACAACATCCAGTTCATATTCCCGTGCGTATGAGAATACCGTCTGTGCGTTAGGCATGTAGAACGCAAGAAAATCATCGTACGAATAGGATTGCGGATCACCCAGAGACTCCGTTGTCCCGATATAGTCCCAGGGAGTTGATATACAGGCCTCACCCGCATGAAATGTCAGCGAAAGGGAATAGGCATTATCAAGGGCATCATCCCGTATGAGAGCAGACTCACTCTGATCAAATGGTTCATCGCCGTGGTACGAGCCTTCCGTCCATGCCCATGAGAAGTTTCTGTTAAGATCAACCAGATCGGCTGTATAGCGCTTTCTGTTTTTCAGTCCCCATGGATTTGGTACAGGCATGATGTGAAAACTGTATGATTCAACCAGCTGCTTTATACCGGGATCATCCGATTCCAGCAGAAGAGACGCAAACGCAAGCGGAACATACACGGCTGACTGCTCGTCTCCATGGACGGCACCGATTATCTGTATCTTCGGCTCAGCCTCAACTGTTCCTGGATTGTCAGAAATGATTATCTTTGAAAGGGGATATCCTCTATCGGATGAATAACCGAGCACCACATACTCGCACGTCTCATACGTTTCGGCAAGATCCTGCAGAAACCTGTCTACCTTGTCAGGATCGTCATAGATAGATTCGATTTGCAGTCCGTCATCGCCGCTTTTGTCTGCGCCCGATGCGTTCCGATAACCGATGTCGTCGCATGACACTACCGTGACAAGGAGTACAAGCAGCAGTACCAGAAGCCTATTTCCCGATACAGAACCTGCTGAAGATCGACTCAAGCACATCGTCTGTCGTTACCTCTCCTGTGATTTCCTGCAGCGTGTCAAGAAGCTCCTGTATATCGGACGCAACGATCTCCTCCGGATTTCCACTCGCGGCAGACTCGGCAAGAACACCGCAAAGGCTCTTTGACTTTTCGAGAGCCGCAATGATTCTGGTGTCTGCGAGAAAAGACTGGTCACGCTCCTCGAGACCAAGATGCATCATGGCGGTTATCGCTTCTTCAAGTTTCGCAAAACCCTCTCCTGTACGCGCCGAAAAAAGTATGCTCCGTGCGGGTAGATCACTCTCTGAGATGATCACGCTATCGGCGATATCGGACTTGTTTAACAAAAATATGACACGGTCTTCAGGAAGAATCGAGAATATGTTGCGGTCTTCATCAGTGATGCCTGTCGTCAAATCGAGAACCGCGAGTACGATATGTGCCTTCTCAACCGCTTCGCGCGACCGTTGAATACCGATCTTCTCAACCGCATCCTCCGAGTAGCGGATACCCGCCGTATCGATCAGATTCAGGTGGATGCCGTTTAACTGTACGGTCTCCCTGACAAGGTCGCGTGTCGTGCCCGGAATGTCGGACACGATTGCTCGTTCTTCGTTGACGATATAGTTGAGGATGCTTGACTTCCCGGCGTTCGGTTTGCCGACGATGGCGATGGAAAGTCCCTGTGCGATTCGTTCGCCGGTGCGGCACCGTTGCAGTACGAGAGAGAGCTGTTCACCGATGACACCGACGGCATCGGTAATCTCCTCACGTGAAACGAACTCTATGTGTTCTTCAGAAAAATCTATTGCCGCCTCAACATCGGCGCGCAGTTCAATCAGCCTGCTGCGCATCGAGTCGATTTCAGTGCGAAGCGAACCGTGCATCTGCCGGAGTGCCGTGCTGATCTCCCAGCTGCTCCTGGCACGTATGATCGCGTCCACCGCCTGTGCGGCGGTCAGGTCAATCTTGCCGTTTTTAAACGCTCGTCTGGTAAATTCACCCGGCTGTGCTATGCGGACGGAAGTGTCACGCTGCAGGAGCGTGATGATGTTCTGGACGATCAGCGGATTACCGTGACAGCTGATCTCGACCGTGTCCTCGCCCGTAAAGGAGTGTGGCGCGGTAAAGCAGGTACAGACAACGTCGTCCACACGCGCGTCACCGTCGAGAATCCAGCCGTAAGCCGCCCGGCGCTGCTTTATTCTTTCCGGATGCGAGAAGATCCGCCGGACGACGGCAACAGCATCAGGACCGCTGATGCGGATGACAGCCAGCGCGGACTGTACAGGGGCGCTGGCCGGTGCGCAGATCGTCTGATTATCCATTTTTCCTTGGTATAACACGGACCTTCCGGTAAATACCGTGTCCTTCACTCTTCGTCAGGACCCTCCGGTCGTTCTGAAGAGTCAGATGAATGAGCCGCCGCTCAAACGGGTTCATCGGCTCCATGACATAGGGTTTACCGGTACGTGCTACTTTCGTGGCAATAGTACGTGAAAGATTTTTCAACGCACGCTCCCGTTTTGCACCATATCCTTCGATATCCAGTATGATTTTCTTGTCTGTGTTGTTCTGGTGGTTTGCGATCAGGTTTACCAGAAACTGTACGGCCTCGAGTATCTTTCCCTTCTTCCCGATAATCAAACCGGAGTTCGAGCTTTCAAGTTCAACATAGACCTTGTTTTCGCCCTCATGAAACTCGATGATCGAAACATCCACTCCTATACGCTTGAAGATGGAATGAATGATGTCCTTAACGGTGTCCCCGATATCTGTAGTGCGGACATCGAAGCTAACCTGAATCCGCGCCGGTCGTGATACACCGAGTCCAAAGATGCCTGTCTTTCCCTCGTCTATAATATCAATATGTGAATTCTCGAGTTTTTCGACTGTTATGCCGAGCTCGACGGCTGCTTTCCTTTTGGCGTCTTCAATGGAACGCCCCTCAACTTCTATAACTTTCATTTCATGTACCTCACTGCATGAAGATAACACAAGACTCGTTTAGTCGTCCTTCCCTCTGTTTACAAACAGCTGATGTCCCACCTGCAGTATGTTCTGCACGGTCCAGTAGAGTATCAAACCCGACGGCATGGACCAGAAAATGAACAAGAGCACAACAGGCATGACCTTCATCATCATCTGCTGCTGGCCGCCCGCTCCGGTATCCACCGTTGAAACTTTCTGCTGAAAGAACGATGTGACTGTCATAATAAGCGGAAGAATATGAATATCATATCCTGCAACAGAGAACGCGGTATCCGGAATAGAGAGATCGTTTATCCACAGAATGAACGGCGTATTCCAAAGCTCGACCGAGTTGATCAGCGCACTATACAACGCAATAAAGAAGGGCATCTGTACGATAAGCGGCAGACATCCTCCCATCGGATTTACACCGCGCTCCTTGTACAGCTTCATCGTTGCTTCCTGCAGCTTCTGCTGGTCGTCCTTGTACTTTTCCTTGAGCTTCTGAATCTCCGGCTGGAGTTTGGACATCTTCTTCATCGATTCCGTCGAACGCTGCGTAAGGGGAAGAAAGAGCAGCTTGGTGATGATGGAGAAGACGATCACACACCATCCGTAATTGGGGATGATAACATTAAGCTTCGTCAGCGACCAGAGAACGGCAACTCGTATGGGGTCGATAAACTTGTTCGTATCCGACGCCCCTTCAAGGTTCGGATCGATAGAGGAGAGGAGGTTTTTCTTCTTTTCAGCGATGGCCACCTTAAACTGATAGGTCTGTTTCACATCCTCCGCCAGCACGGGCAGTTCATAAATAAGTCCGGTGCGGTATGCGGTGTCCTTGCGTGTATCCGCGACGATACCGTCAGCAGGTTTTCCGTCTGTCATGATAAGTGCCGCGAAATATCGGCTGATGATTCCGGTCCATTCACCCTGTTCCCGTATATGGGTGATATCCTTCGCTTCCTTCATAAAACCGCCGCCCTTGGAGAACTTCTTCTTTTTATCCGTATAGTAGAGCTGCGTTATGATGTTGTAACGGTTGTCGTAATCATTCATCCGCGGTCCGATAAAATCGTTCGCAGAAAAGATCAGCTTTCCTTCCGGCAGAGCAACCGCCTCGCCGGCACCGTTTGTAAAGCTGTACGTAAGATTAAAGTGATATGAATCCTGTACGAACTCGTAAGTCTTGTTGACGATTACTCTCTTGCCGTTGACCAAAATACTCTTTGCAAAGACGATCTTCATGTCGCTTTGTTCTGACACATGCCAAAGCGTATCGTCCAGTGCATTACCGTTCAAAAACGACCGGTCACTCATGTAGAATGAACAGTCGATCATTCCGTCGGAATACTTTGTTGGTGCAACGAGCTCGATATTGCGATCACCGTACAGAAGGCTCGTTATCCGCGCGCCGTGGTTTGAAACGGATACCGTGTAGACGTCAGTCTGCACAGTGAATGTCTGTTCAGTCAGCGATGCTTCATCATACTCTTCAGTATCCGTTTCAACGATCTGTGCCGTTTCGACAGTCTCAACCTCTTGCTGCTCTTGCTGAGGTTCGGAACCCGTTACGGTCTCTTCGGTTGTCCCGGGTCTCTGCTGAGGCTGTTCAGGCGGTGTCGGTGTAAAGAACTGCAACCATGCCAGCATTACCACAATGGAGAGTACAATTGCGAGTAGTGTTCTTCTATCCATATTCTTGTATCCTGTAAATAATATCGTCCCCGCGAATCCACTTCATGGATCTGAGCGGGACACATACCGTACTGCGGCGCTCACCATCGGAATCTTTCCGACGAGGTCCGGTACTGACTATGTGTTATGCCATCCCGTTATGAAAGAAACGTGAATACGATGAATTATGGAAGGAATAGATGTTGCGGCAGAGAACAAACTTACGGAACAGGATCATGTCCGCCGGGAAAGAAGGGATTACATCTGAGAACACGCCTGATCGAAAGATAGAATCCCTTGACCATACCGTATTTTCTGAATGAAGCCGCCGAATAATCGGAACACGTCGGGTAATATCTGCATGCCCGGGGCAGGAATGGAGAAATACATACCTTGTATACCCGGATGAACAGAATACATGCCAACGCCGCGCCCCTGTTGCACACAGAGACTATCCTCTGGACGGCCGCATAGATTTTATTTTGTAAAAACAATCCCGTATTTCCTTTTTGATCTCGTCTTGCGTCATATCAATAAAGCCGGTGTACAGGCGAACAATCATACAATAGTCTTTATGTTCTGTTAAACAATAATCTCTGAAAGCCTCTTTGAACTTTCGTTTCGCTCTATTCCGTAAAAACGCCTTACCAAAGTACCGCGGTACAACTATTCCAATTTTTATCGTATTATCGTTTTTCTTACAATAGTCTGATTCTTTCAACGCGCATTGCGCAACGACAAAGAATGTGCAGTTTTTCTGCCGTATTTTCTGTCCCTTACGGTAGACGTGTTTGAAGCACGCCTTACCCTTCAGGGAGTACATCCTCTTCACATGCGGTACTTACTTTCCTCGTCTCTCGCTTGAAACTGTCAGCTTGTGACGACCCTTGCGCCTGCGCCGGGAGAGGACTTCTCTGCCTCCGGCTGTTGCCATACGTGCACGGAATCCGTGTGTTCTGAGTCTTTTGATAACACTTGGCTGAAAAGTACGCTTCATGATTATTACCTCGTTTATATAATAATTTCATTATAACAGCAGAATTCAATCAAACTACCAGTAAAAAAGGGTCTTTCCCAATGTCAAATTAATTTTCTAACGTTTCAGAGCAAAGACTTCCATTGTATCGGAAAAACCAGTAATCCGAGAGAAGATTGAATAGGCAGGAGCAAAAAACGGATACAGCGGTGAATCGGCGTGTAACACACGTTCCGGATGAATCGATGCCGGACGGATAATGATGTCTGAGAACCCGGCAGCCTTCAGAACCAGCCGAACCGACGACGGCGTAAAATCCAATGAATGGTCGGATGGAAAGGCCTGGAAGTACTCTGCTGGGTGAAACGTCCGCCGGGGACCGTACGCAGAGGGTAGTGAAAATGAGACGATACCCGGAGTGTTCAGCAATGAATATATCCGGCCGATCGCTTTTACCGGATCCTTCATATGCTCAAGACAATACCACGCAGTAACGAGATCAAACTGTTTTTCCGGATGGTAATCCGAGAACAGACCATTAAACACCGGAACCCCGTAATGGCCGGTGCAATACGCTGCCGCATATGACGACGCCTCCACGCCGTCATACCGGCACTCCTTCGTTGTTTCCAGACGGTCGATGCAAGCCTTTAAAAAAAAACCAAGCGCGCATCCTATGTCGCAGACACTCTGTACGGCTATACGATATTTGTTGATGACACGGTTAATCGTCTCAACACGGCCTATGGAAAACTGGTAGAGTGCGTCAAAGTCTTCCTCATATGTCCTGCCGTACTGATTTCTGTATTCATCCGTAAAATATGTGTCCGGGTATGAGGCTTCGGTGTATGCGGTGTTCATCACAACACCGCATCGTGAGCAGATCGTAAACATTCGGTTGATGCGGTTTGGTATCATCATGCCAGTGCATGCGGGACACCGATGTACAGTGTCAGCGTCCCGCATGAACGATCTTTCCGGTACTAGACTTTCTCATGGACTCGTACGATTACGCATTCTGCTTTTGTTTGGCGGGTTCTAGAACAACAGTCGAACCGCGGAAGCGGACATTGTCAAACGACATGAGGACAATTTCTGCATACTGCTCCGGGATTTCGATAAATGAATAGTTCTGGTGAATGTCTATCTTTCCAATCACCTTTCCATCAATACCTGAGCGCTTCACAATTTCGCGGATTATGTCACCAGGTACAATCTTGTGGCTCTTGCCGATATTCATGAACAAACGGATCTTTCCGTCTTTTATGTCCTCGAAGACGAGATTCTCATTGCCGACATTTTTAAATGCCTGGGGATCGTACTCAAAATCCGACACATCCCCCAGATACTCCTTCAGCAGGGCAGCTGCAATTTTCTTTGTTCCGAAGAAGGGAAGGCCTAATGACTTTTTCATGTGCTTGATGATGTCACCATACGCGGTCAGGTCGTCAGTCATGGCGGAAGTCAGAACTTTGGAAATTTTCTTTTCATGGCGATTCATGGTTAACCTTCTGTTTTAATCATAAAATAGGTGAATCTATACTTCACCCCGTCGGCAATAAATCAAGTCATTTTTAACTGTATATATATTTACATAGAATTCATTCACCAACACAGTCCTGGAACAAAACCGAATTGTGTGGCGCTCTATCCACCGACACTTCACAGCCGGTATCACCTTTTGTGAATACCGGTGTGTAACAAAGCGTGTATACCGCTACTTTTTCACACTTATCAACAGATTATTAATAATTGTTAATAACTTCGGTGCATAGCGAAGCGGAACATGTGAATGGGTGATGACGCTCTTGAGTACCTCCTCCGAACCGAGAGTGTGCAAAACCGCTATCGGATCGGGCCTGATATCAGGTATCGTTTCGGCAAGCATTCGCTTTACGGGATAGTCAATCACCGGCTTCTCGCTGTCAAGTGACCCGGCAGCCTTCACCGCGGGTCCGTACTCTTCTCCATCTTCCCGCAGATACACAACAGGAATATCAATCGAATCCGTCAGCTTCTGAATACCATCCCTGTACGCCAGAAAATTTCTCCGGGTACGCCACCGTCCCAGATAGACGCTTCCCGCGCGGACATAGTCCATGTTCAGCCGTTCCTTCGGCGAGAACCTGTTCCTCTTATAAAAATCGTACCTGTTCTGGTATGCGCTCCCGCGTGCGTACATCACGTTATGCGGAAAACAAAAATCGGTTCCCGTAAGGTATATCCTCTCCGGGCACATCAAGACCGCCGCGGCCAGCGCGTCTCCCGCCACGGAACCGCCCTCAGAGGAAAGTGACGGAAAATATCCCGGATAGAGCGATTCGACGATTTGCAGGAGCGGATGTGACGTCAGAGCTCCGAAGACCGGAACGGGAGCGTCGCGAAGAGCGGATGTGAACACCGTGATTATTCCGGCAGTGCCGGCTGTTTGTCCGATCAGATGTTCATGTATCCACGGCTGCGGATCGACCGAGACGACAAAGTCGGCACGTATCCCGAATCCCGCGAGGACCGGCAGCGCGGAGTCGACAGCGATAACAACAAGACGCGACCTGTTTTTGAGTATTGTGTCCAGGAATACACCAAGGGTAGGTGAGGATGAGGCAACGAGAACATCTTTTCCAGCGCAGCATCCGGCAAGCACTTGCAGCGAATGATAGCGGTCAATCCGCGAAATGTGAAAGAGTGCGTTCTTGAAAAAGGGCAGCGCAAAACGGTTGATCGTCGCACGGTTTGACATCTGCTTATCCAGCAGCGCGGAAAGCTCCTGCTCTATCCGCGCATAATAGGAGTTGAAGATCCTGTACGATGCCGGGTGCCTCAGAACAGAAAGCGATGCATACGCAACCGGCTGTACATCATCCGAAAAGAAATCCGTAATCTGTGAAAGCGTTTTTCCGCTTAACACTTCTATTGTTCCATCTTCGATCATCTTCCGGACATGACCGGCGACAGGCTGTGACATGATGTCGGGGATTCGCTCTATGGCGATTATCTTTTTTGCCTGCAGAAAATCCGGAAGCATCGGGCTGATATGATATCCCAGCCCCAGCCCCAGAATAACAATCAGTCCCCCGGGTGAGCGGGTTGCCATTTCCGTAAACCGTACATGCTCACGGAACGGGTCCCGTCTGCTGTGCAGAAGCTGCCGCTTTCCGTCTGCGATGTAGACGAGTGTTGGATAACCGCTTTTTGTAGCTTCGGTTTTTGTATGAAATGTCTGCTCCATCGGTCCGTCTGCCCTGTATTCCATAATTCTCCCGGGATCAGACATAATGCGCCCGGTTCATTTTGCAATACATTAAACGGTGCACGACGAGTTAAAAATGACTCACAGAAACACACAGGAACAATCGATAATTAACACAGGCGCAGCATGGAAAGCCGCCGCTATGCATCATTTACCGAAAGACAGGTACAGGATTATGTCTTCTCATTATACTCAACTTTCAGCGGTCATCGAGATCCTTGCAAACAAAACAGCCGCCCGTTCCGTTTCACCCCGCAGCATCATTTACGCACTTTTCGGGGATGAGGCACCCAACAGTTTTGTTGCCGAAGAAATCAAGATGCTGCAGGCATACCTTCGGTCCATAAAGCCGGATTCATTTATTGATATCGCGGGTATGGTTTATCAGGAGATTCAATCTGCATGTGACCTGAAGTACAAGGGACAATTTTTCACCAGCGACAAGATTGTCGATTCCATACTCGACCAGGCGCTTGAAAATACCAGTACGGAAACACTGTTCTCCTTCCGCATCATGGACCCGGCGTGCGGGTCGGGACAGTTTCTGACAAGCGTATTTAAACGGCTGCGGTCATTGTACACAAATATCGGCATTTCCATTGAAGAAGCAGGCAGGAGAATTGTTTTGCACAACCTGATCGGTTACGACAGCGACCCCACAGCGGTTTACATCGCCAGACACAACCTTTCCATGTTAAGCGGCTTGCCTGTATCAGAGATTACGTCAATCCGGCACAACGATTTCATCTACAAGGATTCTCTCTCGCTGGAACAGGACACCCTCAGCGAGGACCAGTATGACCTGATCATCGGCAATCCACCATGGGGCAGCACCCTTACACCGGAAGAAAAGAAATATTACCGCGCTGCGTACTACTCGGCAAAATCCGGGATCAATACCTTTACCCTGTTCATCGAACGGTCGCTTGAACTTCTGAAGGAGAAGGGGAGACTGTCTTTTTTGGTCCCTGAGGCCCTGCTGAACATACGTGCCCACCGCAACTGCAGGGAAATGCTGATAACCCACACACAGATACAGAACATCAACCTGTGGGGTGATCAGTTCAAGGGGGTCTATGCGCCAGCCATATCTTTCTGCTGCGTGAAAGACACAACCCACAACAAGGACAACACAATAACGATCAACGACGTGACGCACAAGCGTTTCGATACGATGTATGTTAAACAGGCAGCTGTCAGACGGGTTCCCGAACACATCATCAGCATCCACTTCACCGTCCACGCGCTTGACATCATAGAACATATGAACACGGTCAACTGCTACTACCTCAAGGACTCGGCGCGTTTCTTTCTGGGAATCGTTACGGGTAATAATCCGCGCTTTCTGTCAGACAGCCGGTCTGAAGATACTCCCGACCCCATCCTCACCGGACGGGACATCACACCGTACAGGGCAGGGAAAGCGGGTACGTACTTCAGATATGATCCTGATGCCCTTCAGCAGACAGCACCCCGGGAGCTTTATCTGACGAAAAACAAGATCATCTACAAGTTCATCGGCAAACGACTCACCTTCGCCATGGACCGCGAGGGTCACTACACGCTGAACAACGTGAACGGATTTATCCCGGACATGGAAACCGTGACCCCCGAGGCAATGCTTGCCATCCTCAACTCTTCACTCATCCAGTACTTCTACGAGAAGAACTTCTTTACCATCAAGGTGCTCCGCGGCAATCTCGAACGCCTTCCGCTGAAGAAACTGTCAGGAGAGGCGGAGAAACTGCTGACCGGTCTTGCGCTGGAAGCGATGAACGCCGACGGCCTGTCGGAAAAAAAGCGGATACAGGACACCATCGACGACATCGTCTTTCATGAATATGACATCACGGAAAAAAATGCATACCGGATATGGGAAGAATATAACTCGTCGAAGGGCCAGCAGATTCTGCCCAACCACTGACGGCGCTTCTGATGTTTATTTGAATTCAGCCGTTCGCGCGGCAAACCTTTTTATGACCGGAAACTTGCGGGGATATTCCTCCGGAGTATGTGCCACCTTCCTGAATGCGATACCGTCTGCAAAGAAAGGAGTATCCGCAGCAGCGCCGAGATCCGCTGCAAAGCGCATCATCTCGTCGGACAGGCTGCGGCTGGTCTTGTTACTGTAAACATAAAGATGGCCTCCTTCCTGAAGCATGCAGAGTCCAAATTCCAGGCTGTAACACACGGGACCAAACGCACGGGAGACGACAATTCCGCATCTGTTCCGGTATCTTGATGACGCCTCCTCGGCCCGTCCGTTGTAAACGGACACATGGGGGAGGGCAAGATCAGCGACGACACGACAAAGAAAGGCGCATTTTTTCTCGTTTGAGTCAACAAGAAGATACCGGTATTCGGGGAAGAGCACAGACAGCACGATACCCGGGACACCGTTTCCACTGCCAAGATCAGCGATCAATGTTCCACGTGGAACATTATAGACGGTAAGATCACGTATGGACTGTTCAACAAGATTTTTGTATATCTCGTCAACCGTTCGGAAGCCGGTGAGGTTCTTTACCTGGTTATATTCGTACACCATCCTCGCATACAATGACAGCTTTTCATTCTGCTCACAAGTTATCTGTTCCACGTGGAACACCTTCCTTGCGTTCGAGTCTGTCCATATGGACCGCAATTATTGATACATGCACCGGGTCGACTCCGCGGATTCTTCCCGCCTGACCGAGCGTCCGCGGACGTACATCCTTCAACTTTTGCTTTGCTTCATGCTTGATGCCGTCAAGCAGGTCATAGTCAAAATCCAGAGGAATCTCGCGGTTTTCCATGGATTCCATCCGCCTGATTTTCTCCAGTTCCTTTTTGATGTATCCTGCATATTTGATTTCCATCTCCGCTACCGCAGCCGTCTCGTCGGGTATGCACTCTCTGAAATACGCTGCTATCGCATGAACAGTGATTCCCGGCCTCTTGAGCAGTTCACCCGCTTTGATACTTCCGCGGATTGCGCCGATATTTGAGCGGTCGTCCGTGAAGATTTGTTTCGTGCGCTCATCGACCGTTACCGTCCGGGAGGAAAGCTCCTCGGTAAACTCGCGAATCAATCTGTATTTTTCCTGCATCCGGGCAAGCCTTTCGGGACTGTTGAGCCCATATGTCTGTCCGTAATGCATCAGACGCCTGTCTGCGTTATCCTGCCGCAGGAGGAGACGGTATTCTGCTCGTGAGGTAAACATGCGGTACGGCTCATCAAGCCCCTTGGTTACAAGATCATCTATCATGACACCGGTATACGCCTCTGAACGCTTCAGTACAAACGGCTCTTCACCGCGTATCTTTGCCGCAGCGTTTATTGCAGCCATTAAACCCTGTGCGGCCGCCTCCTCGTACCCTGATGTTCCGTTTATTTGACCGGCATGATAGAGTCCTGCCACAATCTTCGTCTCAAGTGTCGGATACAGCTGCACTGGGGGAATAAAATCGTACTCTACCGCATACGCGGGTCTCATTACCCTTACGTTTTCCAGGCCGGGAACCGTTCTGACCATCGCGAGCTGAACGTCTTCGGGTAGTGAGCTTGAGAATCCGTTGATGTAGTATTCGTTTGTGTCTGCGCCCTCTGGTTCGAGAAAAAGCTGATGGCGGGGCTTGTCCGAAAAGCGGACGATCTTATCCTCAATTGACGGGCAGTACCGCGGGCCGACTCCTTTTATCTTCCCACCATACAGAGGCGATCGGTGTATGTTATCCCGTATGATACGGTGGGTTTCTTCCGTGGTATAGGTAATCCAGCACGGAAACTGCCGTATACCCAGCAGGTTTTCCGGAACGGTGTCATACGAGAACGGAACCGGTATCTCGTCCGGGTATTGTGCGTCGCACCGGGAAAAGTCTATCGAATTCCCGTTTATGCGTTGCGGAGTTCCGGTCTTCAGTCTTTCTACTTCAAAACCAAGATGTCTGTAAGAGCCGGACAGGTGCTCAGCCGAGTAGTCGCCGAGCCGGCCTGACCGATGCTGGTAATCGCCGATATGAATCAGCCCTTTCAGAAAGGTCCCCGTACAGACGATTACCGACCGCGACAGAAATGTGTTGCCGCGTTCTGTTTCGACACCTGTTACTCTGTTTTGTTCGGTAATCAACGAAGAGGCAACATCCTGGACGATGTCGAGGTTGTCCTGCTGCTCAAGGATGTGCTTCATCCTGTACTGGTATGCCTTCTTGTCCGCCTGCGCCCGTGGCGCCCATACGGCCGGACCCTTGCTCCGGTTAAGCATCTTGAAGTGTATTGCGGTATGGTCTATGCTTCGTCCCATCTCGCCGCCAAGAGCGTCGATCTCCTTCACCAGATGTCCCTTCGCAAGACCGCCTATGGCTGGATTACAGCTCATCTGGGCGATTGTGTCGAGGTTACCGGAGAGAAGCAGTGTATTCATGTTCATACGAGCCGAAGCAAGTGCCGCCTCGCAGCCGGCGTGTCCTGCACCAATTACGATTATATCATACATTATTAAACTCCATCATAGCTGTTCATCTTTTCACGAAATTTGTATCCGTACTCAAGCCCGTCTCTTTTGTACTTTAAAAATAAGTTCTTTTATGATATATTAATACCATGAATACCGATTATGTACATCTTTTACTTGGTGATATTACAAAGGTTGCCTGCGACGCTATCGTCAATGCCGCCAATAGTTCGCTTCTCGGCGGCGGTGGTGTCGACGGTGCCATACATCACGCCGCAGGCCCCGGACTTCTTGATGAGTGCAAAACACTCGGGGGTTGCGAAACAGGCAACGCCAAAATCACGGCTGCATATAAGCTCCCATCAAAATATGTTATCCATGCTGTCGGCCCAGTCTACCGCGGAGGAAAGTACGGCGAAGCGGCGCTTCTTTCTTCGGCGTATGAGAACAGCATGCGATATGTTACGGCCCGTTCCCTGTCAAGCATCGCGTTCCCGGCTATCTCGACAGGAGTGTACGGTTATCCAAAAGATGAGGCCTGTTCTGTCGCATTGCGAACCGTTTTGTCCTTCTGTTACAAAAATATGGTTTACCCGGATATCTACTTCGTACTTTTTGACAATATAAATTACTCTTACTACGAAAAAGAACTCAAAAACGTTTCGGAGTGTGATATGAATGATCTGCGTAACAAATAACCGTATTCTAATCGTTTACAAGAACCGGGAACTTGTGAATGATATATACACACTCTACCCAGACGATACGCTGAACATCATCACAGCAAGATCATCGATCGAGGCGCTCAGCAAGATATCGTTTCAACTGCCGAATCTGATTATTTCTGAATATGATCTGGAAAATGAAAACGGTATCGACTTCTGTGTCAAGATTCGTTCGAGCATCAAGACGAAGCTCATACCCTTTATCATCATCTCGGACCATGATGATCATTCCGAAAACATCCGTGCGCTGCAAAACGGCGCAGACGCGTTTCTGGTACGGCCGTTTAACGACGAGGAACTCCGTGCACATATTGATAACAAGATTTCACACTACAATGACTTTTACCAGTTATCAATACGGGATGAGCTGACAAACCTCTACAACCGTCGTGAGTTTATTAATCAGTTTCAGTATATCACGTCAAAAGATCCGTCAATGGTTGTCTCGGTTGCCATGGTTGATATCGATTTTTTCAAGCATGTTAATGATATACACGGACATCAGGTCGGCGATTTTGTTCTCATGAAGTTCGCCGAAACACTGCAAAAGTTTTCGTACCAGTCAATCATACCGACCCGTTTCGGCGGCGAGGAGTTCGCTATCCTGCTTCCCGGCAGGGATGTTCAGGAAGCGTATGAGATAATTGAATCGATACGAAAGGACTTCCTGTCTATTTCCTTTACCGGAGCAAAAGGTAATACATTTCATGTGTCCTTCAGCACGGGAATCGCATCCTATCCCGATTTTGCGGACAATATTTCTGACATACTGTCTCTGGCTGACCAGGCACTGTACTCCGCCAAGAAGGACGGCCGGGGACGGACATATATATACAAAAAACATATGTCGTATAACGACAGGTTTTGGGAATACTTTGAACAGACATCAAACTTCTACGTAGACGCACACAACAATGATGCCGTAACCGGCCTTCCGTTTCTGCCCAAGCTGCTTGAGTTTTTGACAACGATGAGCGAGAACATCAACAGTATCGGCGTTTTAACGGTCAATATCGAACCCCTTGAGGGCATACGAAAGTATTACGGGTCCCATATCTACGAAATAATAATCCAGAACATCAAAAGTGTCATCGAAAAGGTCTGCTACAGGGAATACGCATCTGAAACGTATTTCAGCATATCGTCATTTCTGGAGTTTGGCTTTACCATTCTCTTTCCCAGCCTCTTTGACTTTACGCTCAACAGCAGAAAGTGCCATCAGCTTTTTATGGACATTACCCGCCAGGTCGATAACGAACTGACGATCTATCCGGTTGAAATAACATCCTCGGACGGTGTTATCTATTACGCAAATAACAAC
>CAZAHA010000002.1:0-28882 GCA_964484915.1 uncultured Leptospirales bacterium
GCCGCGATCGAATCTGTCATAGAAAGTGCTTTCGGTCATCACACGGGTATTTCCCTCCGCGTCCCAATAGTAGCCGTACAGCGGTATCCCGAGGACCAGCTTGCTGGATTCGGTGTGCTTCAGGATATGGCGAATGTTCTTCTCGGTCCACACGGTGTCCGTGACCGGCCCAAACTTCCTGTCCGGGCCGTAATAGTCATAGCTCATCAGCATAAACTCGTCTGCGAACGGGTCAAGCGCGGCAACATCGAAGAATCCGGCATACTGTGGAAGCGAATCGACCTGCGGTGCAATACATATCGACAGGAAAAGCGAGTTGTTATGCGTCTTTATCCGCTTGAGCAGCGCCGCATACGCATGGTTATAGCGGGATGGCAGATATTCGAAATCAAGCTGAATCCGCGATACCTGATACCGTGTACAGAACGTGGACACCGTCCGGGTGAAACTATCACGTTTTGCAGGGTCCGTTAGGAGGCTGATACCGTCCGACGATGACTTCAGCGTCAGTACAGGCAGAAAGTGATTCAGATACTCCCGGATGAAGCGTCTGTGAAGCGCATCATTCTCGATCGTTATGCGGCCGTATGCATCGACAGTATAGCCGGTTAGTGCAAGTACAGTGTATTTTTCCGCATACCCACTGAGCGCCTGAGGGGAATATGAGGCATAATGGGCAATGTACCCCATGAACGGCCCCGCAGGTGTCTCTCCGCTGTATGCAGGTGCGCCGTATAAAACAAAAATACACGATAGAGACACACGCAATACTGTTATTACAGTGATTCTCTTATGTTTCCGGATTTTTTTCTCCATCGCCTTCCGATTCCTCTTCGATCCCGGCATGTCTTTTCATGTACAGAAGAACAATTGCGATGTCCGGGAGTATCCAGGTGATGTCGCTTGCAAAGTCGACACACGACTGGTACACCGAATGTATATTTCCCGCCTCCGGCACCGGTATCATCACGATGGCAATGGTCACGGCACCGCTCATCACCGCGCACACAAGAACGGTCCGAAGTATGGTCCAGAACCATCGCCTGGTCATACGGAAACTGATCATGCGTGCGGTATCCTTCCGGTACTCCTGAAAGCAGACAACACACGGCAGGAAAGAGTAACGAACGGCGAAGAACACACCCGGTACGATAAACGCAAGCAGCGATACAGTAACGATAAAGTCTGCAATGATTCCGGCAATGATGATCGGGATCCATTTCTGTATGCCAAAAAGGAGCGAGCGCCACGGACGGGAACGTTCGCCGTTTTTTACCGTAAAGACAACGTGATAGACGGCTGCCTGGATTACCGGATAAAAGAGTCCCGATATGATCATCCGGTTCCGCCATTTTTCAAAATCAGTGAACGGATGCATATCGTTGAACATGGAGACAGCGATATACACCGGCAGCCAGACAACTGCATAAACGAGCAGAAGCTCCTTCCAGCGGGATTTTATTATACCGAAGGCATCCTTTAGTATGGAAACAGTCATGATATTCCGCCCTCTTCCACCGACAGGACCGCGTACTACCTGCATATACTGATACCGAACCGCGGAACTTCTGCTGATGCAAACATATAATCAAAGGTGAATGCAGACAGCACTCCGGAGTGTATAATCTGGTTCCCGGGAACGCTGCCTGTGAACAATTGCGTACGAAGTATCATATACACCAAAAGCAAATTTCAAGAAGGATTTTTGACTCTCAGGAAAAAGATCTGACACAAATGATTGCCGTCCAGGGATCCGGAGGAATCGGGAAATGTTTATTTTTACTGTAATAACAAAACTGCATGAATACTGCATGCAGAGATGTACATACCATACGCAAATGCCGGCATGTGACCGTTTCTGGAGATAGTCGCGTACTGTTTCAATGAGTTCTGGTATCACGCTGAATCAGACTGGTCTTGGTCTGCCGCGGATTACACATACCGTGACGCTATTTTCAGTATCGAGCGTGATACATTTTCCGGTGTATCTTCCGGACCGGGATAGATAACGCGAAAGTTGGTTTTCATTGAACGATAAAAGCCGGATCTGTTTTCGTCAGGTATTTCGAGCATGGCTGAGATCGTCTGCAGTGATTCACCACCGCCGCGCGGTGTTGACGGGGCCGCCGGTCTTTTCGCTCGGTATTCTGTCCGGCCGGTATTCATAGAAGTAGACGCGGCCGCTTTTGACTGCGTCAAGTACAAGGAGTTCATTCTCGTTGAGACGTGCTCCACCGGTTTTTACTTCGACCAGGACTACCGCCCGTTCATTGGGGTCTTGAAGTTTATGAAAGACGATGAAATCGACGGGACTTCCGATAAACTTGCATGACGCCGGATCAAACGGAAAACCTGGCAGATATGGAGAAAGCTGCTCCGAGACCTGCCCGCGGATGACACTCCGGGAACTGTCGGCTATGTCGCGCCTGATCCGCTTCATCTGACTGAGCCATTCGCGGTCCTTCCTCAGTGATCCCAAAGCGGCGCCGAGTTTGAAAAACACAAGTGACAGCACCACCGCCGCGAAACATACTATGATAAGCTGTATCTGGGCAAGTTCCATACGATCCTCCTTTTACGACTATCGGAATGATTGATGGAGAGGATTAAACGGAAAGCTGCGCTTTAAGAAACAAGACTGAAACGATTATCACAGAAATATGGACGGTTATTTACACCGTAATCTCGACGGTATTGCCGTCGGGATCGAGCACGGTACTCTCATAATATCCGTCGCCGGTTGTCCGCGGCCGTGACACAACAGAAACTCCGTCCACATCCATTCTCCGTGTCAGTGTATCGACCGTTTCGGGGGAACCAACCGAAAAAGCGATATGGTGATAACCTGTACAGGAACTGTTGCCGGTTTTGCTAATGTCCGGATGGTTCATTATCTCGAGGCGAGCACCGTTTCCGAAAGATATGAAATATGAGGAAAATCCCTTTTCCAAATTGACATACTTCTGCCCCGCACGTCCGTTAAAGTATGATTCATAAAAGAGACGCATGGCTTCGAGATTTTTCGTAAAAAGCGCTATATGTTCGATCTTCATACATGTACCGTTCCTGTTACAGGGATTTATATTACCGAACAGAGATAATTTCGAAAAGCTATCCAGCTATCGCGCCACTCATTCTACGGTGCGCTTTCATGTTCCTTTCAAGGAATCATGGCACCGCACAGTACAATCAGTCACCGGATTTTATTGCTGCTCCTTTTTCTGCGCCGTGATTGTAGCAAGCACATAGGTGTAACGCGCGAGTTCGATACCGCCGGGACGGCCGTGTCCGGGAACAAGAATGAGGTTCTTCTGATCATCGTACTTGTCAACAAGCCGTTTAACCGACTGCGGATACGCTTCCGGGTCACCGTCGGTAAGGTTGCCAAGATCTCTTGCGGCCATGTCCTTGATCAGACAGCCGCCGAAAAGCACAGTTTCAGACGGAATGAATACCGTCAGGTTATCCGTTGTATGGCCGGGACCGGGATAGAAGACCTCAAAGTCTGTTCCAAAAAGCGTAAGGATACTTGACGATCCAGCTTCCGGTAATTGAAAGGTCTTGTCAGGCGGAATCAGAGTAAGACTCTGAAACACCGCTTCGAATGATTCATGGCCAGCACCAAGCAAACCAGTTACTTCTTTAAGATGATCTCTACCATGTTTCAATACGAGAGACGCGGTCAGATCGCTACCGTATACGGGATACCCCTTATCAAGGAGAGCCGCGTTGCCGCCAAGATTGTCGACATGAAAGTGTGTGTTAAGCGCGGCAAATGAAGAAATACCGTGCTCTTCAGACGCCCAGCTCATTAGTTGTGATGCCGCGTCCGGTGTATACGGCGTATCTATCAATACGGCCCGTGATGTACCGCATAACACCAGGAGAGAATTTGACGGCCAGGGAAAGTGGTGTTCCACAAGAAAGACACGATCGGTCAGCCGGGTAACGGTAAGGTTGTCGGTAATCAGGATCGGCGGACCGTCCGGAATCTGCTGTTTCTGCTTGCGTGAACAGCCAGACACAAGAATCAGTAAAATAAGGACAACATGCGGTATTTTCATGACGGTCTCCAGTAAATGGGATGCTTTTGCAAGTGGTACACTATAAGCATACATTTCCGTACAGTATTATGTGTCAACTGATAATGACATGCATGCTGCAGAGATACTCTCTGAACACGATACATTAATCGACACATGCCTTACCCGTAAAGTACAAGAGACAATACCAATACTGGATCGGCAGCGATTATTATCTTGCAAATTCCACGTTTGCAGGGATAGAGGCAGCAGTTCTTTGAGTGGCCCCATCTCGTTTATTGCGTACAGCTGTCTGACAGCCTCATATTATCACAAAACAAATCGGAAAAACCATTGACGCGGTATAGAACTGTTTATGAATAGAATCATGGACAGGAACGATGTATTGAACATAACACAAAATCATACACAACCTTCAACACGCGAAGAAATCGCGGCGCTTTTATCCGAGAAAGATCCAGCACGAATCGAACAGATACGGAAGTTTGCATATCAGACACTTATAGACGAATGCGGCGACGGTGTTTATTACCGCGGTCTGATAGAATTTTCCAACCGGTGCTCACGAGACTGCTATTATTGTGGTATTCGGCGGTCAAACAGTACGTTGGATCGGTTTGATCTTGCGAAGAGTGAAATCGTGGAATCGGCGCTGTGGTGTGCAGAAATCGGATACGGGTCTGTTGTGCTGCAGTCGGGAGAGCGCTCTACACGGTCATTCATTGACTTTGTTACAGATACCGTCGCAGAAATCAAGCAGCGGACGGTCTCGGATATTCTTCCCGACGGCCTGGGAATCACGCTGTGCATCGGCGAACAATCTGAGGAAGACTATGCACGGCTCTTCTTTGCCGGAGCACACCGCTATCTTCTCCGGATTGAGACAACCAATCCGCCGCTTTATCGGAGGCTCCATCCAGAAAACCAGCAGCTTGAAAACCGAGTCGAATGCCTCAAAAGGCTTCGTCGTGTCGGCTTCCAGGTAGGAACCGGCGTCATGTTTGGTCTTCCCGGCCAGACATACGAGATGCTCGCAGACGATATCCTCTTCTTCAGGGATATTGATGTCGACATGCTGGGGATGGGACCGTATATTCCCCACAGCATGACGCCGCTCGATTCATCTTCCGGTGATTTCATGATACAGGGCGACGACCTGTTAAGGGTATCCCTCCTGATGATAGCCGTATGCCGCATTGTTCTGAAGGACGTGAACATCGCTGCAACAACAGCGCTTCAGACGATCGATCCTCGTGGACGGGAAAAGGGCCTGTGGTATGGTGCCAACGTGCTGATGCCGCAGCTTACCCCGAGCAGGTACAGGAGAAGCTATCTGCTCTACGACGGAAAACCGTGCCAGGAGGACACGAAAGAAGAGTGTAAGGATTGTCTCTCTGCACGGATAGCATCCGTAAACCGAACCGTACGCTACAACCAGTGGGGCGATTCCATACACTACAAAAAAAGACACGCATCCGAAAAATAGTACGGTTTTAATAGTCCTCCAGAAGACCCGTACTGAAATACCGTTCTGCCCTGTCAGGAAGAATTGTCACGATTCTCCAGTCCGGGTGGGAACGGGCAACCTGCCGTGCGGCCCAGACATTAGCGCCTGATGACGTCCCCACAAGCAGCTGGTTTGTTCTGGCAAGCTGCCGTGTTGTATTGACTGCATCATCATCCGTGACTTCGATGATACTGTCTATCAAAGAGACATCGAGTATGTCCGGTATGAATCCGTCGCCGATTCCCTGTATCTGGTGCAGTCCGGGCTCATGGCCGAGCAGTGCTGAAACGTTTGCCGGTTCAACCGCATAAATCTGTATGTTCGGATCATGTTCCTTGAGAAATTTACCTACTCCCTGGATTGTTCCGCCGCTTCCGATCCCTGAAACAAAGGCATCTATTGTGCCGCCGGTCTGACGCCAGATCTCGGTTGCCGTAAATTCGTAATGCGCCTGCGGATTGTGCGGATTCTTAAACTGTTGGGGCATATACGCTCCGGTCTCCAATGCTATCTCTTCAGCTTTTCTGACGGCACCGTCTACCCCATGTTCATCCGGCGTTTCAATAAGCGTTCCCCCGAAAATTCTTATGATATCCTTTCGCTCCCGGCTCATACCCTCCGGCATAACGATGGTTACATCATACCCCTTGGCAATGCCAATCATTGTTACGCCGATTCCCGTGTTTCCCGATGTCGGCTCGACAATTTTCATGCCGGGATTAAGGAGACCATCACGTTCTGCAGCCTCTATCATGGAAAGCGCAACCCGGTCCTTGACGCTACCGCCAGGATTGAAGAATTCGGCCTTTGCCAATATGGATTCCCCTTTCAACGTTATTAGAGGCGTATTTCCGATGAGATCAAGAACGTTATGCGCATTCATATTTGCCATCCTTTTTGGCGAATACCAAAAGCAGCTATTGTACCGGAGTTGTACCTGCGTCAAGGTTATACCATATATAATGAAAATGTGTACCGAAGATTGTACTTTTTTTAATTTTTCATGAAATTACCTGCCGTAGTACGTTTATAACAGTATCCGATTCTGTACGATGGAGGACGCTGTGATTCATACGACTATCAATATGCACAACAACAGGAAGATCCGTCTCAAGTATGCGTGTTGTCAGACAGGACTATCGAAGAACACACTTATTATCCTTTGTCTTAACACATACATTGCTTGTATGAAAAGAAAAGAATATATCATTTCTGCTACAAGATATCAGCAGCCGGCAAAATTGTGGAGCCTGGTACATGTAAGCCTCAATTCTGTCTGTTATGAAAAGTATCGGAACACCTGTTTAATGTACAAGGTATCGTTTTCATTGCTTGTCGCTCTGGCTGTTGACTCTTGTTGTGATGATGTTATTCGCAATTTGAAATCAGTACTGGCTGGGTCTGCTCCTGCTGTTTCATTTTATCTCGATTTTTTTTCTGTTCTTCTTGATGTGTATAAAAATCATAAACGCTGCATTATAGTTTGGGGTAAAACTAATGAAAAAAGAGCGATAACTATATCAGGATATACACCATTTATACACACTACATATACTTAACCACTGATATAAAAGCATATAAACAAAAAATACCGTTATGCAGGAGTCCCGAACCTCCGCACATTGGCAACCAATATATTCAACAGCATCACTCCATCGTACTATCGTGCAAGAATAAATCCAATCGTAATCGCAGGATTAATGTACACTGCGAAGATGTTTCCTACCGCATATCTCATCATAAGAACCGTCAATCCGAATAGTACGGATATCCGGATATGGCCGAAAACACCGTTATACGCGCTGTAAACAGCGATTGCACAGCACCCGCTAATCGCGAAGAAATAGATTTCGATGCATCCCGTGACATATCTATTTATTTTATGATGTAACTTCAGCGGGCAAAAACTCGTCCAGCCATGCCTTGATCTCGTCTCGTGTATTGCAAAATGCCTGCGTCCTGGTCTCATCGTCACCGGTTACATCAGACGGATCTTCAAAACTGTGGTGGACCGTCTTTTCCCCGGGGAAGAACGGACAGCTCTCCCGGGCGTCGTCGCAGACAGTAACTACTACATCGAACTGTTCTCCCCTGAACACATCCACACTCTTGGACCTGTGGCCAGAAATATCGATGCCGTCACGATTCATCGCTTCGATCGCCCACGGTTTTACATATGTTTCCTCCACACCTGCACTCTTAGCTTCCCACATGTCAGAAAAATAGTGGTTGGTCAGACCTTCCGCAATCTGACTTCTGGCAGAATTATGTGTACACAGAAACAGTATTTTTTTCTTCATCGGCATCTCCTATTAGTTTTACATCTTACAGGCAATTCACGTTGGCAACAGATTGAATCCATATCCAAGTACTACGATAGATATTGATACAATCAGTATAAAAAAAACAATAAGCTGTGTCCTGATGACATTCTTCAGAAGGATGATCTCAGAAATCGAGAGCGCGATTACCGCCATACGGATTACTGGAACCAGCATTCGGAGGATTGTCGACCGTATCGACCTTCATCCTGTACACAAAATCTTCGACATACTTTTCCATGTTGAGCCATCCGATGATCCGTCCGCCGGCGACGCCGACAACGATGCCGGAGACCGTATAAATGAGTCCGATCTTCCAGCCGTAGCCGCCGATCAGTATTTTATGTCCATTGTACCTCTATTCACCTTAATACAGCATGTCTGTCGGTCAACATTCTGCTGAATAATGGAATCGATACAGTTCAGGAAGGCTGTAAAACAGCACATTTCGAGTGCATACACCGTTTCGTTGCCATCTTTCCGTGCAGAAATGATTCCTGTTGACTTCAGGACCGACAGATGTTTTGATATGGTTGATTTGTCGTAGTCGAATAGCGCATGTATATCGGAGAACTTTTTTTCTCCGTCCGCAAGAAACTCGACGACCAGAAGACGGACCGGATGCGCCATGGACTGAATAATTGTTGATTTGAGCTGTGCCTCGGGAAAATTCATCGTTTGTTTCCTTGTTGGCAATCTAACCAATATCGCACCGCCTGTCAAGATAATTATCCGAGCTGTTGTCACTGATCATGTCTGCCTCTTCCGTCGAGACGCCGCATTCGGCCATGCCGTACGAATTCATGTTGATACAGAACGGACACGCAAGCCTCCGGTGAAGTACATTTGCGGCACGCTCGACACCGCGCTTCAGCCTGAGCGATGCAATAGCCGCCGACGGCGACCAGATACACACTCATGTAACAGTAATGTGTTTTTAAGAAATGACTCTATAACGGATATCACGATCATCCAAAAGGGGCCGGGTTTCTTCTCAGGTACCAAAAGTGTCATAGACGATCCTTGAAAGTTACGATATGTACCGGTATGAAAGCACTATGAAACATGGACACAACTGATCCGGCACCGTATCTTCATTATAATTGTACAGCACATCACCGTCAATAAATCATACACGACATACCGCATATTTCAGGAGAGACCATGAACAAGCCAGGCAGCAACGGCCATTCTCATCAACATGATCATTCGTCGCACCACAGCATGATGCTGAAGGATTTCCGCATACGGTTTGCGGTATCCTGCATACTGACGGTCCCAATACTCATTCTGTCACCATTTATACAGTCACTCATCGGATATACGCTGCCGATACCCGGAGAAGCAGTCGTACTCTGGCTCCTTTCCACCGCAGTGTTTGCGTACGGCGGCTGGCCCTTTCATAAAGGACTGTACTCCGAGCTCTCACAAAAGCAGCCGGGCATGATGACGCTTATCGCGCTTGCGATAACGGTCGCCTACGCCTACAGCAGCGCGGTCGTCTTTGGTCTGGAAGGCACGTTTTTCTTCTGGGAACTCGCCACGCTCGTCGACGTCATGCTTCTGGGACACTGGATTGAGATGAAATCTGTCATGGGCGCCTCGGTCTCACTTGAGAAGCTCGCCCGTCTCATGCCTGACACAGCGCACCGAAAGCAAGATAAAACGCTTGAGGACGTCCCCATCGCCGAACTCCAGAGCGGTGATAATATCGTCATCAAGGCTGGGGAGAAAATACCGGCCGACTGCATCATCACCTATGGCAGCGGGTATATCGACCTGTCGATGCTGACCGGTGAATCGAAACCCGTACACAAGGATGTTGGCGACAAACTCGTCGGTGGCGCTGTAAACGGCGACTCCGTACTGGAATGCGAGGTACAGGGCATCGGTGAGGAGTCGTATCTCTCCAAGGTCATCGCGCTTGTTAAGGAAGCACAATCTGCACGATCCCGTACACAGCGCCTCGCAGACAGGGCGGCTGTCTGGTTGACCGCTATCGCACTGACAACCGGAACAGCAACGCTGGTTTTCTGGTACATATCAGGTGCGGATCTGGCATTCTCTATCGAACGGATGGCGAGCGTCATGGTCATTACCTGCCCGCATGCGCTGGGACTTGCCATCCCCCTTGTCACTGCCGTCTCAACATCCATCTCCGCACAGAACGGCCTTCTCATACGCAACAGGACCGCATTTGAAAACGCCCGGAAAATCAGAGCAGTCGCCTTCGACAAGACCGGTACGCTGACAGAGGGTACTTTCGGCGTCACCTCCGTGACCGCACTGGATACAACATACTCCGAAGACGAAATCATGCGCCTCGCTGCGTCGGTCGAACTGTACTCAGAACATCCCGTCGGCAGGGGTATCGTCTCGTACGCAAAGAAGAAAGAGCTGTCTACATCCAACGTTTCCGGTGTTGAGGTAATGAAGGGCAAGGGTGTCCGGGGAAAAGTGAACGGCAGGACAATCAGTGTGCTGAGTCTTTCATACGCGAAGGAGCATGGTGCACAGGTGAATTTTGACAATTCTGAAAAGACCGGAACCAGAGTCGTTCTGCTTGTTGACGATAAGGCAACAGGTGTCATTACACTTTCAGATCCGATACGTACGGAATCATTCAACGCAATACAACGGTTAAAGAATTCCGGTATAGCCTGCTGGATGATCACCGGCGACAACAGGGAAACTGCTGAATCGGTATCACGGGAGTTGAAACTCGACGGATTTCATGCCGGAGTCCTTCCTCACGAGAAAAATGACCGTATACTGGATCTTAGGGGAACGTACGGTTTTGTCGCGATGACCGGCGACGGCATCAACGACGCTCCGGCCCTTGCACGGGCTGACGTGGGTATAGCCGTCGGATCGGGGACCGATGTCGCCGCCGAGACGGCGGACATCATCCTTGTCAACAGCAATCCCGAAGATGTTGCTTCTCTTATACTCTTCGGAAGGGCAACGTACAGAAAGATGGTCCAGAACCTCTTCTGGGCAACCGGGTATAACGCACTCGCGATGCCGCTTGCCGCAGGCGTTCTGTACAGTTACGGCATTCTGATATCACCCGCCGTCAGCGCGGCGCTGATGTCGCTGAGCACGGTCATCGTTGCAGTCAATGCTCGCCTGCTTACTCTACAGCGGCAGGATTGAATCATGCACTTACGGATAGAGGCGCATCCTGCACCAGCCTCCCTCTTTAAGAGTGTACAGAATCCTGTCGTGCAGCCGTCCGGGCCGTCCCTGCCAGAACTCGGCACGATCGGCACTGACAGCATATCCGCCCCAGTAAGGAGGGCGCGGCACGAATTCCGGATACCGTGCAGAGAACTCCTTGAATCGCCGCTCGATTTCGACCCTGGAACAGGCCGTCCGGCTCTGTCTGGATGCCCATGCACCGATCCTGCTCTCATAGGGCCGGCTGTGAAAATACTCATCTGATTCCTGCGTGGTGATTTTCTCAGCAATGCCTTCAACCAATACCTGACGTTCGATTTCCGGCCAGAAGAAGCTGAGCGATACACCCGGTGCCCGTTCCATCTGAACGCCTTTTCTGCTCTGGTAGTTCGTGTAAAAGATGAAGCGTCCGTTCTCGAGTCCCTTCAAAAGGACGGTACGGGACGAGGGACGGCCGTCCGTTGATACGGTTGACAGACACATCGCGGTCGGTTCATCAACATCAGCAAGTATCGCTTCCTTCAGCCACAGTTCAAACTGTATAAGCGGACTGCTGTCACACTCGGCCAGCGTGAGTCTTTTTTGTGCATATTCCTTTCGTATTTGCGAAATATTCATGCGTACGACTCATTCTTTTCATATAGTCTGTTTCTGTCTGCCATGCCCTGAAATAGTCTGTTTCCCAAAACCGCCTCTCTTCCCCGTCACCTGTTGCTGTTCCTCTATACATACTCCTTGCAAGCGGGAAAGTCAAACCGGTGTGTCATCCCTGAAGGGGAAGCCTGACCGGCACATTGAAACGCGCTGTGTGTCTTTTTACTATTGACGTCAAGGTGTTCAGGATGTATGCTTTACCGTACGAAAATACATCATCTAACGGGTACATGCCATTGGACAAACAACATACAACAGTAAACCGTCACCGTCCCACAATAGGATATCTCTTCGAACACAGCAACGAGGGGTATGAATATAACTGCTGGGCCGGGGTTGCAAGTGCTGCAGAGAAGCTTGACATCAACCTTCTCTGCTTCGCCGGGGGTGCACTCAACAGCAAATCACTGTACACACGGGAACGCAACCGAATCTTTCAGCATGTCAATGCAGGCAATGTCGACGCAATCATCATCTCATCCGGTCCCCTGTGTCACTTTGTTGAGCCTGACGAACTCTATGAATTTATCCAGACGTACAAGCCGGTCCCGGCAGTCAGTATCGGCATCACCTTTCCCGGCATACCAAGCCTTACTGTAAACAACGAAAAGGGCATGTACGACTCGGTCGTTCATCTCATCCGCCATCATAACAGAAGCCGCATCGCATTTATTCGCGGTCCGGAGACCAACGAGGAAGCCGAGATTCGCTATGTTGCATACAAGCGTGCCCTGGAAGACTGCGGCCTGTCACTCGACCGGTCCCTCGTTTACCAGGGAAACTTTGAGCGGGACTCGGGCATGAGCGCCGTTATCGAGCTTCTGGACCACAGAAACACCTCGTTTGATGCTGTCGTCGGTGCAAATGACTACATGGCGCTCTACGCAATGAAGGAGCTCCGCAGGCGGGGCATCAGGGTGCCTGAGGAGGTATCCGTTTCAGGATTTGACGACCTTGAGGAGGCACTGAGCGACGAGACGCCGCTGTCGACCGTTAAACAACCCCTCTTTGAACTGGGTTATAAAGCCGTGGAAACCGTGCTCGATATGATTAATGGGAAGGATGTCGAAGAAGTTATCGGATTTGACACAAGTTTAGTCATCCGAAAGTCCTGCGGATGCATCATACCCTTTTCCATATCGGATGAGTATGAATCACAGCCAGAGGAAAAAACCGATTCAATCGAAGCAACTACCACGGCCATTGCCAAGGTCTATCCGTACGAGACAGAGTTGCTCTCGCGCCGGCTCCAGGACGACAACTGGCTTTCTCTTCTGATCGAAGGGCTTGCTGCCTACATAGCGCAGGATGATGTTTCGGAAGTAAGCAGCAAAACCGGGTTCTTTTCACTTCTTGAACGGTTTGTACAAAAGTCTCTCGAACTTGGGGCAGACATCGTCTACTGGGAAAAGATAGTGATTTACGCCTACCGTAAAATTACGACCCACGGCAGCAATGCAGGGGAAAGAGACAGGCTCTCGGATCATTTATCCGCTATACTAGTCTTTCTCGGTAATCTGAGTCAGGAATACCAGACATACATCGGAATCCAGGAACGGGAAATCTTTAATCTGCTTCAGCGTATTCATGAAGAGCTTGTCTTTTCATACAAAAAGGAACGGGTCAAGAAGATATTCAGCATCGAATTTCCCAATATTGATATCAACGAATGCTATATCTACGAATACCACGACATCAAAAATATCGACACAGCACGTCTTCATATCAGCTACGGGCAGGATGGTGTCAGTGACAGACACTATACAAGCTGCGACATTGTTCCGGGCGGCATACAGAACAGGGAAAAACCGGCAAAGCTGATGATAATCCCGCTGCAGATCATGGGTGAATCGTTCGGATTTCTTGTTATCGAGATCGGCATTATCAACGGCACCGTATACGAAACCCTCGCCCGTCAGATTTCCAGCTCGATCAAGGCTGACAGAATGCTCCACCAGCTGCATGATTATTCAACATCGCTTGAACGGAAGGTAGAGGAAAGGACCGCCGAACTGAAGTCGACGCAGCAGAAGCTGGTGGACGCCGCTCATCAGGCCGGGATGGCAGAAATTGCGGTCGGTATTATGCATAACATGGGAAATCTCCTTAACAGCGTCAATATATCAACACAACAGATCGCACGTATGTTGAGCCACTCACGGACGAAGACGCTGCTTCAGGCAAACGAGATGCTGCTTGAACGGATCGGATATCTGGACGAGTTTTTGGCAAACGAGACTCGCGGACGGGCTCTTGCCGAATATCTGGGGAAGGTCGGTCCCCTTATCGGGAGTGAACAGGAACAGCTCGCAAAGGAGACCGGGCACCTCCAGGACAAGATTGATGTGCTTATGAAAACAATTGAGATGCACCAGCAGTACGCAAAGGGGACTGCCGTTACGGAACCTGTTTATCTTATTAATATTACCGAAGAGGCATTGACCCTGCAGATGGGTAGCCACAACCGCCATCACGTTACACTGGAAAAGAATTACCCGGACCGGGACATCGTTATATACGGACAGAAGTCGAAACTGCTGCATACGATAATAAACCTGTTAAAAAACGCGGTCGAGTCGCTGAAAAATGTGGACGAGGACGGAAGAAAGATCGTTATTTCTGTGGACACGACAGCCGACGGCAGACCACAGCTTTCGGTCAAGGATACCGGTATAGGCATCGAGAAAAAAAATCTGGACAGAATCTTTAACTACGGTTTTACAACAAAGGCAGACGGGCACGGTTTTGGACTTCATACATGTGCCAATTTCATGACCGAGATGGATGCAGAAATATCAGCACACAGTGACGGTCCGGACAAAGGAGCACACTTTACAATTGTCTTTAATTCTTACGAAAACGGCAAGGAGCACTCATGAAAAATGACGAGAACAGACGGATTCTGATCGTTGATGATACAGAATCGAATCATGATGACCTGAAAAAGATACTCATCTCCTCTACGGCTAAGAGCAGCCAGGAACTCGAGAATCTGGAACGGTTTCTTTTTGACAAGGAAGAAGAACCGGAGAATGGAGAGAGGACCGCTGCACAATACGAAATCGATGACGCATACAGCGGAGAAGAGGCCATACGCAAAGTCGATGAGGCAGAACAAGGCAACTCTCCCTATGCCGTTATCTATATGGATGTCCGCATGCCCCCCGGAATGAACGGAATCGAAACGATCGCAAAGATATGGGAAAAGTATCCGCACATCGAAATGGTCATCTGCACCGCCTATTCCGACTACTCCTGGGACAGGATCGTTGACACTCTGGGTGAAACCGACCGTCTGCTCTTTATGAAAAAACCGGTAAACACGGTCGCTGTACAGCAGATGACGCTCTCGCTGGTAAAAAAATGGAACCTGTTTAAGGAAAACCGCTATTTAATAGAAAACCTTGAAACAGAAGTTGAACAGCGGACAAAACAGATCAATGAATTGCTGGCAAAATTCAAGGAAGCGAATGAGACACTCAACAAGCAGAATAAAATACTGTCAAACATAGCTATTCGCGACAGCCTCACCGGACTGCTGAATCATGCCGCTCTTCACGATAATATCGAGAAGGTGTTCAGTCAGGCGTCACGTCACAAGTTTGACCTGTCCCTTGTGATGATTGATATCGACAACTTCAAGGAACTGAACGACACCTACGGACACCTCTTTGGCGATGAGGTTCTGGTAAAGGTGTCAGAGATTCTCCGCGAACAGTTTCGTCCGTATGACATAAAGATCAAGTATTACAGCGAGGAGGAGACGCCGGAAATCATCGGCGAAAACAACCACTTAAGCGGCCGATACGGCGGGGATGAGTTTGTCCTGATCCTTCCGCACTGCGGTATGAACGAAATCGACATCGTGGGAAACCGGTTAATCGACCGTATCAGAAGGATTAAGATGAAAAACCACACGGAAGTATGCATTACCGCAAGTATCGGAATCGCTGTTTTACCAAATGACGTGTGCTGTGACGACCCGAAGGACCTGATGGCGCTGGCCGACCAGGCCCTGTATATTTCCAAGGAAGAGGGGCGAAACAGAATAAGCGTTCTGAAATACCCGCCAGAGCAGTAATCTCGTGTATTAAACGCACCAAAATTGATACTGAAGGTCATGTTCCGTCTGATATGCTCCAGCGAATAACGCCTATGATCGACTGTAATACCCCATTGTGGCGGCTTCTGACTGATACGGCTGTTCCATGAACCGGTAAAGAAATGTGGCCCGTTTTCAACAGATTCCGTGCCGATGATGGTGACAGACTCGACAAAGGGCCAGATATCCTGTCGTATTCTGATCTTGTCCATGATACCGCGCATATTTGCTTCTTGCAATTCAGCGATGGAGAGGCAGCAGATGCTGCCGCAGTATACGAAAAAAAGCAGACAACTGTACCGGTCAAATTCCTGTGATTTCTGTGGAACCATTTGTTTCGATGTGTTGCTGTAACGTGTATCGTGGGCGTTCTGCCGATTGCTCTTCAGTCAGGATACGGGCATGTGCATCGTATGTACGGCGTGAAATTGTTTAGCATAGTATCGAGAGGATACTGCACAGTAAAGGCGACCGCTAACGGCCGCCCTTTACTGTGCAGTGCGATACGGCAAAAGTACGTGTTCCTCTTTCCGTTATCCCGCGATGGCAGCGGCGTCCGTCTTTGCATCTTCCGTCTTCTGCAGACCGAACGCATCCACAAGCACCTTTGTAATGTTCGGCGACAAAAACGCCGGAAGAGTCGGTCCCAGACGGACATTCTTGAATCCGATTGAAAGAAGCGCCAGCAGTACGGCCACAGCCTTCTGCTCATACCATGCCACGGCAAAGTCTATTGGAAGATCGTTGATGTCGTCAAGACCGAACGCTTCCTTGAGCTTGATGGCAATCACCGCGAGCGAATAGGAGTCGTTGCACTGGCCCGCATCGAGAACACGCGGAATACCGCCGATGTCTCCAAGCTGAAGCTTGTTGTACCGGTACTTCGCGCACCCGGCCGTCAGGATGACCGTGTCTTTGGGGAGTTCTCGCGCAAGATCGGTAAAATACTCCCGCTCCTTGTTGCGGCCGTCGCATCCGGCCATAACAACAAATTTCTTGATGGCTCCGGACTTGACCGCATCGACCACCTTGTCTGCAAGAAGCGTTACCTGATTATGGGCGAATCCGCCGACAATTTTTCCGGACTCGATCTCTTCCGGCGGCTGACACTCTTTCGCACGATTGATGACGGGAGAAAAATCCTTGGGATTTTGGCCCTGTCTGTCCTGAATGTGCGCCACACCTGGATAGCCTGTTGCTCCAGTAGTGAAAATGCGGTCACGGTATGACTCCTTGACCGGCGTGATGCAGTTTGTTGTCATGAGTATCGCGCCGTTAAACGTCTCGAATTCCCTGGACTGTTTCCACCAAGATCCGCCGTAGTTTCCGTAAAGGTGGTCGTACTTCTTGAGCTTTGGATAGTAGTGCGCCGGAAGCATCTCGCTGTGCGTGTAAATATCCACACCGGCGTCTTTTGTCTGTTCCAAAAGCTCCTTCATGTCGCGCAGGTCGTGACCCGAGACGAGTATGCCGGGACGGCTGCCGGTGCCGATAGTGACTTCCGTTATCTCCGGATTGCCGTAGGTTGACGTGTTTGCCCTGTCAAGAAGCGCCATGGTCTTGACCGCATGCTCGCCGCATTTCAGCACATACTGTGTCAGTGTATCCGCATCGTTCATCTTAAGCGTCAGTGCAAGCGCCTCAATGAAGAAACCGTACAGCTCCTTGTCCTCAAAACCGAGGACCGCCGCATGATGCGCGTATGCTGCCATACCCTTGAGTCCATAGATCAGAAGCTCGTTCAGCGAACGAATGTCCTCGTTCTCGATTGCGAGTACTCCTGGTTTTTTAACGGCTGGTACAGGCGATACTGTATACTCCGCAGCGCTCTTCCGTGTAAGCGTATCGATATGCGTCTTCATCCTCTTGAGTGCGTCATCGTCGAAGTTGGCGTTGGTAATGGTCATGAAAAGCGCCTCGACAATATCCTCTCCGATCTCGTTTGAGACATCTGTTCTCTTTCCGGCCTCATCAAGTACCGCACACAATTTTTTTACCGAATAGACAAGATCGTCCTGAAGATTAGCGGTAACGTCCGCCTTGCCGCAGACGCCGCGCTTGGTACAGCCGGTATTAAATGCGGCTTCCTGACACTGATAACAGAACATTGACATGGTTTCTCTCCTTCATTTTTATTTTGTATAGCATGATGCCGTATGAGCATCCACATACGCTTTTCAGTTGGCGCAACCTACATCAGCGCGCCGTCTATCGTTACTATCTGCTCCAGTACCGGCACATCTACTCCCGAACGGTTTTTTGCCGTGTTGACGATCTGTGACAAACCGCCGCAGCACGGAACCTGCATACGCAGAATCGAGATGGAGTTTATGTTGCAACTGGACAGTATCTGTGAGATCTTTTCTACGTAATCTTCCGCACCGGAATCGAGTTTGGGACAAAGTATGATGCAGACTCTGTTCCGGATATGGTCACGGTGGATGTTGGGATACGCAAACGCGGTACAATCCGCCGCAAAGAGGAGGTCGGCCCCCTTGAGATAGGGCGCGTTGGGACTGAGCAGTTTCAGCTGTATCGGCCAGTTGCGCAGTTCGGCAGGCACATCGCCGGCGTTTGCATCTTTCGTTCTTTGGATTGATTCTGCGGCATGACCGGGGCATCCGGTATGCGCTCTTTGGTTTTCTTCTTTAAAATAAGGTATCTCTATGCCGTGTTTTCTGCACTCATCAAGCGCGATCGAGAGGTATTCCGTCTCGCCGTGCTCATGCAGGTGCGACAAATGAGCCTTGATAACGTTTGGTCCCTTCTTTCGAATATTTGCAAACGCGCGGCGCTCGTCGTACTGTTCAGCATCGCGCACTTCGGTCGTGATGGCCCCCTCGGGACATTCGCCGATACACGCGCCGAGTCCGTCGCAGAAATAATCCGCGACCAGACGAGCCTTGCCGTCTATTATCTGAAGCGCTCCTTCCGGACAGCCGGGTACACATTTTCCGCATCCGTTGCACCTGTCTTCGTCAATTGAAATAATGGTTCTTTTCATTTTGCTTCTCCGCTGGATCGTCGTTGTCATGTCTTGTACCCTGATAATAGACGAAAAAATCCTTGTTGTAATTGATGCAGGTCAAGTAGTATCATCCGTATGGATGAAATAGCAACATTCCTGGAAAAAGCTGAACTCTTTAGCGGGATCGAACACTCCTATCGTGAAAAGATTGCATCTGTTTCTCCCCTGCTGCACTTTTCGGAAGACCAGATCCTTTTTTTTGAAGGCGACACTGGAGAGAACTTCTACATCGTCTATGCCGGTTCGGTTGAGCTTTTTAAAAGCACCCTGGACGCACGTGATATTATAATAAATTCCGTTGAGGCAGGCGAACTTTTTGGTGAGATCGTCCTTTTTGAAGGAAACTCATATCCGGTGAGCGCCAGGGCAAAGCGCGACACGACGCTGATTTCTGTAAACCGCTCATGCATCATCTCGCTTCTGGATGATTCCGCCTTCCGGGACGAACTGTTTGCAGCCCTTTTTGCGAAGATCCGTCTTCTTGCCGAGCGGATCATCTTTCTCTCATCGCTTGATGTTGAGGAACGGTTTCTCATGTACCTGAAGAAAAACTACGGTCAACACGCCTCATATACGGTTACGGAACCCAAGAAGGATATAGCGCGTGAGATCGGCACCGTACCCGAAACGTTCTCGCGTATGGTCAAGAAACTGAAGAAGCGCGGAATGGTCTGGGATGGGGAGTCTTTGTCTGTTCCGGATGATATATGGAACGATATCGAGTTTGTGTGACGGATTCTCTCACACCGAAGGCACAATCCTTCTTATGAGACAGGATGTATTACTTGTACAACGTGGATAACTATCAATGCATACCGGTTACCTGTCCGCTGCAGCAGCTGAATGGGGGACCGGTATCCTCCGGTACAGTGAGAACTTTTTTTATTTCTGCGAGATTCGCTATGGGATGGATAACTATCTGCGTACGGTACGGCAAACTGCTGTTTCCGACAGGTCCTTGCTGCAAACGGCTGAATACCGTACCGGACGCGGCAGGGATGCGCAGGGGCGAAGCTCCCCGGCACCGTGTTGGCCTGTCCCGAGCCCGGCTGTTTGAAGCGGTGCCGGGGACGAGGCGGCGAGCCGAGCCCGAAGCAGCCCGGCCCGGCGCACATGCGCCGGGAGCCGCCCTCTTTTTCTTTACATCTGAGACGTGTCGCCGTATGGTGCACCGGATACCTGGTAAGGAACCTCTATGAGCCGCTATGATTTTCACATACACGGGGAATACAGCCTGGACAGCGAGATCGCTTTTGACGAATGCGTTACCCGTGCGATCGGCCGGGGGTATGCCCAGATCGCCTTTTCCGAGCATTTTGACTACCTGCCCGTGGATGTTGTAGAATACGGTATGCCGCCCTATGCGGCATATGTGAAACGGATTGACGCACTCAGGGAATCATACCGGGATTCTATTGATATTCTTCTGGGCGCGGAGATCGGCGACTGCCACCGTACCGGCGCTTTTGTTGACGAGCTGTTTCTGGTGCGACGTCCTGATGTGGTGATCGGCTCCGTTCACCGCCTCTCCGACGGGTTGAATGTCTCCGTCCCCATGGACCAGCCCCTTGACAAGGGCCGCGTTCTTGACTACTACAGGGAAAACCTTGCTCTGTCTGAAATGGCGCCGGTGGATATCCTGGGGCATTTGGGTATCTACAAGCGGTTTTATTCCCACATTCCGGACGAATCGTATGCCGCGCCCCTCGTTGACCGTATTCTTGCTGCCTTGATCAGACGGGGCATCGCCCTTGAAGTGAATTATTCTCCCATGCGGAAGACATACGGCCGCTTCTTGCCGGACGCCGGTGTTATACGCCACTTCCTCGGCATGGGCGGCCGGCTTATTACCGTTGGATCCGACGCGCATTCCATTGATGATTTTGATGATGCATACGAACCGTGTATCCGCTCTCTGATGGAGCTTGGTGTACGCGAAGTTGCTGTTTTCAGGGACGGCGGCCTGCGTACGATTCCCATTGACAGGGTTATATGATGAACTTTCGTGAACTGTGCATGAAGCGTTACAGCTGCCGCCATTACGCCGACCGGCCTGTTGAAAATGAAAAAATTGTATCGTGTCTGGAAGCGGCGCGGCTTGCACCCTCTTCCTCCAATACGCAACCGTGGCACTTTATTGTGGTAACGGATGATGATATCCGCAGTGCGTGCGCTAACGCCTGTGCGTGGAGGAGACTCCGTATTAACTGGTGGGCAGGTGAGGCCTCAGTCATGATCGTCGCCGTCGTCCGCCGGCTGAAGGCAAAACGCCGTTTTATTGAGTTTCTCAAACGGCGCCGGTTTCATCTGTATGACATGGCAATTGCGTGCGAACACCTCTGTCTGCAGGCAACAGAAGAATGGCTTGGCAGCTGTATCTTGGGCTGGTTTAACGGACGAAAACTGCGGAAGCTTCTGAAGATTCCGTTTGGGAAAGAGGTGGCGGCTGTTATAACGCTTGGATATCCACTGCGCGATACGTTTCCGCCGAAACAACGGCGTGATCTGAAGGAGATTGTTTCATATAATTCCTTTCCAACCGATACCGGTTAGACTTTACCCACGACGTTTTTCTCGACAAACATCATGAAATCTTCTTCGGTTATTGGCCTGGACACAAGAAATCCCTGTATGTAGTCACACTGGTTATGCGCCAGGAAATCCCACTGTTCCTGAGTCTCGACCCCTTCCGAGATGACCTTGAGTTTCAGGCTGTGCGCCAGCGATATGATCGATGTTACCAGATTGTCTGACTGTTCTGAATGGCCGATCTTCTGGATGAACGAGCGGTCTATCTTGAGGTATGTTATTGGAAAAAGGGAGAGGTAGTTGAGTGATGAATATCCCGTTCCGAAATCGTCTATTGAGATTGAACATCCCGCGTCCACTATCTCATGCATCCGCTCGAGTGACATCTCGATATTCTGTACGGATGTCCGCTCCGTAATCTCTACATCCAGCAGTTTGCTTGCTATGTCGTGCTCGTTTACGCTCTTTTCTATGGTCGATATGAGCGACCGGTCGGAAAAGTGGCTTCCGGATATGTTTACCGCGCCCTTTACCGAAATTCCGTATCTGTTTTCTATCCGCTTGATAAGGGCTGCGCTCCTGTTCAGAGCAAACTGGCCGATTTCCTTAACGAGTCCCGTTTCCTCGGCGACGGATATAAACTCATCGGGAGGAATGATCGTTCCGCGATGATTCCACCGTATCAGCGACTCGAAGCCGAACAGCCGGTTATCCATCGTTACCTGTGGCTGGAACAGGAGGAACATCTCTCCCGATTCCATCGCGTTCTTGAGCTGCGACTCTATCTGGATGCGGTGTACAGCGCGTCGCTGCATGTTTTCGTTGTACATCTTGTAGCCGTTCTTACCGTTGCGTTTGACATCGTACAGCGCGAGTTCCGCGCTCCGGAAAAGGGCCGATGGATCCTCGTTATCCTCCGGGAAGACGGAGATTCCAATACTGAAGGTGAGGTATAACTTTGTCTCGTTCAGGATGACTTCGTAGTTTTCCCTGCTGTATATCCGCGAGGTCAGTTCCGCTACGCGTTTATCGGCGTTCCGGTCCATTATCATGACGGCGAACTTGTTGCCCTCAATTCGTGCAAGGAGCACATCGTCATCGAGCAGCGACTGCAGATAGAGGCTGATACTCTGGATCATCTCATCGCCGGCCGAGTATCCAAACGTGTCATTAATCTTCTTATAATTATCTATATCGACAAGCATGAGGACGACATGTTTACCGCTGCGTCGAGCCTGATCCATGGCAAACGCCAATCGGTCGAAGAACAGCGACTTGTTAGGTAGCGAGGTCAACACATCATAATACTGGTAGAGCTTGATCTTTTCTTCCTTGCTCTTTATTTCTGATGTATCATGAAAAAGCGCAAGATACTTGTCCGTCTCGCCGTCGTTGTTTTTGACAGCCTGAATTATGAGGTACTCCGGATAACTCTCGCCGTTCTTTCTGCGGTTCCATATTTCACCACACCAAGTACCGCTTTTACCAAGCTCTTCCCACATTTTTCGGTAAAAGGACGGATCGTGATAGTCTGATTTCAGTATCCGCGGATTCTTGCCCCGGACTTCCTGCTCGGTAAAACCGGTTATCCGTTCGAACGCCTTGTTTACCCGCTCGATATTGCCATGTTTATCTGTTACACAAATCCCCTCAACAGACTTCTCAAAGATTGACTCCGACAGGATGACCTGTGATGCAAACTTCCGGAGGTCAGAGACATCGAGGGCGAAGAGATAGTACTCCCCGATCTCCTCTATCCATGATAGCGTGATAAGGAATGTGTATCCGTCCTGCGTAATATCACGCGCAACCCCACTCTCGGCTACAGACGCTACCATCCGGTGATACTCCTCAGGCATTTTTTCACCAAGCGATATTCCAAGCCTCTGTAACAGCTGCTTTCCCTTTGCATTTGCATAAACCGGTACAAGATCCTTTCTCAGCCTGAATACCGGATTAGGATTGTCGTCCGCAAAATGGGCAAGGACCTGTATCTGCCTGTTTGTTTCGAGCAGCTCGTCTGTTTTAGTTTGGATCATCTCCGTAAACCGGCTGAATCCGTGATACAGTCTGCGTATTTCCCACGGCCAGCCCCTGGAAACGTTGAGCGGCGCATGTTTACTGTTTCCGGTGTCCATGACATGCACCAACCTGTGGAGCGGCCATCCGACACTTTTCTCAAGCATGTACACTGAAATAAATATCGTTATGAGATATACGCCAATGATGGCAAGGATAACGTTTCGGACCGCAATGAGCTGACTGTTGTATTCGCCTATGTACGCTATGGAAGCCACATACCAGCCGAACTCATCGATGTAATCAAAAAGGACTATTTTGTCCCGCGACATGTTTTCATTTGGATTTTGCCATTTGTACCGGTACATCCCCCGCTTTTTTGAATAGATAAATGAATATACATTGAAGCCGCCTGACTCTGTTATATCGTACAGATATTTACCCTCATAATAGGGATGTATCAGCAGAAGACCCTCACCGTTCATGACAAATGAATAGCCGCTCTTGCCGAACCTGTATGATTTTATGGAATCCCGGAAATCACTGACGGTGACGATGTCTGGAAACTCGGATTTATATGCAGTTGCGCTGACGATCCAGTCCCACTCCGGTATGTAGTCCATATACAAAACCTTGTCGCGCTCAATGACTTCATGTGGATTCTTCCACCGGTATTCCAGGTAACCGTTTTTATCCTGGATTTGTCGTTTTATAAAGTCGAAGTTAGTAACGTCCCGACCAACAAGCTCTTTCTGGGGATGATACAGTACGATACCCTTACTGTTTATGATATAATAATACCCCGATTCACCGATTTTTTTAGTAAGGAGAAACCTTGCCGCCTTTTCACGATTCTCTTCCGAACGGGTATGAATGGGATACCGCTCTTTTAGAAGAAGAAGATTCTGGTTTAAGGCGCCTCTCAGACGGTTCTTGATAGATGAAGATGCTGATTCATAGACAATATTCCGTATCGACTCATTCGCCTGATGCAGATCATTTTGTGCATGCTCCAGTATACGTGTTCGAATGTACGTAGTGTATACGATTATCAGAAGGATGATAAATAACAAGACTACTCCCAATGACAGAAGCAGTATCCTGTTTCGTATACAATCGTTCTTTGATAAAAAAGCGTTCATACTTGTTTTTTTGTTCACTTTACACGCACTCCCAGACGGGGACCATAAAATAGTATTATTCCATGTATTCTAATCAGGAATATATCACAAAAGGGATCAATTATCATGGTTTTATATATAGACCCGGAGTTATTTGTCTAATATTCGATTCTTCTGTCAAATTCAGTCATTATGATGGTATGTACGACCCTGTTTTGCAGCTCCGTTGAAAAGGTCGTCGACATCGGCTACCTCTGTATGGAAGTTGGCTGTTCACTGGGAGTTGATATCTTTGCTGATGATGCGTCTACGTTTGAACAATTACTTGATAAGATGGATATGAACAAAGATAAAACTGCAGAAAACATTCGAAAGCAGAGGCGAGGTAACATTTTTTGTGATAAAAACCACTTCCCGATCAGTTTTACATGATAAAAACGGGAAGGTACAGTAATGAACAAAGCGGATGAATTCTGTTTAAGAACAACAGTGTATGTGCGACAGAACAGGCATAGCAGGCTTAAATATTTCGCAGGTAAACATGGCCAACGGATTTCCGATCTTATTATTTTCTTAGCTGGGAAGATGGCCCAGCGTCTATTGATGAACAACACTTTTCGTTCATGTGCCGTTCAGTATCAGAAACCGGCCTCAGACTGGATAACTATGCATGTTTCTTTGACAAGCATAGAATATGATCGTCTCTTTGATATTAAGAAATGTTTCAGAATTTCTGTTTCGCTATTAATTGCAATGGCGATTGATGAATTCTTAGACCGCGAGTTTGATTCAAGTGATAGTTATCCACCTTCAGCATATTATAAATCTACGATAACAGTCAATAATAATCGGATTCTTATTTTTTGCTGGGGGATACCTGCCAAAAACATAAAAATAAACATACCACTGCATGAAGGATACTCGTAATATTATCAATATCCATTAGTATCAAAAGTTGACCTTTAACCTTACAAAACCAGCGCTTCCTGTATTTCCGAGTGCATTTTCCGATCCATATGGAATCTGTATATTAACAAGTAAGGTTACATCCTGAACTATGTCGATCGTATACTGTGGATTAATCACAAACCCTTGAACATCAATTTCGGAAATATGATAAACGCCAAGTTCCGAGAGATCTGTAACTGGGTATGAGACACCAGTAAAAAGCGTATTACGAGCTAAAGATAGTCTATCACCAGAATAATACTCCATCCTGTCTATAAAGGATATATCATCAGCATTTTCATCACCGATGCCATAACGCAGATATTCCATTACAATATATAATTGTGAGGTAAATGTATAATCAACTCCAACAAGGATACGTTCATGATTGTTATCCATTAAGTTGTGTGATCCACTCCTTTCATCCGGAGATACAATGATATACCCGCCTTCACCATATATGTGAACCTGATCAAGTTCACCCGAAAAATCAGCTCCTACATAATGCCATCTTGTATAATTACGATAGTTATCCAGGTCAAGTATAGCCTGATTTCCAGACATTATCGCAGTTTCAACATTTACATCATTAATCGCCGAATAATCCCTACGTTCAACGAAAACAGATGTATACTGTAGGCCATATGACCAGGAACCTATGTATCCGCCAACATAACAGTGATAATCAAACTCATCAGCTTCGGCACCAACCCGTGCCAGGAGATCGAGTGAATAGTTATCCATAATAGAGAATGACACCAATAGAGCGTCGATGCCATCAAACTCATATGTCGGATCAAGCGGATTCTTCGAGTTAAACAGATCAGAAGGATTATAAGCATACCCCGTTCCGGTATAGTATTTCTGTCGACCAACGCGAACCATAAGACTGTCAAGATAAAGGGAGGCAAAGGCCTCCTGGATAACAATCTCGTTTGAGTATGCGTATGTATATATATCGGTATAGGAAGCTTCAGCTTTTTGGTCTTCAGGAAAATAATCAAGCAGAGTAAACTCGGTATTGCCTGAATACAGATTGCCGGTCAGAGAAATCGCATAATCCATACTGTTATTTGGCTTCCCTTCCATAGTAACACGGGCCCTGGTATTGTTCAGGAATGTAACCGAATCGTCCTGAACGCGATGTTCGGAATTCAATGTGTTTTCAACATATCCAAAGACTTCCGGTGCTGTACCGCTGCTGCTTTCGCCGGAAAAAGTACTTTCACCCGGAAGCGGGATGTCCTGACTGTTCAAAGGTACAGCAGCAAGAAGCAGTAAGCAGAAAAAGAATCGATGTATCATTCAGCCACCTCTTTACTGATCAAGTTTCCTCGGATCAAAGACACCATCCGGAATATCTTTCCCAAAGGATATCTTGGTTATTTCATTTACCGTTTCACTGCTATCCTCAAGACTTTTCATAATCAGTTTCCGGGCGGTCTTCTTGCCGTCAGTCATAAAAAAGTCTGACAACAGCATCCGCTTATGGGGACTGGATTCACCCTCCCGGTAATAGTCCAGACGGCGCGACAAAAAGTCTTCCTTACCGATCCAGGCGATGACCTTCTCATAACTTGGTCCGTCAGATGTAGGTGTAAGCTCGGCGGTATAGCAGTCCGTTCCGTTAATCTCTTCCGATCCTGTTATTTTCGCCGTGTACTTTTCCGTCAGCTTTCCGCCTGCCTGGTCCTCATAGGTAAAATCTGATCCCATTACCTTCTTCCGCTTCATATGGCTGCCAAGTTTCCGGGTCCGCCTCGTTTCGGCGTTAAACATCCAGATACTGTCGCCACTTTCCGTCATCAGAATTTTCTGTCCCTTAATGTCAGAAGGCGCCTGATAGAGCGAGAGCTGCTTCTCTCCATTTTTAACACCCCACATCCGAATGGTCAGCGTCCGCTTGTCTCCACCCGAGGTCGTGATTGTCTGATTCAATTCAGCATACATGCTCTCATATCCTTCGGCTTCATCAGCCTTTTCAAGAAGCGTTGATGATGTTATATCCGCTGCCTGAATCACAACTACACTCGTCAGGATACAAAGAATTCCCACTTCAAGATATCCTTTCATAATCATCTCCTTACGTTTTTATTAGCCGATCACATGTTTTCACCATCGCCGGAAGCAGGATAACTGTCACGATGAAGCAGAATCCTACCCCAAAGAAGAGAACGAACCCAAGCGATGCCATACCCTGCATCAGATAAAACATAAGCGATCCAAAACCGATCATGGTCGTTAATGATGTTAAAAGCATCGCTCGACCCACGCCGTTTGCCGCACTTTCCAGATTCTTTTCACCGCGTTCAAGATACCGATGAATAAAATGCACCCCATCATCGACACCAATACCGATGATCACCGGAAGACCGATCATGTTGATATAATTAAGCTTATGGCCCAGAAGGTACATCAGTCCGAGTGTCATCGCGAGCGAGACGACAAGCGGCAGTGTAGTAAGGAACGCGGTAAACGGTTTTCTAAAATCGGCATACAGGAGCGCGAAGATCACAACAAGCGCCAGCAGCATCGACACACTCCCCTGCCGTATCGTTGCCTGGTTCATTTTGAGTATGAGCTGCGGAGTGCCGGTAACACGAGGATTTATCTGTGTGACTGCATCCTTAAAGTTTTCAAGTTCCTCTTTTTCATAGAGGTTTTTCGTGGGAAGTATTGTCACAAGGTATCCGTCATCACTGTGGCTTACAAAACGGTTCCGTGTTTTTTCGGGCATCATCTCTTCCGTTACCGGTCTTTCGACCGAAGCCATAACCGTCAACTGGTCATGGAGCTGATGTGAAAACCGTGCCGAAAAATCATTCAGCATAACCGGATCCACATCGTCCTCCAGATACATATCCGCAACCATTCGCAGCAGACTCTCATCGCGGGTATCCCGTTTATTCACAAGATACTCCGTTCTCTCGAGCATCCGGTACAGTCCCGCTGTAAAGGAAAGGTCCTGCATCACAACGATGTTCGCCCAGATCCTGTCTGTCTCATCTGCAAGTCGTGTCCGGAATTCCTCATCACGGTAGTCGTGGACACCCGTGTACTCAGCAAGGCTGCTTCGAAGATCCTCTACGTACGGTAACGCATCCATATAATCCGCCCTGCTGATATACTGCGAAATATCGACGACTTCGCCAACAACATTATGATCCTCCAGCTTTTCACGGACAGCCCGTGACTTCTCAACGGAACCAACCGTTACCATGGATGTCGTCATCGAGAGTCGATACTTTTCCACAATCTCATCCTGCAGTTCTACAGAACGGAGCCCTTTCGGCTCAAGTTTCATGAAATTATACTCCCATTGGACGCTGCTGCCGGCACATATACCAAGCCGTACTATAACTCAAAATATGGAGATTACTGCATATCCATTCCCCGCCGCGACCCGGGCCATCTTTCCAATTAATGGCCC
>CAZAHA010000002.1:28892-33260 GCA_964484915.1 uncultured Leptospirales bacterium
GCGGATCGGTTGCGTTACGCGGTTATTCCCTCTCCTTCCGGACTCTCTCCATGCAAGGAGCGACGGCAGAATCCAGATTGAAGCAAGGAGCGTAAAAATGATACCGAAACCTGCACAGAAACCAAACTCGCTGACGGCCTTGACATCGGCGACCAGAAGTACCAGAAACGCGGTGGCTGTGGTGAGCGCCCCGGTTACGACCCCCTTACCGGTTCCTTCAATCATGTTGGAAACGGCGGATTCAACCGAACTCCCGGACGCGATCTCGCCATAAAACCGGGAGGCAAGATGAATGGTGAAGTCGATCCCCAGTCCCAGAAGCACCACCATAATCATGACGGTGATAAGATTCAGGACTCCAAGCGTTAGTGCGATAAAGCCCATTGACCAGACGATTCCCGTCACGACAGGTACAAGCGCCAGAATCGGCGTCACGGCACTGCGGAAGTTATACATAAGCAGTAAGAAAATCGCGACAAGGGCGCCGATACTGATGGCTATCGTATACGGCCCGACAGATTCCATTTCATCACGGCTTATGGGAACGATTCCGGTACGTTCTATTGCATATTCGGGATACGCCGACTCAAGCGGTTTGAGATGTTGTTCGATAGCCCTGTCCATTGCGATCAATCCCTCGATGTTATCCGTAGAAACCGCCGGAGCGACCAATACGAGGGACATGCTGTTGTCAAGTGACATCACATAGGGATTACCTACGGTAATGTCCCGGACTGTACGGGATATTTCATCATCTGTCACTCTTTCATGAGCAGCCTTTCGCAATAGATGCGAGAAACGCTCCAACGCATCCAGCGACCGGACAATATTCCGTTCATCATCCTCGACGGATGCCGAATCCCCGTATTCACGCTCGAAATCGTCATTCAGATGTGTTAAAAACCCCAGAAGAGACGGATCGTTGTACAAATCCCGGAGCCGTTTCGCATCCTCAGGCTTGACGAGTGCCAGCATGTGCTTTGTCATCCACTCCACCGGCTGTCTGTTATATACATGTTTGACCAGACGTCCACTCTCGAGTATTTCATGATTATTCATGCCCGGTTTCACAAGCATCCGGTCGGAAATAATTGCCGAAGCCCTGTCACAGATTTCCTGTATTACAAGAGGATCATCGCCTGATACGGCAATGATCATGTTTGACGGCTGCAGATAATGCTCATCGATACGCATAAACTCTCTAACCACCGCCATGTCCTCCGGCAACAGTGCTGACCAGCGGGGATCGATGGAAAGGCGAAAGGATAAAACAAGCGAGAGGACGGTTATAATGATGGACGAAATCAGGACGAGTTTCCGCCGCCGTGTCGCAATCTCGACAAGCCCTTCAAGTACCCATTTTCTCATGTTTCCTCCAACATACCTACCGGTTGGTATGTACGTTTGTAAAAAATTTATGCCGTACCAATCATCTTCCATATCAATGAAAAAACTTCGTCAACCCGATCATCGAGTTTCAGCTGCGGCGAAAAGGAATTGAACAGCAGCATACCCTCAACCATCGTCGTCAGACTGATCGCAAGAATTTCACAGTCGATATCACTTCGTATTTCTCCGTTTTTTTGCGCCTCCAAAGCCTTCGTCCTGACAATATCAATATAGCTCTTGTAGCTCTGCGATATCTTCGTCCTGAACCCGTCAACAGAATCTGCAGCGTCAAACATCAACTTATACAGATTCGCATCAAGATCTTGCTTCTCAAAGAGCGATGATGTCTGAAAGTATGAGGTAAAATTGATATAATTCCTGAGCATTGTCCTGAAATCTGGCGTATTCATGACACCTTGATAAAACCATACTTCAAGATCTCGAAACACCTGGGTAAGCGCCTCGTCAAACAGGGCTTTTTTATTCGTAAAATGATGATAAACCGCTCCTTTGGTGATACCAAGTTCAGCGGCTATGGAATTGAGACTCGTCTTGTCATATCCTTGCCGTATAAAGCTGTGCAGAGCTGTCGAAATGATTTTTCTTTTCGTATCCATATAACAAACATACCTACCGGTAGGTATGTTTGCAACTCTTTTTCTGGTTTTTTTCATATATTTCATCCGTGAAAACCCGCTTGACTCGATTCCGTATATGAGTATAGTCAATTCCATCAAATCGACAGGCGGGACACCCATACATGAAACGCGCAGGCGGACTCACCATTAAACAGAAAGTACTCCTTGGAATCAGCGTTGTACTGCTTGCCGGTATAACCATTACGACCGTTTTCGCTTCAGTAAACTTTTCCGGGTTCATTTTCACCGAAATCATAGACAAGGCGCGATCAATTACCGTCATGGGCGAGGCCGTCCGCGAGTATACGGCAGACAAATGGGACCGCAACATATACGACAGCGACAGATTAAAGGAGGACATCGAAGGCAAGTTCCTCTATACGATTCCGATCATCTCTGCGATAAAGACCATGGCGAAGAAATCGGACGAACTCGGCTACAAGTTCCGCGTTCCCAAGGTTGATCCCCGCAATCCGCAAAACGAACCGTCTGATGAAGAACTCAGGGTCCTGTCGCTTCTCAAGGAAGATCACAAGGAAGAGTATTACCGTGTCAACATGTCGAAGAAGGTCATCGAATACTACCGCAGTATCGTCCTCACGGAGGAATGCCTGTGGTGCCATGGAGACCCCTCCCTCTCGGATGAATACTGGGGCAGGACAGACGGAACAGATCCTACCGGTGTTCGGATGGAAGGGTGGAGCGCCGGAGAAATTCACGGTGCGTTCAAGCTGACATATGATCTCCGTCCTTTCCTGAGAGACCGTCTGTGGCTGCTTGTAAAAATCGGTCTCATCGCCTGTGCAGTAATTATAATATCAATCATACTGAGTCAGATTATCGTCAAGCGGACACTCTCTCCGCTTGACCAGATCGGTAAATCGCTTGAGGAAATCAATCAGGGTGCGGGAGACCTCACCAGAAAAATCAACATTCTCTCGGACGACGAAGTCGGTAAAGTCGCGACACTCTTTAACGGCTTCATGGAACAGCTCCGTCAGATGATGATCAGGGTCGGCGATTCGGCACGCATCGTTTCAGCATCCTCGGAGGAGATGACCGCCGCAAGCCAGAGCCTTTCAGATATCGCACAGAACCAGGCGGCGTCAATTGAAGAGACTTCATCCGCGATGGAGGAGATCAAGGCCACGATAGATTCGGTTTCAACCAATGCGAAGAACCAGGCTATAAAAGCCAACCATACTCACGAGTCGATGTCATATCTTGCGGGCGCCGTAACGAATATCGATAACCATGCTCAAAACGCCAACACCATGGCTGAGGAAACGCAGGAGTATGCCAATGAAGGCGGCAAGGTTTTAACCGAGACCGTCGGCAGCATGAATGACATCTCCGAGAGTTCAAAGAAAATACTCGATATCCTCACCATAATCACCGACATCACGGAGCAGATCAACCTCCTCTCGCTTAACGCCTCAATCGAAGCAGCACGTGCCGGAGAAGGGGGACGGGGATTTGCCGTTGTTGCGGAGGAGATTGCGAAACTGGCGGAACAGACTGCACAGAGCTCCAAACAGATCAACGATGTCATCCTGGAAACTGACAAGAAGGTAAAGACAGGTTCCGAGCTTGTAGAAAAGACATCCGGCAGCCTCAAACTTATTATTAATAACGTCAAAAAGACGACAGACCTTATGGAACAGATCGCACATCTTGCACAGGATCTTCAGGATAAAAGCAACACCGTCTCGGGAGAGGTCGTCGAGGTGAACTCAATGTCAGAGGAAATCTCGATTATGATGGAGGAGCAGAGCATCTCCAGTAACGAGATCATCCATGTAATAAACGAAATTAACAACATCACCCAGCAGGTGTCATCCGGCTCCGAGGAACTCGCCGCAGGTTCGGAAGAGCTCGCATCGCAGGCGGAAGTACTGGCTGAAATCGTAAACAAGTTCAAGGTATAGTATCAGAAAATCATATAGAAACGGTTAACCATACAATTAATCATCATTCTCCTGGCAGCACTGACGCTCGATCCAGTGTGTGCATCCTGAAGGGTGTTCCCGCATCGGCGCTCTATGCGGCAGCATATCTGTTTCTGTTCCGCGGTGCGGGTACCATACGCTTCCCCCATATGATGGCGCTGCTTCTCCTTCTGGCGGTAGGGGCTGCGGCCGCGCTCGTAACACGAGAACTCACTCTCCGTCTCACCGGCTCATGCAAACGGGCAATGGAACGCAAAAGCGTTGTCGCCAAGGCAGGCCTGTACGTTACACCGCAGATGGCGGATGCGATCCATGAGACGAATACGCTGCAGCTTGAAGTAAGGGAGCTGACCGTGCCTGGTTTCAGTCTCCGCAAATTCACCGCATACATC
>CAZAHA010000002.1:33360-38886 GCA_964484915.1 uncultured Leptospirales bacterium
CGGCTCCCGTCCATGTACGATACTCCGTACATCATCCTCCACTGTTTTCAGCCAGTGTCTGCGCTGGGCCATGCTGCTGTCGGCAACGATCCTGAACATCCGCCGGTGGTACTTTCGGATACCGCAGAAGCCGAAGACGCATTCCTTCCATATATTCTCCAGCGGATCGCCGAAACAGGTGTTCTCACGCTCCTCGTCCGTGTTGGACGTGTTATAGACAATACCGTATTTTCCGCACAGCTTCTCAACCGGAAGGCCGCCGCCTGAGTCATCCGGCGGAAAATCATAGGCATAGGGCGGACGAACGACACGGTCAATATATCCTTTTAAAAGTGCAGGAGGCTGTCCCCACCAGTTTGGATGCACGAAAAAGAGCAGCTCCGATTCCAGAAGCTCATCCGTATAGCGGTTTACCAGCGGATCGTCCGACGTATCGGTACCGAGCTCTTTCCTGGTAAGGACGGGATTAAATCCTTCAGCATACAGATCATGACCGTGTACCGCTACATTCTCATCAGCCAGGACCGAACAGAGAACAGAATAGATTGCATGGTTAAAGCTTTTCTCATACGGATGTGCCAGAAGGACGCTCGCAGTCATATACGCTCCTCGATATCTACAGAACGGCATCACGCGTAAGGATGAGTTCCTCTATCGCATACATATGCCAGTAATCATGCAATAAAAGGTGGCGCACCATAATGAACGGCGTATATATCGTGTATTCAGGATGATGCGCCTTCTTCGACCATATGCCGTCATCGCTGCCGCGTATCAGCTCGAGTGTCCTGCTTCGCAGCTGGCGAAACTCGGAAACCGCTTCCGCAAGGTTCAGCGATGCATAGAAGCCGTCCGGAAAATCATCTCCGGAGACGGGATCGAAAACCGGATACGTCTCGGTCAGAAATGCCTGATAGCGGGGATGAAAGGCATACTTCTCGCCGACGCAGACATGGACCGTATGCTCATGGATGGTCCATCCTCCCGGACGCCTCCTTCTTGTTACAAGCTCCACAGGAGATTCCGACAGAAGCCTTTCCAGAAAACCGGGTGTGTTCTCCAGTGCGTTTGCCATCCTGTACATCTCATCAGTCATTTTGCTGTATCCGTGCGTATACGTGTCTGAAACTCTCGGTAGTACGTATACAGACACGGGATCAGGATAAGCGTTACCAAAGTGGAGAAGATCAGTCCCCAGCACAAAGCAAGCATCATCTCCGCCAGCATCGAGTCGTACCCGCCCCACCCGTACGCGGTCGGCAGAAGGCCGGCAACCGTCGTCATTGTCGTCAGGAGAACCGGCCGGAGGCGTGTCGATGATATCGACGCGGTAAAAGAGAAGATACCGCTGCGGGTATTGTCCTCAAGGAGGGGTGCGTTCTCCAATCGTGAAATCATGAGTATGGCGTTGTTTACGACAACACCGATCATTCCGAGCGTTCCAATGACGGCAAAGAAACCGTATTGGCTCATGCCGTGAGCGATAAAGGAAAAAATAACGCCGACCACACCAAACGGAATCACCGACGCGATGAGAAGCGGCGTCTTGAGCGAATTGAAGAGTATGACAAGCAGCACATAAATAATGATGAGTACGAGATAAATCGAGAAGATGAAGTCCTTACCAGACTCGCGCGAGTCTTCTATCTCTCCGCGGAACTGCAGAACGGTGTTTGGATGTCCTTTCGTCACCCGGGGAAAGAGCGTATCCTCCAGTTCGTCCGCGATCTCAAGCGGTGTCCGTCCGCTCTCCGGTTTAATACCGGCAAAGATCTTCGACGTCCGCTTGAAGTTTGTCCGCTCGATACTGGACGGTTTCTTGTCCTGTATCACGTCAACCAGCGACCGCAGCGGAATCAGGTATGCTCCCTGATTCTCGATCTTGAGATCGAGGACATTTTCCAGCTCCCGTTTGTTCTCTATATCGCTCGTCAGTCTGACGTCGACCTCCTCGTTGCCGCGGAACAGCGTATACAGGATGTCACCCTCCACAAACACACGGACCGCCGATCCAAGCTGGGACGGATTCACCCCCAGCCGCGAGAGCTCACTTCGCTTCAGCTGAAGACGGTACTCGTTTCTGATAACAGGCTCCTCGATCTCGATGTTGACGAGGTCCGGATGGTCCTCCATTCCCCGTGCAAGGCGGTTAACGACCTCAGTTCGCGCCTCGTCATCGTTCTCGCGTATTTCGATTTCGATGGGCGATCCGCTGTCGGAACCCCAGCGCGACCGCATGAACCGAACCTCGGTAAAGCCTTCGATAGCCTCGGCCTTCGGAACCCACTCCCTGAAGAGTCTGTTGAGTGATACATCCCGTTCCGACGGAGGCAGAAGCTCCACACGGAGAAACGCCTCGTTTTCCAGGGCCTCTCCACCGTGTCTGCTCTGCCCGATCCTGGTAATGTGCGCCAGTACGACACCGTGCGGATCCTCCAGAAACATCCGTTCCAGTTTTCCCGTTAACCGCGCCATTTCTATCCGGTTAAGATCATCGCCTCCCTTCACCTGGACGGCTATCTCCCGACTCTCCTCCCGCGGAAACATGACAAAGCTCATCTTCATAACGAAAAGGGCGGATGCACCAGCAAGCAGCAGGATAAAGCCGAATATGATGACAAGGCGGAAGCGAAAAAGTATCTGGATGGAATCCCTGTACCACTCCTCGAATCGATGCATGAGACGGTCCCGCGCATGGGTAAAGGGACTATGCTCCAGGTGCCGGAGCCACCCCCACGTAGCCGGTTTGTGCGAGAGGTGTGCAGGTAAAATAAAAGAGGATTCCAGAAAGCTTCCAAAGAGCATAAAGAAGATGATGGTCGGGATAATGACGACGAGCTGACCGAACCATCCCGAGTAGAAGTACAGCGGCAAAAAAGCAGCACATGTGGTCAAAATGCTTGCGATGATCGGACGGATGACGGCAATTGTTCCGTCGACCGCCGCCTGCCGCGGCGGAACCCCCTCCCGCTTCAGCCGTGCGACATTCTCCGCCACGATGATGGCGTCGTCCACCACGATACCGAGCACGATGATGACTGCGGCAAGCGTCATGTTGTTGACGGTGTAACCGAACATGTACGACAGTATGAGAGCGAAGGCCAGCGTAAACGGTATCCCCAGCGCCACCCAGAAGCCCGATCGAAAATCGAGAAACAGAAAAAGAATAATGATAATGAGGATGAATCCCGCAAGGCCGTTCGTCCCGATGAGCGACAGCCGGTTTCGGACGTCATACGATTCGTCGTCAAGGGTGGCGATCCCCACCGGCGTGTCCGGATTTTCCGCCTGAAACTTCCGGATAAACTGCATGACTGCGCGCTGGGCCGACAGTATGTCCGTATCGGCATTCTTCTGGATATGGAGTACAATCGCCTCATGCCCCTGCGATTTATGTATCGTTGTACTCTTCTCAAATCCTTTGGACACGGACGCTATGTCGCGGAGCCTTATCTCCTGCCCCTCAAATCCGCCGCGGATGATGGTCTCCTCAAGAGACTCAACCGTATCCAGCTCCGAGAGGATGGTGATCTTCGACTCATACTCGTCTTCCAGTACTCCCGCGGGGGTCCGGACATTGTTCCTGAGAATCTGGTTTCTGATCTCGCTCAGCGAGATGTGATATTCTATCAGTTTTTCCGGGCTGATGTGTATCTGCAGTTCCGGAATGAGGTATCCTTTCCGCTGGACGGCGCTTATCTCCGGCTGTGAAATTATCTGGCTCTCAAAGGCGAGGACGTACTCCTGGAGGACCGATCGGGCTTCATCGTCCATGAGTTCGGATCCTGTATAGAAAAACGTCACATCGATGATTGCTTTCCTGGCGCTCGAAAAGTGGTGGTATGTCGGGTCCAAAATCTCGTCAGGAAGGCGCGTCCGTTCGACCGCATCTTTGATGTCCTGTATGAGCTTGTCGAGGTCCTCCATGTCCCGATCGAAGGTTACCTGAATGGCTGACTGGCCGAACGAAGAACTCGATTCGATCTCATCATATCCGGTCACGGTCTTCAGGTTTTCCTCAACCGGCCGCGTCACGAAAAGCTCGACATTTTCGGCTGATGCCCCCGGATAGATAATCCGGATGTTCAAGTTGTCGCTTGAAAACTCAGGCATCTCCTCTTTTCCGATCCGTCCCCACAGTAGGAGAGCACTCGCCATAACCCCAAAGAGAATCAGGTTGCTGACAAGATATCGTCCGGCAAAGTAATCAAGAATTCTTTTCATTATAAACCTTCACAATAGCAATTATCATACCCGGAAAACCGTAGTGGTAACATACATATAATTCAGCAGCAATGCCGGTTTGTACAATAACAGGAACCGGCTTGCCTCCATTTAAAAAACAAGCTGCAGCGTAAATACACCGTACAGAACAAGAAAGACCGTCCCTTCCCACCGCTCAAGCTGCCTTCCCGTACCGGTAAAGACAAACACGAAGAGAAGTAGCGATGCGATCATGTTGACGCCAAGATCCAGAAACGCTCCGTCCGGCACGGTCACCGGCGCAATGACCGCAGAAATACCAAGAATAAAGAACGTATTAAATATGTTTGAGCCGACGATATTCCCCACCGCTATATCGGCATTCTTTTTAAACGCGGCAACTGCCGAGGTTGCAAGCTCCGGCAGCGATGTACCGAGCGATACCACCGTGAGCCCGATGACCCGCTCGGATATGCCCGCGTACTGCGCACATTTCACCGCGAAGGTCACGATCATCCTTCCGCCACCGCTCAACAGGAGCAGACCCGTCAGAATCAAAAGGACGGTAAGCGCAATCGGACGGTGCACCACCTCCACTGTATCTTCCAGTGTGCTCGTTTTCATCATCTGGATGTTATAGGCCATGAAAACCGCAAAGAAGAGCAGAAGCACAATACCGTCAACCCTGGTTACGGCAGACTTCGGCATGCCGTCCAGAAATGAATCCGCAGCAAGCGTGACAAGCACAAACGCAGCAAGAAGGCACAGCGGTATCTCGTTCCACACCGTATTTGTCTGTATACGAATCGGAGAGAGCACGGATGAGACGCCCAGAATAAGGAGAATATTGATGATATTGCTACCGACGACATTGCCGAACGTTATTGCGGATGAGCCGCTGACCGATGAAAAGACATTAACGACCAGTTCGGGAGCGGACGTCCCAAACGCGATAATCGTTAGTCCGATGACGATGTCCGGTATACCCAGCCGCTTCGCGAGGGATGATGCGTTGTCAACAAGCAAATTGGCCCCCAGAATCAGCGGTATAAAGCCAAGCAGCAGAAAAACGAGGTCCAGCATTATTTCATGTCTCCACTTTACGTTTCATTTTGCGGATGTACGGGGGCATTGTACGCATACTCGTTCTTCAATCCACCTCTTTTCATCGGTACACCAGGGAAAAAGTGGATAACTGTCACGCCGGATATCCGCCTGGGGTGGATAACTATCATACAATAGCTCTCAAAAGACAACTTGTTGCCATATGAACATGAAAGGTAGCTGCCAATTACGGAAATCTCACCTCTGACACCGCCTGCA
>CAZAHA010000003.1:0-37736 GCA_964484915.1 uncultured Leptospirales bacterium
TTTCTCGACAATCATGTTCAGGAAGGTTTTGTGACGATCGAGGATATAGAGGTGATCCGCTACCGTAAAGTACCGTAGCGGCCTCCGCTACAGTATCTGTCTGGCCTGTTTCATCAGTTCGGGTGTTTTCTCATAGTAGTGCTGAAGCTCTCTGTCCGAAAGGCCCGCCGTTTCCACAGCCTTTCCGGAGAGTTCATAGTAGAGGCCGTCTCCGCCGATGACGATACCCGCCATCTGACATATAGTGTTTGCAACATGAACAATGCTTACAGCCTCCATCGCCGATTCGGGAGCTTCGTCTGCGTCATGGTGATACCGTACGATATGCTGCAGGATTTCGGGAAACTCCCACTTGGTAAGAATCCGTTCGCCTATTTCCTGGTGGTTAAAACCCATTATCTCGTGTTCCGCCTGGGAAAACGTTATCTGTTTTTCTATTGTTGTGGTCAGAATCTCCTGAAATGTGCTGGCAACATACAGTGCGAGTACCGTCTTGCCAACATCATGAATGATGCCGCCGGTAAAAACCACATCCGACAGTGCCCGCTTCTTCTTGTCCAGGGCTATCTTCTTTGCAAGCATTGCGACCGCGAGGTTGTGTTTCCACAGCTCTCCCTTGGCCAGGTCGTATCCGGCGATAGGCTTGTTCAGCACGTCTTTGGTGGCGGCAACAACAACGATATCCTTGACTTCCTTCATTCCAAGGGTCACCAGAGCCTTGTCAACGGAAGTTATTTCCTTGCCCTTGCTGAAATACGCGGAGTTTGCGATTTTCAGAATATTTGTGGTTATCGCCTGGTCCTTTGAAATCTCTTCGGCTACCTTTTTAAAATCGACATCGGGATCATTAACCATGTTAATGATCCGCGTTACCACATCAGGAAGCGAGGGAAGAGCATCGAGGTTGTTGACGATGCTTTCAATTCTTTGTCTTATATGCTCATGCATGATAAATCTCCGCTGCTTGAGTCAACGTTTACACCTTATAAAAATATTTCTCTTTGCCGCCGGACTTGATCTTCAGTCTTCCGTCTTCCAGAAAAAAATCTATAACCCGTCCGACGGAACCGCCGGTGTCCTCTTCAAGAATGTTGATCTTCCTTTCTTCAAGCGCTTTTTTGACGGCTTCGACATTATGGTCGCCGATCTGTCCGAGGGGACTCTGCGATGAAAATTTAAACATGGACGCACCGCCGACAATCTTGGCCGACATAAACTCCCGTTTGCATCCCTGACGGAGCAGCATATCGATGAGCATCGGCACGGCTGATTCTGCAAATTTTTCGGGGGTGTGCGGATTTGTCTGCTTGGGTAGAAGGATATGCGCCAGGCCGCCGGTTTTCTTGTTTCTGTCGTAAATACAGATGCCGACGCAGCTTCCCAGAATCGTACGGAGGATCGTTGGTTCGGAAGCGATCTTGAGCTGCGCTACGCCGACGTTAATAAGTTGTATGGCCATAATATCACTCGCGATTTATATGGGAAATGGATACTATCGACAGTACTATATTCCGGAATGAGCATTTGTCAAGGTTTTTGCTTCTTGAATCTCGAGGAGAAGAAGGGTAATGTCGTCCTCGATCGTGCAATCGGAGCAGAATGAATCGAAGTTGCCTTTTATGTATCCCAATTTGTTTGGTATGTCCTCAAGAATCGTGTTTCGCAGCAGTGAACGCAGGCGATCAAGCGAGAACATGTCTCCTTCGCTGTTGTGCTGCTCGAGGATGCCGTCGGTGTAGAACAGGATGCGGTCGCCCGGATCCAGCTGGTACTCTGTTGTTTCATATTCCGCATTGTGCATAATGCCCAGTCCGATTCCTCTGGTCTCGATATCCAGAAACTCACCCTTACTTTCCTTCCAGAAAAGCGGGTGATGATGTCCGCCTTTTGCAAATCTGATCATCTTGCTGCTGGTATCCACATATGCGTAATAGCAGGTTGCATAGAACTTTGACATTATATTTATGTAGTGCCTGTTCAGTCTGTTCATCATCTCTCCGGGGTTGTTGGCAGATTCAGCCGAGAAGATCGAGAGCGCACTCTTGATGACACCGGTGGCCATCGCCGCGGTTATACCGTGGCCGACGACGTCGGCAATCGCAACAGCAATATTGTCGCCGTGGGGCACGAGATTAAGAAAGTCGCCGCCGATTTCCTGGCATGGCTGGTAGATATATGAGTGCTGGATCGAGGGTACCGTCTGGGAATTCAGTGTGACAGAGTCTATAAAACAGCTCTGTATCTTTTTCGCAAGTGAAAGATCGCGGTTTATCTCCTGAAGGGTTTGGGAGGTCTCCTTGAGAACATGCTGTGAAAAGGTGAAGTTGCTTGTTTGTTTTCTAAAGCGCGAGAACGTCTCTGTAAGGCAATTCTTGTAGAACTTGTTTGAAATGCTCAGGTTGTTCTGTATCAGCTCGTCAAAATCCTTCTTTCTCAGATGAAGCATCTTGCAGTCTTCAATCGCGATCACGTTTGCCGAGCGCGGCATGTCGTCCAGCAGGGAGAGTTCGCCGAAATATGAACCCGTTTCAAGTGTTGCTATGTTGACTTCGCTGTTGCCGTTTTCGGTCTTGGTAATTTTTACCCTGCCTTCTACGAGAATGTACATGGAGCTTCCTTCGGCCCCTTCCCGTATGATTACGGCCCCTGCTTCAAAATGAAGTGGTCTGGCGAGGGGAATGACCTCTTCCAGTTCCTCTTCGGTCATGTGCGAGAAAATCGATATTTTCTTTAGTATTTCCTTAACATCCATGCGAAGTCCAGCCGTGATACAGGTCTATACTCGGATTGTATGAAATAAAAAACGGTGCTGTAAAGTAATATTTTTGCCCGTCAGTGCCAATCCAATTAATACTTGACGCTGTAAAGAGCGCTGACTGATATACTCAGACACTACATGCATAACATACGAGGATTTATGGCTCATTCAGATAAAAGACAGGGCTTTTTTATGCGAAACAGGCGGATTTTTGTGCTCATGTTCGTTTACGTGACACTCTTTCTGTTTGTTTCGACGTTTATGCTGGTTACCCTGACCCAGCCTGCAGGTACGGTGCGTATGCCTGACGTTACAGGAAAGCTGTTTACGCAGGTCTATAATATGCTGGAACAAAATGAACTCCGTCCAGAACTGACATTCCGTGATGCCGCCGATATCGATTCCGGATTGGTTCTCAGGCAGTATCCGGAACCCGGAAAGATCGTGTCTCGTGAAAGTATAGTGAAACTTGTTATCAGCAGAAACGTGCAGAAGGTTGAGGTACCGTCGCTCGTGGGAGAAGAGCTTGTTATTGCCAGGAACAAACTTGGTACACTGAACATCGGCGAAAGAAACGTTAGTCTCGACACGGGCGTCATAACGTATATACCGTCTGAAAAGCATTCTGAGAATATCGTCATTGCGCAGAGCCCCCGTCCGGGAGACCGGGTCAGTCCGGATTCGCGCGTAAACATGCTGGTATCCATGGGTTCCATAAAGCCGGAGATGAAGATGCCAGATGTTTCCGGACAGCACATTGACCTCGTTTTTGACCTTCTGCTCTCATATGGCGTTAATATAGAAGAAATAATTGAGCCGACGGACACGCTTGCAGAGTCGGGCCTCATCCTGGAACAGACGCCGGCCGCCGGCAGCGCGTTATCGAAGGGCGATACCGTTTCGCTGAAGGTCGCCTTTTTCGAACGTGATATCACCTATTACCGATCCTATGAGAAGGTCAGCCTTGTGGCCCCGGGAGGCAGCGATGACGGTGCCGCGCAGTACGAAGCATGGATTGACGATGATATGCAGCGCCGTATACGTTTTTCCAGCGTCCTGGAGCCCGGAGAAAAAATCTCATTTGTTTTTTACCGCACCGGTGCCGCCCATATAGAGATACTCCGCAACAAGAAAAGGGAAAAAGTGCTTCGTATCGATGCGGATTAGGAACGAAGAAGGTACTTGAACGCCGTAAAAATGAACAGGTGTGCCGAAGTGTCCTTGACAAATAAAGAGGCGGTTTGATAATCGTCCTTCAACTATATTCGGAGGAATTATCTGTGGTTAAACTACGACTTCAGCGTTTCGGCGCTAAGAAGAAGCCATTTTACCGTGTTGTCGCTATAGATCACAAGAAGCGCCGTGACGGTGAATGCCTGGAGATACTCGGACATTACCAGCCGGTAATGAACGGCGGCCAGGTCAACCTTGACGAAGATAAAGTGCTGAACTGGCTGAAGAAAGGCGCACAGCCCAGTCTGACTGTTTTAAACATTTTCAAGAAGCAGGGAATCTGGAGCAAGTTCAAGACGCCGTCCAATTGACCGGGAGCGATTCATGGACTATATAGGACTTGTTGAATACCTGGTTAAGTCGCTGGTTGACCGTCCCGACGGGGTAGAGATCCGTCAGATTGAAGGTGAAAAATCAACCATACTCGAACTCAGTGTGGCAAAGGAAGATATCGGTAAGGTTATCGGGAAGCACGGACGTATCGCGCGGGCAATCAGGACCGTCCTGAGTGCGACCGCAACACGGTCCGGAAAACGTATTGTGCTGGAAATACTCGATTGAACGAAGATTATCTCCAGGTTGGAACGGTTACCGGAGTGATCGGCCTGGACGGCGGACTCAGGATACACTGCGCAACCGATTTTCCCGAGCGGTTTTCTGAGGGAAGAACCGTGATTCTGGACATACGCGGCTTTAAGAAGGAATTTTCCGTACGTAATTTTTCACCGCGTGAGAAAAACAAGGCTGTACTCTTTCTTGACGGAATCACCAGCCGGGAGGAGGCGCAGCGGCTGAACGGGTGCGACATTCTGATTCCGGGTACAGTCGCCCGTGAGTTTGCCGAGCACCTTGCCGACGATGAATACCTGTATTACGATCTACTCGGCTGCACCGTCTATTACGACGGGGCAACGTTTGGGACCGTGACAGGCCTGTTTGAGGGCGGTGGCGGTACAATTCTTGCGGTATCCGACGGTGTTTCCGAGTATCAGATACCGTTTGTATCCGAGATGGTCGATACATCGAAGCTTTCTGAACGGATGGTCGTTATATATCCGGTTGAAGGACTGATTGACCGGTGAATGTCATAAACATACTGACCCTGTTTCCGGACTTTTTCGTCAGCCCGCTGTCCTGCGGTCTGGTCGGAAAGTTTTTTGAGAAAGGCGTCATTGATTTTAACATAGTGGATATACGGGATTTTTCCGACGACAGGTTCCGCCGCTGCGATGATTATCCATACGGCGGCGGGAGCGGAATGGTCATGAAGGTTGAGCCGCTTGTCCGGGCGCTTGAGTCGATAGAAACGCCGGGTACGGTTATCCTTACAACGCCGTCGGGAAGGCGACTCGAACAGCCGTTTGTAAAGGAAGCGGCTTCCATGGAAGCCGTTACCGTCGTGTGTGGCCATTATGAAGGCGTCGATCAGCGTTTTATTGAGTCGTTTGTGGATGTAGAGCTTTCCATCGGGGACTATGTTCTCTCAGGAGGCGAGTTTGCTGCGCTGGTTTTTGTTGATGCAGTGATTCGCTACTGTCCGGGATTTATGTCAAACCCACAGTCGCTGACCGAGGAGAGCTTTGAAGACGGGCTGCTTGAATATCCCCACTATACCCGTCCTGAATCATTCAGGGGAATGACCGTTCCGCCGGTCCTTTTAAGCGGTAACCATGCAGAAATTGCCAGATGGCGGCATGAAAAGCGTGTCGAAAGGACAGCCGTCGTCCGTCCGGATTTAATACGTAAGACAAAACAAGGAAGAGATCTCAAAGGGTAAGGTATAGTATCATGAATCTTGTAGAAAAGCTTGGAGTTGAGCTTGCTCCTGAAGAGCGGAACGTAAACTGTGAAATAGGCGATACGGTACGCGTCCATTATAAAATTATCGAGGGAAACCGGGAACGTGTTCAGGTATATGAGGGCACCGTTATCGCAACCAACAACAAGGGAGTCGGTAAGACCATAACGGTCCGCCGGATCTCATTTGATGTCGGCGTGGAGCGTATATTCCCGATTTATTCGCCGCGAATCGCCAAGATAGAAGTCGTACGGAAGGCAAAGATCAGGCGTTCCAAGCTCTACTATCTGAGAGAGCGACGCGGCAAGTCTGCGAAACTTCGCGAACGCCGGATAAGTAAAAAGTAAGTGACGTATGGACGGCCCGGCCACCTGTCCATCATTTGAAATTGAACGACGCTGCCGGGAAGCCGGCAGCCGTATCATAGCAGGTGTCGACGAGGCCGGTCGCGGTGCGCTGGCTGGTCCGTTGTGTGTTGCGGCAGTCGTCTTTCCGGAAGATATAATCCTGAACCCTCCACCGGAGCTTTCTTCTATACGTGATTCAAAGAAGCTCTCGCCACGGCGCCGTGAGGCCGCACTTGATACCGTTGCTGCATACTCCCTTTCGTATACTCATGTTTTTATAAACCCGGCTGCGGTTGATGCACTCAACGTGAACCAGGCGACTCTTCATGCGCTCGAATGCGCCGCTGCCGAACTTTGTGTCATTCCGGACTGTATTCTCCTCGACGGAAACTTCAGCTTTATAACAGACCTTCCCGTCCGTTCTATTGTGGGCGGCGACACCCTGTCGCTATCGATCGCTGCCGCCTCTATCGTGGCGAAGGTTAACCGTGACCGGTACATGGTCTCATTTTCCCGCAGGTATCCCCATTTTGGTTTTGAGCACAACATGGGGTACGGCACCGCGTTTCACCGCGATGCAATCAGAAAGTACGGCCCGTGTCCGGAACACCGCCGGACATATGAACCGGTACGGTCGCTCTATGCAGATACAGAATCATATTAAACTGGACGGCGTGCTTGCCCGAAACAGCACACTCCGTACCCTCAAACAGGGTGACGTAGTGAACGTCAGGATACTCGACCGTCTTGACGACAAGAGCGCCGTTATTGATCTTGCCGGAAACAGGGTACGTGCGCATTTCAAGGGGGGCGTACCGCTGACCACCTCTGTAAGACTGATGATATCGGGAAACAGTGACGGCAAGCTTGTTTTTACCGTTGTAAACAGCGAAGTAGCCGGGGAGGCCGCACGCTATTTTTTTCTGTCTGCGTCCGGCGTCGAACGCTATCTGAGTACATTCGGCGGAGGAATCACCGATGTCTTTCAGTTCCTCAAGCGGTTCGTGTTCCGCAGCAGCAAAGATGATCATCCGTCCGGATATTTCCTCTATCCCAAACTGGCGCGCAAATTTTCCTCCAAACAGGTATCGCTGCTCTCCTACCTCATCGGAGCCCGCCCCCTGAGAAACGAAATTATCAGCGTTCTCCTTGCGTCACTAACAGGAACCAGGGAGTTCGACTCAATGAAAGGTGAGTTGAACGGACTCCATGCTCTGCTCGAAGAGTGTACGGCTGAAGAGGCTGAGGAAATGCTTGCGGCGATGACGGAAAAACGGTACGGTCAGCTTGTTGTGTATGACGAAAGCGGCAGTACGGTTGTTGAATGTGTTGAAGACGAAGAATTTGTAGCCGTCCGCTTTTCACTGTCACGGTCCGGCGAGATACAGATTGTCTCGTGCAACCGCACCGAAACAATTGATGTTGACATTTTCATCGAAAATGATAGTTTCAGACAGGAATTATCCGGACGCATGGCTGAACTTGACGGCCGGTTTCGTGACTATGTTAAAGATGTTATTATTCGTCTGCATAATGCGCAAACGGCTGTTACTGTACTGAACCGTTATGCCGGGCTGCATATTCAGAATGATGAGATAGATTTTAAAGCATGAGCAGAACAAAGAAAAAGGCAGTCGCCCTGCGGTATGACAGCGGCAGTGACGATGCTCCCGTTATACTCAAGAAGGCACGGGAGTCGCTGGTTGATACAATGAGAAAGATTGCCGAAAAACATAATATAACAGTTTACAGGGACGTTGACCTGACAGAAGCTCTGTATGCAATACCTGAAGGGTCGCAGATTTCTCCGGATCTGTATAAAGCTGTTGCAGAAGTTATCGCCTACTGCTATACTGTTAATTCTGATACTGGTGAGAGCGTGTAATGAAGAGGATTCTTGTAGAAGAACTCAAACCCGGAATGCGGTTTACCAAGCCTGTTTATATTGACGGAAACAATATTCTGGTTGGGTCAAACGTGCCTGTTCAGGAATCCGATATCAAACGGCTGATGAAGTGGGGCATCGGTGAAATCCAGACAGACGGAGAGCTCATATCCTCTACCGAACGGCCGCAGACTCCGGAGAATGACGAGCAGTTTAACAGGATACTCGAGACGTACAATACGCTGATATCACTCAAGGACCCCTTTATTGAGGTACATTCGCGTACAGTCAGTGAGGTAACCAAGATCCATACTGCAATACGCAACAACAGGTACTTTAACATTAATGACCTTAGCAAGTGCGCCGAGGACTTCTATCATCTGATGCGTACAAACAGAAACGTCTTCCTTTTTATTCCCCGCAACGAGACCGATAAGGATGAAATGGCGGTTCACAGCGTGAACGCCTCGCTTTATGCAATGGTCATTGGTATGGCGCTCAAGTACAACCGTGCCAGAGTCAAGGACCTGGCAATCGGCGTCTTCCTTATTAACGCCGGTATGGCGCAGGTTCCAATATACATTCTCAACAAGGAAGGCAACCTGAACGAGCGTGAACTGACCCAGATAAGAACACATCCGATGATGGGGTACCAGGCCCTCAAGAATCTTGGCAATGTTTCGGAGGAGATAGCGGTAATTTCGCTGCAGCATCATGAGCAGTTCAACGGCGGAGGATATCCGAAGAAGCTGAAGGGTATAGAGATTTCCGAGTTTGCGCGGATTACATCTGTTGCCGATAACTACGAGGCGATGCTCGAGAAGAAGACGTACCGTCCCCGCTATTATTACTATACAGCAATGAAGCAGCTCGTTGCGACCGGAGCCAGAAAGTTTGATCCCATAATTCTCCGTGTCTTCATATCGGTACTTTCAGTTTATCCCATAGGCTCACTCGTCCAGCTGAACGACAAGCGTATAGGTGTCGTAATCGGTACGATCAAGGACAACCCCATGCGTCCGGTTGTCAAACTGCTTCGGACGAGAACAACAAACGTGTCCGCGGCGTTCAGTTCGTCAACCTTGTTGAGGAACATGATTACTACATTACACAAACCATTGATGAAAACGCAGCCGGAATAAACATATCGGAAATATTCTGAGTATGTGACCATGGGTGAATACGACCGTGACACTCGTGCTGACGGCATCATGGCGGAGGAGATGGCGGCCGATTTCCTTCAGGAACACGGTTTCTCCATACTAAACAGAAACTACCGCTATTCACGGTGCGGAGAAATCGACATTATCGCATCCAGAGGCGAGCTGCTGCTCTTTGTGGAAGTACGGTACAAACGGCGCCGCCAGCGCATCTCGGCGGCTGAATCCGTCACCAGGCGGAAACTCGCACGGCTCAAGAAAACGGCATCGGACTACCTCAGAAACCACCCGGAACACTCACCGAAGGAGACCTGCAGATTCGACCTGATTACGGTGGAGGAGGGTGCCATCGAATGGATCCAGGATATCATCCGCTGAAACATGCGTGATTCCTCCGCTTGACGATCCCGTTCATTCCACCATCTTTCCGGTAGACTGTCTGTACACCCGCTTTGTGGAGGCTGATTTTACCGTATACTCACCGAACTTTGCTTAAGTGGCAGGCTGAATATCCCGAAATTAATAGCAGGTATGATCTGCCTGTTCACGGAGGAACAGGATGCCTGAAAAAGGAGTTTCGTCATGAAGAATCTCATGCACAAGGAGGGACGTGAGATTGAGACGGATGCAGTAGCTGCGCAGAGTGCTTTTTCTGCTGAAAAGTACAAGAGGCTCATATCCGACGATAACTATATCGATTATGCAATCTCAAAAATAGCCACTGATTTGTCTCACTACCTCACTAAGTGATGGCGTGTCCTTGCACTGATAGCCGGTCCCACGGGGCCGGCGACTCCTTTTGAACAGTCGCTTTCGCACCCGCCCGGCTGTATAATAGCCGGAATCCATGATTATTGTTGAAAAATATTCCTTGTCTGTCATGAGTGTACGTACGGTCTTTTTCCCGGACCGCTTCATAATCATGGACCGACACGTCCGTTGCCTGGAGGATAGATGCCCGGAGTTACTCGGCGGACATTTCTAAAAATGGTGTGTGCGATTGGTGCGGCCGTCGCAACCGGCGCAATTTCCGTTTACCACCATGTTTCCCGGCAGGCCCGTAGAAAGAAGGACGCGTCTGTCATTCACGGAGCATGTACCTGGTGCGGTATGCACTGCGCGCTGGACGTGTATCACAGGAACGGCATGGTCATCACCGTAGAAGGTGCCGGAAAAAGCCCGGTCAACAGGGGCATGCTCTGTCCAAAGGGTATGGAAGCCGGCAGGGACCTGTTTGGTCGGCTTTCCTCTTCTCCTGTAATCTACAGCGGCGTGACGGCGAGTGTTGTATCGCATGACGAGGCATCAAGCCGCGCCGCAGAACTCATTAAGGGTGAACGTGACCGGTCATTCGTTACCGTACGCTCCGGAATCATGTATAACCGTCTGGAAACGGTGGCCTCGGTGTGCGGAAACCAGGTTGCCAATGAGGACGCCTATCTTCTGAACAAGATGAGCCGCCTGTGCGGCATGACCGACGTAGGGACCCAGAACCTTCTGCAGACGAACGACTCCGAACGGGCGCTTACGGCAACGTTCGGTATTTCCGCGCAGTGCGCACCCTGGCACGATATACGAAATTCCGACTGCGTACTGATTATCGGCTCAAATCCTGTACGTACCACTCCCGTCGTAATGGCACATATCACAAAGGCGCGCGAAGCAGGGGCGTCGATCATTACCGTCTCGCCCGATTTAAATGAAACATCGGTCTTGTCTGATCTCCACATCACCATACGGCCCGGAACAGACATCTATTTCATACTGGGACTCATACGTTATTCGCTTATTAACGAAAAGTACAATACCGGATACATCGTACAAAACACAGACGCTCCCTTTCTCGTCAACGAGGACTTCCTCGCGCAGAGTGACGGTATGCACTTTCCGGGTTACGACAGGAACCGTGGCGCGTACACAGACATGACAAGCTGGTCCTACGTAATCGACGAGCGGGGAAACCCCAGAACAGACAACAACCTGAACAGGAAAAACTGCGTCTTTCAGATTCTGAAGGAACGGTATGCCCGTTTTACACCCACAACCGTTGTTGCCGAAACCGGCTGTGACGCAGAATCGTTTCTGCGCGCTGCGGATATATTTTTCGGGACCGCGGACGCCAACAGATCAGCATCGATACTCTACGGCGGCGGATTTACCGCCAGCGCGGGAATACAGGGTGTTCGGGCACTGTCCATGCTGCAGCTTCTGGCAGGAAACATCGGTATACCCGGCGGGGGCATATACGGCATGAACAGGCGGGGCAACGCACAGGGCGTCTCGGACCAGATCGGTGAATGGAACATGCTGCCGGGCTATCTTCCCCTGCCAAACGCAGACGCGAATGAGGACTATGCGTCATATATCAAAAGCAACAGCAGGAAAAGCAACGACAGCAAAAGCAGAAACCTCTGGAACAGTTTTCAGGGATATTGCGATTCGCTTCTCGCGTCGTGGTTTACCGGTCAGCCGGAATCATCGGTCAATCTCCTTCCAAGAAGAGATGATTCGTTTACAGCGGTTTCCTTTCTGGAAAAATGCTACAGTCCGGGAGGGTACCGCGGACTCCTTCTGCTCGATGCCGATCTTTTGGACACCGGATACAATTCTCAGGCCATGAAATCGGCACTTGCGGGTTTGGACTGGGTCATACTGCTGCGTTCGGCACCGAACAGGACCGCCCGGCATCTTCGATCCGCAGCAAGAGACGCGGGAGTCGAGTTTATCGACATACCAGTCACTATACATCCTCTGACAGGCACAAGCACGACATCGTCGGACAGGCTCATTTCCGGCAACCTTGACACCGATCCGGACACATCCGCGAATAATGTATTTTCCGTACTCAACAGAATATACACAAGCATCGCCTCGGATTATACTCAGTCCGGAGGCGTGTTCACGGATCCGTTTACACGCGCCCGGTGGGAGCATGAGTCGTACAGGGATATCAGGCGTGAAATAGAGGGTTATACCGAAAACCCGAAAGACATCGGGTTCGCGTTTCAGGAGCTTCTGCCTGGAGGCAAGACCCCGTGCGGAAACTGGCTGTATTACGGGATCTATACCACGGTGCAGAACAGGGGGAACACTCCGGGGACGGGGAACGGCTCCTCCGTATATCCCGGCTATAGTGTCAGCTGGCCTTCCAACAGTCGTGTACTTTTCAACCGGACCATGCCGCAATCGGAAAAGATGGCTGCGATTGCCGATGACGTCTCGCTGTCTTACGATACCGGAGATGCCCGCCCGTTCTATTTCTCCTCGGAGGGAGCGGCACGGTTTTTTGCGCGAATACCAGAAGGGCCGATTCCAATGCCGCGGACTGTTACAGATAACAACAGTGCTTCCTATTATGTGTACGGCCGTGACAGCGGTGAGGTCCGTTTTTCCGCAGAGTCGCGCCTGTATGACGAGATATATGCCGGAGAGTGTGTCCGTATGCATACCGACAATGCCAGGCAAAGCGGTATGCGCTCAGGCGAAACTGTTACGGTTGCCGGCGTATTCGGCAGCGTAACACTGCCCCTCGTCGCAGTGAACAGGAGTGATTTGAAAGGAGGTCTGCTTGAGATAAGCGGCATGGGAATGAACGCCATACTGAAACCGGCAGACAGACTGCACGATACCGGGCTGTACCGGGTAACCGTTTCGAGGAGCGAGTAAATGGCCGGCGAAAAATCAATACTCATAGACCCGACACGCTGCGTCGGATGCCATGCGTGCTATACGGCATGTAAAAACTGGAACGGCCTGCCGGACAAGAAGCCGCAGACGACCGGAATGGATACGGTAGCCTCCATCAGGCCGGAAAACTGGAATTACGTTCAGCACGCAACCGCCGGAGACAGGCGCGTCTATTTTCCGATGATGTGTCTGCACTGTACGGATGCTCCGTGCGTCATGGCGTGTCCGGAGAACGCTATCGTCGATGTAAACGGCTGGAAGGTGGTGAAACGGGAATACTGTATCGGATGCGGAAGCTGCGTGGATGCATGTCCGTATCACGCGGTACAACTCTACGAAGGTCCCAACAGGGGCAGTCTTCAAAATAAGAAGGCATATAAATGTGACGGCTGTACGGAGAATTTTTCCGATGTACCGCGGTGTGTACGCAACTGTCCCACCGGCGCACTTACGTTTGATTACCGTTTGCGGATTCTGTCGCTGGCAGCACGGATCCAGGAGCGGGTTAGAAAGGCGTTCACGGGGGCCAGGGTATACGGTCCTGACGTTCATCGAGGCACCAATGTGCTTCTCATCCTGCTTTCTGGAGATCACAAGGGGCTCATTACAGACGCACGGCAGGGGAAGCGGCGGACTGAGCAGATCCTGTACAGGCTTGTTTCGTCGTTTACGGGAAGAAGGCGGATCTTCAGCAAATACCTGTTCGACGCCATCTCGCTGGTAACGACAGGCAAACGAAAAAGCTGAGCAGTACTGCGGTTGTATGTAGCCGATCGTACTCGTGTACTGTTGCATATACACCAGTAATATTTCAACCGGGCGGGAAATGAACTTCACTTGACAAATAGTCACTATTTCCGCCATTAGATAGACGCATGGAATGAATACATTTACTATGGAGAGAGCACATGAAAAAAATATATTCTGCCGCAATCGTTTTGGTGATTCTGTCAGGTACCGGTTGTGCATCGCTGTCGGGCCTTTTAAAGCAGAAGGTCACTGTTGGAGAAGCGATCAGCTACAAGGTCGCGATCGACAACGCGGCTAATCCTGCCAGGAAACATGTCCTGCTTGAGAGTCTCAGGGACAAGCGGATTTCCATACCGTCTGCCACGGTCAAGCGGGTCGATGCATCGTCAAATATCGATTATGACTTCGAGGTCGTACTCGAGATGTCGACCAGCAAGGGCATGGTGGAATGTTATGTGTACAGTCACGACGTAAAGAAACTCGCCGACCTGAAAGCGGGAACAACGCGAATCAGCGTTGAGGGAGACTTTTCCCGTTTCTTTACGATGCTTGATGAATACTATACGAAGATTGAAATCGTTAACTCTTCAATACAGCTTGTGAACTGATAATCAATCATGCGGGTGCGGATTCCGTACCCGTTCAGCCACCTGGTTTCGGACTGTAATCGGTTCTGCTTCCGCACCGCTGTTCGCAAGTCGTCCTTCCTCCAATCGTGCACAGTCATGCGGGTTCCTGCTTTGGAGCCTGTCCTGTTTGGCCGTTTAATAGTTGTAATTCAAGTTTTGTTGTGATATTTATAGTTCAACAATATACTCATTCCTGCGGATTATAATCTGTATGAAACGGAGCAATAGCAAAACAAACGGTTTTCTGCCGAATCTTCTCATGGTCTTCAACACCGGAAACAGGCTTTGCCGCCTGATTATCGCATTATGTATTGCGGTGCCGGTTGTGCTGCCGATCCGTGTACTGGACGCGCAGGAGAATGATACGCTCGTTATCAAGGGTGACCATGCATATCCGCCGTTTGAATACATTAATGATGCCGGAGAATCTGACGGCTTCAATGTGGAAATAACAAGAGCTGTTGCCCGTATAATGAATCTTGACGTGACGATTCAGCTTGATACATGGCAAACCGTCCGCAGCCAGCTTGAAAACGGACAGATCGACGCACTGATGGGCATGTACAATACCGCGCAACGGGACCGCCATGTCGATTTCAGTATTCCTCACTTCATCACATCCTACGCGATCTTTGTCCGGAAAGACTCCGATATTTTGTCTATAGATGATATCCGCGGATTGGAAATTCTTGTGCAGGAGGGTGACCTGGGGCATGATTATGTCCTCGACAAAGGTCTTTCTGATAGCGTCATTGTAAGCACCGATCCGTCAGAGATCCTGCGGGCGTTATCACGGGGGGAAGGAGACTGTGTCATTCTATCGCGGCTTCAGGGTGCAATGCTCCTGAAACAGGAGAATATCCGTAACATCAAGATGGTGGGTCCGCCCTTTCTTCAGCGGAAATACTGTATGGCGGTAACCGAAGGCAATGCCGAACTGCTTGCAAAGCTGAATGAAGGACTCAACATCCTCATAACATCGGGCGAGTATGAACAGATTTACAATAAATGGTTTGGAATATATGACCTGACAGGAACCAGGACCGAGGATTTGATACGCTTTTCAGTCTTTGTCGCCGTTCCCCTTCTGTTTGTCATTCTTCTTGTTATCCTGTGGAACTGGTCTCTCAAGAAGCAGGTTGAAGCGCGGATCTTTGAACTGGCTCAGAGCAGGGAAAATCTGAAGATCACCCTCAACTCGATCGGCGATGCTGTCCTGTCGGTGGACCTGGACGGAATGGTCACGCGCATGAACCCGATTGCAGAACGGCTTACCGGCTGGAAAATCGATGAGGCGCGGGGACGGAAAATTAACGATGTCTTTAACATAATCAACTCCAAGACGGGCGGGAAGGTCCAGAACCCGGTAGAAAAGGTATTGCGTGACGGCGTACAGGTCGGCCTTGGCAACCATACGGTACTCATCTCAAGGGACGGAAACCGGTACCAGATCGCAGATTCGGCCGCGCCGATACGAGACGCAGGAGGCAGATTATTCGGTGTCGTACTCGTATTCAGGGACGTTTCGGAGGATTACCGCCGTGAACAGCTGCTTTATCAGAGCAAGAAGATGATTGAGGCGCGAGAGAAGCAGTACAGGGTGATATTCGATTCCGCGAACGATTCGATCTTCACGATTGACGGCTACCGTATTTCAGACTGCAACAGGCATGCCGAAGAGCTGTTCGACATGCCCCGTAACGAGCTTGTCGGAGCATCCCCCGCCGAGTTGTCGCCACCGACACAGCCGGACGGTACCGATTCTGTAACAGCCGCGCGCGAGAGAATCGACGCCGCCATGGCGGGAGAACCCCAGTTCTTTGAATGGGTGTACCGGGATTCCGGCGGCAGAGATTTTTATGTGGATGTCAGTCTCAACAGATACGAATTGTCAGGACGGCTGTATCTGATGACGATTATCCGGGACATTTCCGGGCGCAAGCGGCTGGAGACAAACCTCTACAATTCTCTCGCGGAAAAGGATATCCTCCTCAGGGAGGTGCACCACCGGGTCAAGAACAACATGCAACTTATCATCTCGCTGTTGGATTTGCAGATGAGCAAGGGAGATGAGAAGTTGAAAGCGACGATTCGCGACATCATGGGCCGTATCCGCGTATTTTCCGATATTCATAACAGCCTCTATAATTACGAGGAACTGTCGCATATCGATTTCAGGAGACACATAACGAACAACTTCAATAATATAATTGCCGCAAACGGGAAGGATCCCGCCCGCTTCAGCCTCCGTATGGATATCCCGTCGCCGTACTTTCCGCTGGACACGGCAGTACCCTGCGCCCTCCTGATAAACGAACTAATGACAAACTCGTTCAAGCATGCTTTCAGCGACACGGGAGATGTGTATGTGGCCGTTTCGCGGAACAGTGATGGCCCTATAGCAATGCTGGAATACTGGGACAGCGGATCACGTCCGGAAAAGTATGGCGAGGGATTTGGTACAACCATCATCAAGGGAATGGCGACACAGCTTGGACTCTCCTATGTTCCTCCATCGGGCGGCGACAAGACTTTCTCATTCATACGACAGCAAATAAATCAGGCGGACCACGGTACCGGATACATTCTGTGTATCGAAGCCGATGTGTCTGAAGCCCTCAGACACCGTTCGGAGCTGCAATCGGCTGGTTTCTCCGTTGACGAGAACATACTCACGACAGGAGAGGATGCATTTGCCTATGTACGGAGTAGACTGTCAACTCCGGGATGTCTTCTGGTTTCCGTATCTCTTGGAGGGAAGGCGGATGGTATACAGACTGCGAACAACATCCGCCAGCTCTATCCGGATCTGCCGATTGTGTTTCTCGCCGACGGTATGGCACCTGACATATCGTTGCGATTATACTCTCTCGAAAATGCATCACAGGTGAGAAGCGACTGTTCTGTTGATGAGCTTATTCTGGCGATCGGGAAGGCCGGGTACAAGAAAACATGACCGGTTCCGGCAGCGTGATGCACGGATGGCACCGCCATGTTGCCTCGAAAAAATGGCGGTTTTGCGTATATACCGCAAAACCGCAGCAAGAACTCCATCCATGGAGTTTTTAAACCGCTGTCAGTATTTTGCCGTTCCCGTTAAGGAAACGGTATATATCATCATCTCGAGTTCTTGAATGGAACTGCTGCCTGAGTATACCTGCGCTTCACCCTCTTTGAGGAAGTCCCATCCGAAATAATTGGAAGACTGGTACATACCAGACAGCGTAATGGCGGAATTTCGTGTCTCCCAACTGACACTGCTGGTAAAACCAAGGAGATTGACATGCGCTTCCTGGTCTTGTTTCCCTTTTTCAAGCTCCGGAGTGTTGGCGACATTGGAAAAGATGCCAACACGAACAGGAAAGGAGCTTGTCACATAGTATTCTGTTCCTATGGCTCCGTTTATGGTATGTTCAGCGCTGCTCTGATAATTTTGCGTGCCTATATGTGCGATAATATCGGCAGAAACAATGAGTTTCTTCGACGGATACCATGCAATGCCGGTTCTGAATATGGTGGGAACGGTACTGTCATTATACGATACACTGCTCCGTGCCGTGCCGGACGTTTCTTCGCCGTCGGTATTTGTCTGTCCCAGAACCTGACCACCCTCGAACTCCTTGTAGAATCGCTGAACATCCCGTTCATGGGAAAAGATAAATCCGAGCATTGCGCTTGCTCCGATGGAAATATACTGGTTTGGCATAAACTGAACACCGATCACGGGCCTGACACCGTACATTTCCTCGGTAATATAGATGTTATTGATTTCGTACAGTTCGTTTCCTGAATCGGTTTCGGCAGTGACCATCTGAAACGATATTTCCTGTCTTGACCGCCGGAGACCGTACAGCGTGGCGCCAACAGACACCGTGTCGGTGATAAACGTGGAAATTGACGGCCCCGCAAGCAGTGTGTTTTCAGTAATGTTGTAGTTCATGGTGAACGTTGCCGGATTATCGCTTATCGTCAGATCGTTGAAATAGCTGTCCTGGTCGAGGATCTCGTTGTTGAGGTTGACAAAGCTGAAGCCGATCTTGATGTTTCCAAAACTCTGCACGACACCGAAGAAGCTGGGATAGAATGAGGAGACATCCTGTACATAGTCGTCCTTTCCGATAACTTTCTTAAACCGTGATTGCTTCTGTTTATAGCTGTTTACAGAAAGTGATAACTGGTTGTCCGGTGCAAAAACGGAACCCGCCGGATTATAGTAGAGACCGGCCGGATCATCCGATATGGCGGTATAGGCACCGCCCATTCCGCTTGCCCTTCCGCCAACCATGTCGTTCATGTAGTTGAAGTTTGATGTTGATAGTCCTTCTGCGAACAGCGATCCGCAGTACATTATCATAGTCAGGATCAATGTCTTTTTCATATACCCTCTGCCTTACTGTATGCTTTTCATGTTCTGTTGAAACCGCCAGGTTACCAGTGCACGGTTCTGCGTGCTGATGTTCTGTTTATTCATGTACTGCTGAATGTGCCGTATCCTGTCCGCGTTTGGCGGATGAGTATGATAGACCTCGATTGCGCTATGAGACCGCTTATAGGTATCGATAGTCTGCAGAAACGATACAAGCGCCGCCTGATTGTATCCGGTAGCGTCCAGATAATTGACTGCGGAACGGTCCGCTTCATACTCGTCCTGGATCATGTAGCCTTTTTTAAAGAGGAGGTCTGATGCGCTTGAGACAGTCTCGTTCAGTGCGGATGACACGAGAGTTCCCTGCGATACAAGCAGCGTTGAGAACAAAGCGGTCGCTCCGGTTTCACGGGGCGGTGGCAGCTGTTTCATGATGTGTTTGTTGTTCACATGACCGATCTCGTGTGCAAGAACCGCTGCAAGCTGCGCTTCGTTGTCCATCTGCTTGAGTGCGCCCTTGGTTATATAGATATATCCTCCGGGTGCGGCAAATGCATTAACCGCGTCCGTATCGAGTATGGCAAAATGGTACTCCAGCTCGGGACGACCGGCAAAGAGCGCGACACTCTTGCCTACTTTATTTACATACAGGGTCGCATTTTCGTTCCGGTATAGCGGGTACCGTGTCAGTATCTTCTTGGACAGCAGGCGGCCATACTGTATCTCACGGATAACTTCACGCCGAAGCTCTTCCTGCCGCCGCTCTTCCGGCGTGGTGGAGCATCCGGCAAGGAGGAGAAGCATCACTGCGGCGGTAGTGATAGTTATCGATGTCTTTATCAAGATATTTCTCCGTTGCTGTACGGTCACTGTACGTTTCCGCTTTCCAAAAAGCGTATCAGCTCGTCTTCAGTTACGTCGATACTCTCAACGTCTTCCATGTCCTGCGGATTAAAGCTCATTCTGTCGCCTGACAGGCGTGTTCGTGAAGCCGCATTCTCGTTCTCGGCAAGAAGGCCGCGTGCTGATGCTGCTGTAACATCAGAAGATGCCCGTTCACGCGCATGAATTCGCTCTGTCTTGGTTTTGTTGCCAAGAATGGATATCGAACCAGCCGGACGCGTCTCCTTTACGAAGAGTGACTGTACCCATCCGTTTCCGCCAGAAGATGAAACATAGAGCCAGTTGCCTTCCTTTTTCTGCACTTGAACGGAATCCCCTCTTCGCATGGTAGTCACGACCTGGGCATTCTTGGCGGGACTGCTGTACAGCTTGACCTTCAATGACGAAACGTACAGCGTTTCCGCGGAAAGTGCAAGAGAAAGTGCAATCACGATTGCTGCCACTAATAATCTCTTCATAATAAACTCCTTCTATTTATGTGTCCTGGTAAAGGCGCCGTCCCAGTCTTCAGGCGGACCATTCCGTTTGTAGTAGTTGCATCTTGCGATAAGCATACTGACTGCCTTGTCCTTCTGCGCCCCCTTTGCCTTGAGAGACTGCCGGAAGAACTTGACAGCGCCTGTCCAATCCCTGTTCTGATACAGGTTAAAACCCTGTTCATAGAGCTCAGAATATTCAACAATCTCGCGGGGAGCTTCGCCCTTTCTTGATATGAGCTCGTAAATGTCAACGGGCTTCAGTTTCCCCTTGACTCTGACACGGTCGATCCTTCGCATAAACATCTCGTCCCCGGCCTCTCCGGCCGTGGACTCGCTGACAAGCGTCGTCACACCATAATCCTTTCCAGCCGCCTCCAGGCGTGACGCAAGGTTTACGGTGTCTCCCATCATTGTATACGATGCAAGCTGTTCGGTACCCATGAAACCTACCTTCGCGATTCCGGTATTAAGGCCGATCCTGAAAAGCATCGATTGCGCTTCCTTACAGTATGCATTGTCGCGTACCCATTTTTCATGCAGGACTTTAAGCTGGTTGTGCATGTCGAGCGATGCCCTGCAGGCGTGCAGTGCTGTGCCTTCGATTTCAACCGGAGCGCCGAAGATACCTACTATAGCATCGCCGATATACTTGTCAAGCGTACCGTAGTGTTGCTTGAGCACAACTGTCATTGCAGAAAGATATTCGTTCAATAGCGCCGCGAGCTCGGCGCTGGTAAGCTTTTCGCTGATGGTTGAGAAGGAGGCGACATCCGAAAAAAACGCGGTAATATATTTTTCGCCGCCTTTTTTCAGCGAATCAAGGTCGTTCAGCGCTTCGTGAACGATCGCGGGGTCAATCATGTTTCCAAGAATCCGGCTGTACTTTCTGCGCTCTGCACCTTCTGTAAAACTGAGGAACATGTAGGAGCCTGTTGTTGCAATTATACCCGTAGACAGCGTAAAAAATGTATGAAGCAGATAGTTCGTCATGGAGAAGACGATAAACGTGACGACGGCATATACCGTGTAGATAGCAACGTTCGATGCAATCTTTATGAAGGGATGCTGGCTGAAAACGACCAGGTAGACGGTAATGACCATGAGCAGGAGGGACGTCAACAGGGCTGCGAAGGAATGAACCTGGGTTATATGGTTGTCCTGAAGCAGATTGCTTATCATGTTTGCGTGTATTTCCGGTCCCGGAGTCCGTTCATCGATCGGTGTTGTCTTCAAATCCTGGCCGCCGATCGCCGAGACACCGATTATGACGATCTTGTCGTCAAAGAATTCCGGCGCGAGGGTCACATTTTCCGAATCACCGGAAAAATAGCTGATTGCGGACTCGAGCACGATACTCATCGAATAGTCTGGTATTCTTTCTTTTACATGATAGTTGATCAGGTATTCCTTCTCCTTGCTAAGCGGAATGCGGTGTTTACCCGCTTTCAATGTCTGTTTACCTACCGCTTCTACAACATTGCCAAGATTTTGATGGGCCAGAACCGCGGAAAGTGCGAGTGACGGGTAGTCCCTGTCGTTATATCGGTGAAGCGCCTTTACGCGGCGATAGACGCCGTCCGCATCGGGTGACGAGAGCGCAATGGATAAACCCGCGCATATCGGCTGTGCGTCCTCCGTTGCATACTGGGGTGTGTCGCATGGCACGTCTGCACGAAGGCAGGCAAGTGGCATCTCATATTCGTTATGGACGTCATGTGTGAAGTTGAGCATGTCACCATTCTCAATCGTGAGGGCGAAGTTCTGGACTACGTCGTCTGGCAGATATATAATCTTGTCGGTCTCGTCATTGTGCTGGAAGAAGACATTATGGAAAACGTTTCCGTTTTCGGCTATCGCCTGGGCAAAGAGCGGATCATTCTGGTCGTCTGTCTTGTCGCGTGAGGCGAACATGATGTCCATAAAGATAGCCTTGGGGCCGTTGCTCTCGTTGAGGTAGATGAGAAGGTCGTGGTAAATGTTTCGGGGCCACGGCCAGCGGCCGAATCCGAGTTCTTCCCCCAGAACCATGGCGTTTTGGTCGATCAGGATCAACAGTACATCATCGTGCGGCATTTTAATCTTTCCGCCGATGTTCGAGACCATGAAATCGAAGGTCTTATTGTACATATACTTTCCCAGCAAAAGTTGGAGCGGAATGATCAGAAGCGTCAGGATAAAAATCATCAACACGAAGGATTTTAGTTTGCTGAAACCGTTGGAACTTTGCTTAGACTTCATCATTACTCTCCGGTGCTATTCCCGCAGTGTGCCAAAAACAGCGGATTCATGAGGGCCTGCCGATAAAGCAATACGGCTATGGCGTAGTCATACGGTATGATATTCATATAACAATTTCAATTGTTTTTTTATTTTCGTCACAGACTATTGTTTTCCCCGCAGCACAGCTCGGTATATGTCGAGTGCCGGCAGCATGAGCGGTTATGCCGTAATTGCTTGACTAATCTACCATAGTCTCAATCCTTGATATAATGCGGGAAATTTCCGTACTTTTATTTGGAAAACTGTTATGAAATGCTCAAGCGTTAAGAATATAATCAGAGAGTTCCGCTCCGGAAAAATGATAATCATGGTTGACGACGAGTCCAGGGAAAACGAGGGCGATGTTGTCATCGCTGCCGAACACTGTACTCCGGAAGCAATCAACTTCATGATTCGGGAAGCACGCGGTCTGGTGTGCGTTCCTCTTGCTCGTTCAATTATCGACAAGATAGGACTGAAACTGATGTGTCCCGAAAACAGTGAGAAGTTCTCGACGGCGTTTACCATCTCCGTGGACGCCAAGGTCGGTACAACTACCGGCATATCCGCCCATGAACGAAACACGACGGTTCATACGCTCATACGTGATGATGCCACCCTCGATGACTTTGACCAGCCAGGCCATATCTTTCCGCTTATTTCACGGGAAGGTGGCGTTCTCGTCCGTGCGGGACACACAGAGGGAAGCGTTGATCTGGCGGAGCTTGCCGGGCTCAAGGGTGCTGCTGTTATCTGTGAAATAGTCAAGGATGACGGTACGATGGCCCGCCAGAGTGATATCGAGGAATTTGCACAGCGGCACAACCTCAGTATCGTCGCCGTCTCGGACATCATTCGGTACCGCCACGAAAACGAACAGCTCGTGCGGAAGATTGCCGAGGCTAACATGCCGACCGATTACGGAATATTCCGGATACATGCGTACGAATCCGATGTTGACAAACAGGTGCACATCGTGCTGGTTAAGGGCAGGATAGATCCTGCGCGTCCCCTGCTTTTGCGGGTTCATTCGGAGTGCCTGACCGGCGATGTCTTTGCCTCCCGCAGGTGTGACTGCGGTTCACAACTCCACCATGCCATGCAGATGATAGAGGCAGAGGGATGCGGTGCGGTGCTTTACATGCGCCAGGAGGGACGCGGTATCGGTATCGGGAACAAGCTGAAGGCGTATCATCTGCAGGATCACGGTTTTGATACGGTTGAGGCCAATCTCAAGCTTGGGTTTCCGCCGGATCTTCGTGATTACGGCATCGGCGCGCAGATACTGTCTGACCTTGGCATACAAAAAATCAGGCTTTTAACAAATAATCCCAAGAAGATAATCGGACTTGAGGGATATGGCCTCGAAGTCGTGGAGCGAGTTCCCATTGAGATTCCCCCTGTTACAGAAAACTATGAGTATTTGAAGACCAAGAAGGACAAGATGGACCATCTGTTCAGGGAGTCGTTCTTCGGCGAGGAAAAAAAGTGAGCGGTTCTGCTGTAGCCAAAACCAGCTACACGATCATCGTTGTCGACGACGATGAGATGGTGCGGTATACGCTGCGCAAGAAACTGTCGCGTTTCGGGTACAGGGTCGTATCGCTCGATAAGGGTGAGGATGCGCTCTATATCCTGAAAAACGATATGGAGCCGGTCGACTGTATCATTACGGACATAAACCTGCGCAAGATGGACGGAATCGAGCTTTTACGCCATGTTAATGCGCTGGACAATCCGATACCCGTACTTCTCATCGGGCAGGGCAATGTCGAAGACGCGATCAAGGCGCTCCGGTACGGAGCGTGCGATTTTATGAAAAAACCTGTTGATATAAATCAGCTGGCATCAAAAATCAGGTCAGTGCTCAAGGTGCGTGAGGAGGAGCGCCGTGCCATATCACTTGGACGGTTCTGTCTCAGGGAGAACCGCGTGCTGCTTCTGCCCTCAGAACCTGAACTTGGAAATCTGATCGCATATGAGCTTACGAAAAACCTTGTAGGTATCGGCTTGTGCAATCAGGTTACCGCAGACAACATATTGATGTCGCTTCGTGAAGCGTTGTCCAACGCGATGTTCCATGGAAACCTTGAGGTGAGTTCCGATATCCGTCAGAAGGACCGGGGCACCAAGGATTTCAACAGCGAGATCGAAAAGCGTCAGCGGATAGAGCCGTACGGAAGCCGCAGGGTCCGTCTTGAGTATGAGTTGACGCCTGAATACGTTGAATATGTCATAGAAGACGAAGGTCCCGGTTTTGATTTTGCCTCTCTTCCCGATCCGAACGATCCCATGAATTTCTTCAAGAAGAGCGGCCGGGGTATACTCATCATCAAGATACACATGGATGAAGTCGAATGGAACGAGCGCGGTAACCGGCTTCGTATCAGAAAATACAGGGTGGACACTGCCGAGCAGTAAGCTGTCACAAGTACGCGACATTATATGAGTAAAGGAACTGTCACATGGACGCCATAAAGTGGAAGAATGATCATATATCGGTAATAGACGCAATAATGCTCCCCGAGCAGGAGTATTTTCACAAATACATCAATTTCAGGGAGATCGGTGCGGCGATCGAAGAGAACATTATTTACGGCTACGGTATACGGGCCATCGCGATCGCCATGGCGCTTGCGCTTACTGCGGAGCGGAATGTAACGCTCTCTCTGGACAAATACAGGGAAATCCTGACATTTTCGGTCGATTATTTTGAAAAGATAACCGGTACAAGCGCCCTCTACCGTACGCTCTTTCACACGCTTCGCGATGTTATCCAAAACGGTACTGACAACAGCACAATGGTACGCCTTTTCAAGGAAGAGTCGATTAACCGCTTTAATCAGCAGACCGATGCCGTTAAGAAGATTGCCCGGAACGGTGTAAAGTTTATTAATAACGGCGATTCGATTCTTCTTTTCTCGGCGGCGGGAAGCTCGCTGGCGACGGCGGGCGGCGGTCTCGTGACGTCCATTTTGAGTGAAGCGTCCAAACACAATCAGGAATTCACCGTATACGTTGCCGAGAGCCGACCGGATTTTTCCGGTTCGCGGATCATGGCCTGGGAGATGGTACGGCATGGCTTTTCCGTAACGGTTATCCCGGATATCCAGATCCGTCAGGCGCTTCATTCAGGTGAAATAAACAAGGTCATGCTCGCGGCCGATGCCGTACACGCGGACGGCCTGTTTGTCGGACGGAGCGGGATAGGCATGGTTGCAGAGTGCGCGTATAATGCTGAGGTTCCGGTATACGCGGTATGCCCGTCATACTTCTTTGACGAGAGCACAACACCGGGAACGAGTATGGAAAACCGTGCGCCCATTACCCAGGTTGCTTTTGTAAAAAACACCGTAACCGTACCAGAAGGCGTATCGATTCGGAATTTCAACACGGAGACCATCCCTCCGCGCTATATTACTGCACTTATCTCCGATTCTGCCGTTATTGACAATGTCGAAAACAGACTGACTTCACTTTTTGCAGGAGAGGCTGTCCGCGGCTGACAGAGTGATTCCACAGGGATAACCTTGGTAAACGGCACCTACATGAAGATGCCGCTGTAGATGACGAGGATGTCCGTTCCCCAGAGAAGGGCAATCAGGAAGCCTGTACTCAGAAAGGGACCAAAAGGTATGCGAATACGCATACCTTTTCCTGATGCAACAGCGTATGCAATACCGTACAGAGATCCGGTTATGAGCGCGGCTTCCAGTACAACGACACTCAGGGGAAAGCCGAAGAAAAGACCGATGACGGCACCGTATTTGACATCGCCCCCGCCGAACGCACCGGGAAACACAAACAGTATCAACAGAAACACACCGCCCAGAAAGAGAAGACCATACAGATTGTTCATCGACAAGCCTGCATGGATTCTTGACGCCAGGACCCAGACGGCCATCAAGGCAAGATAGGTGTCCGGTATGATCATGCACCTGATATCGGTATATGAAATGTACAGAACTGATGATATGATGAAGAAGAGCGAGATCGACTGGAGTGTCACACCCATGGCAGAATAGATGATGAGTGCGCAGGCGCCTGAAGCGGCTTCCGCTACCGGGTACCGTATGGAAAGTGTGCTGTTGCAGTGTCTGCATCTGCCGCCGTTTCGTACATAGGACAGAAACGGTATCAAATCGCCGGCGGCAAGCCGTGTTTCGCAGTATTCGCAGTGTGAACGTTCAAACAGAAGGGCGGCGGGCGACGTACGATAGCGCTCCAGACATGAACGGTCGCTTATTAATAGGAAGAAACTGCCGAAAACGGCCCCGGCTGCAAAAATGCTGAGTGAGAGAATCGTCTCCATCATCGTCTGCCGTAAAACCTGATGATCAGACGGTCCTGTGCGGCAAACGGACCGTCATATCTGCCCTTTTCAATCTGATACATCGTCTGATAGTCGATTGATGGAGCGTGCTGAAAAATGTCGTTTTTCCTCGCATACAGCGCTGCCCGTTCAAGATACATCCGTACATGATAACTGACGGCAGAATCCTGTTGTATTTCAAACGATATCTCCACCTCTGCCGACGGTGCGAGTGCATGAAGAGCCCCGGCCCTGGAGAGGGCACGTTTCTGAACAGCAGTATCGATATCGGTACTGTCTGAGAGTGGAACAGCTACGGTAAAGAGAAGGAAGCGCTCTCCGTCCGGAAGGGTAGCGGCAGGGCGGTCCGCGTCTGCAAAGTCCATATCGATTGCTGTCGTCGTCAGCATGTCCGTATCGTAGAGCGAGTGGTAGGCGCGCTTGGGACGGACCCTGCTCTTCTCAGGCGCCAGGAGGTCATAGTAGAGGATGGTGTTGATGTCCGGGCGGTACTCGTTGCTCAGACCAAAAAATGACGCATTTTCGCGGTACGTTGTCGGAAGGAAAGCACTGATCGCTTCCGCGATATCCGCGGACGGTACTCCGGCACGGCTGAGTGTCTCGATCGCGCCTTCCGGATCGGTCGAAAGCATATGGCCGCCGTACAGTACCGAATGTATAAAGTGTGACAGTTCACTCTTGTGCGTCAGCATGTATTTCCGTGTCGCGAGTGCGACATATGGAATAAAACGGGGCAGATCAGCCGTGGACAGGATAGTCCTTCCGTCCTGTACGATACCGTTGGTACTTTCAGACGCGTCAGCTTCGGACTTTTCAAGATTTCTGGCAAGTTCCCTTCGGCTGGCCGCATATATCCAGTTAATGCTGTCGGGCGGTATTGAGAGCTGCTGCATAAAAAACGACGCAAGGTGATATGACGCTGATTGTTCGACCGCGAGGACCGTTCTGCCGGGAAGACCGCGTATGGTAGTGAGTTCGCTGTTATATGAAACGATAGAGTGGGCTCCGTTGGACCACCCCGTGAGACAGAAGACAACCGGATATGATGATGCGATCAAGTCGCGGTATGCGAGATAATCCTGAAGCGGCAAGACCGCGATATCGTATTCCTCACGTGCAAGGCGCGTCAGCAAAAGCGACGGTTCGTTTTCAACTTCGCACATGAATGATCCGCCATTTTCTCCCGTGTATGATGCATCAGCGGTTTCAAACCCGCCGTTTGCAGTCAGTACCGGAAGGAGCGGATGGATGGAGTCACCGCCGATGCGGGTGAATTCATCAGTATCGAAGGTTGAAACAATAAAGGATGTGTCAACCATGAGATGGGATGTGCTGTCGGTTCCATTCTGCGTACATCCCGTGCACGCAAGGATCAGCAGAATTACCATTCCGTGGATCATGAATTTCATGGAGAAGAATCAAATATCCTTGAAGAGATTAGCCGCTTTCTTTTTGTCAGATAAATGCTTGTAGTCGTCATAGTCAATAACAAGTTTGTCGCCGTGAAGTGAGAAAAGTTTGTTATAGATTGACTTTCCGTTGGGACTTGACGGCTGCACCCGGCTTGCGATATATTTAAAGCGTGTTTTGCATTCCGGGCAGGCGTCTGCCGCGTCCAGTTTTATTCCGGTGCGCTTGCACACGTTGCAGTGTCCGTGCAGATCGTCAATAATGAGCAGGTGTGAATCGATCTCCTTTATGTCCACTTCCTTCCAGATACGGATATGTTCCATGGTGCATTCTCCTGTAGCTTGGTTTGCTTCATTTTATTTACTCAGGAAGATAATCAAGTGAATTACGATCAGGCATGTTCCGTTCACAAAAAAAGAAGATGCGGCCGGATCCCGGTTCTTAAAAAATCTTGACACTGCGGGTTAAACGATGACCTTTTAGCAGATTGTGAAACGATTAATGTGTTGCCAAGAGGTAATGCGCCAGGAGTTTTGTGTGAAACTTGTAATTAATATCCCCTGTTTTAATGAAGAAGAGACGCTGCCGCTCGTTCTGAAGGATATACCGAAGAAAATTCCCGGAATAAAAAAGATCGAGATCCAGATAGTTGATGACGGTTCATCAGACAATACAGCCGCAGTAGCCGAAAAGCACGGCTGCCGCGTAATCCGTCACAAAAAAAATCTCGGGCTCGGCATCGCATTCAAACACGGAGTGCAGACGGCACTGGCTAACGGCGCCGATATTATGGTCAACACGGACGCGGATAATCAGTATCCTTCACGGTTTATTGGAGAACTGTGCCGTCCGGTGGTTGATGGCACAGCAGACGTGGTTATCGGTAACCGTCAGACTTGGAAGATACGCCATTTCTCGCCGGTCAAGAAGTTCTTTCAGTGGTTCGGCAGCCTCATGGTCAGGAAGCTGACCGGTTCCGATGTCCGGGACACGGTGTCCGGATTCAGGGCCTATTCCAGGGAGAGTCTGCTGCGGCTGAACGTACAGACGCGTTTCAGCTATGTGCTGGACACCATCATGCAGTGCAGCGTCAAGAACCTCAAGATGGCAAGTGTGGACATAGAAACAAACCGGCCGACAAGAAAGTCGCGCCTGTTTAAAAACATGTTGCAGCATATGATAAAATCCGGCGGAAACCTGATCAATATTTACATCATCTATATGCCGTTCATGACCTTTCTCACCATAGCGGTATTGCTGTTTATCCCGTCGTTCCTTATAATGGGACGGTTTGTGTATTTCTTTATTCAGGATGGAGGCTTCGGCCATGTACAGTCCCTGATTGCGTCTGCGATGCTCTTTCTTTCGGGTGTTCTCTTTCTAGTTCTCGGAATCATCGCCAACCTTATCAAGGTAAACCGGCAGTTGGTTGAGGAGACGCTCTATCTCCAAAAGAAGACATATTACGGCTTCAGGTGATATGCGTATTACGGTCCGTGTATTTTACTTGACTGTTTGTTTTTTTATACACACTATCGCTTAAGGGCGCTGAATAGCCAGACCGTCCGGCTGTGGTCCGGCCCCGTAAGGAATATGCTATGAAGAAGTGGTCCATCGAAGTTGAAACGGTTATAACACCTGACGATACTGTCAATAACGCGTGTGTTGTTATACAGAACGGATATATCGAAGACATTTCTGCAGGCCAGCAGAACGGTTCGCGCATATCTGTGCAGATCGACAATGCCGTACTGCTGCCGGGGCTTATCAACGCACATGACCATCTGCTTGGAACATACTATCCGAAGGTCGGTGAGGGGCCGTATGAAAACTGGCTCCCGTGGGACAACGACCTGAAGAGCGCGAAAGTATACAATGAGCGCGAGCAGATACAAAGCCGCGACCTCTATCTTCTCGGCGGTTACCGAAACCTTGTCTCGGGTGGGACCTCCGTACAGGACCATATTCCGCACTTCGTTCAGGAGCCGTTTCTCGAGATACTGCCAACCAAGGTTATCTGCGATTACGCCCTGGCGCATTCGATTACATCATTCGCCCTCAACTGGGGCATCGGAATTGAGGCTGAGTACCGGCGTGCGGAAGAGGAGGGGATACCGTTTATCACACATATCGCCGAAGGGTTCGACAACGAAACCGTCCGTGATCTGGATACACTTATTGCAAAAAATGGCCTCGGGCCTCATTCGGTGCTTATTCACGGCATCGCCTTTGACGATCATGATATAGAGCGGATAGCAGAGGCAGGTGCAACCGTCGTCTGGTGCGGTGATTCCAACATGTTCATGTTTAACAGAACCGCGCAGGTCAAGAAGATGCTTGATGCGGGAGTAAATGTCTGTATCGGTACCGATTCTCCGATGTCCGGAGGGCTGAACCTCCTCCACGAGCTGCGGTTCGACAGGGAGCTTTTTCCGAAACTTTTCGGGGAAGCGATATCCAACCGGCAGCTTGTTGAGATGGTAACGAAAAATCCTGCGAGGGCTTTTTTCCTCGATGAAAATGGAAGTGTCGAAAAGGGAAAACTGGCTGACCTGGTCGTTTTTCATAAACAGTCCAGTGATCCGTACGCATCTGTTGTTGATGCCGGACTCAAAGACGTTAAGCTTGTTGTTATCGAAGGAATGCCGGTTTACGGTGACGCTGAATACGCCGGGCTTTTTGAAGCGCTGGATGTCCCCGTACAGAGGGTCGTTCTTGATAAAACGGAAAAACTGGTTATCGGCGATCTTGAAGGCCTGCTCCGGCGAATTAACCGCGCCGTTGGCTTTGTAAAGAAGCTGCCGTTTTTGCCCGTTTCTCTAAATTAGGTACGAAAAACAATGTCCGATTCCGTAACCAAAAGCGGTATTAGAACGAGAACCTACAAGTCGCAGGCTATCGTCTACTTCGAAGGCGACAAGAGTGATAACATCTTCATTCTCAAGAAGGGAAAGGTAATCCTTACCTACTTTAAGCCGGAAAGCAGCGAAGAGATAAAGGAAGAAGTCAAGACCGGAGAGTTCTTCGGTGTAAAATCAGCCCTGGGACGCTACCCGCGTGAGGAAACCGCACAGACAATCGGCGAAACGGTCATCCTGATTCTGACACTGGACGATTTCGAGAGGCTTGTTCTTGCAAATGTGGACGTCGTCAAGAAGATGCTCCGGGTCTTTTCCAACCAGCTTCGACGGATCGGCAGGGCCGTACGCGAGGTCATGGGTGAAACCAACGCTGTCGACCCGGCGCATGAGCTCTTCAAGATTGCCGACCACTACGCACGGAATTCCCGGTATGAACCGGCGCTGTATGCGTTCAAGCGGTATATGGAATACTATCCCGACGGAAAGAACGCAAGCCAGGCAATGAAGGCAATCCGCAGTATCGAGTCCGGAAACTATACCTCATCGGGTAAGGAGTTAGAACAGTCCGCTCCTGAAACGGAAACGGCTGATTTTGACGAAGACTTTACAGAGCCTGCCGATGATTTTGGCATGGATTTCGACGATGCACCGGATTCGGATGAGCCGCTATCCGATTTCGGATTTGATTATGACACAACCGACGATACCACTGAGCTCTCATCCGAAATGGATACTTACCTGAACGGCGATTCCGGGACGGAGTCTCTTGATGATTTTGGACTCGATGACGAATATGAGGAAAATCCCAGAGACCGGTTGAAGCGTGCATGTGGGCTTGCAGAGGCGGGGGACCATGCCGGGGCAGTATCGATTCTGAACGCTCTCAAGGGTGATATGACCGTTGACGAGGAGATTCGTCACCGCGCGGCAATAGAGCTTGGCCGCAGCAAGAAGAGTCAGAACAAACTGCAGGAAGCGCTAAGCGAGCTGTCTCTCTTTGTAAAGAACAATCCCAAATCGGACTTTGTAAAGGAAGCGCTGTATGAGGCGGGCGATGTTTACCTGCAGTCCGGTAACATTGACAAGGGCAAGGCGTATCTGAAGAAGGTTGCGGCCATGCAGCCAAGGACGGAGATCAACCAGAAAGCGCTTGCGCTGCTCAAGCAGCATACGTTTGAGTGAGGAACATCATGCTTCTTGACGAACATTTTCTACAGAAATTTGGCGTCGAGTTTTCACCCGGCGATATTATCTTCTGCGAGTACGAACCGGGGATCGAGTTTTACTTTATCCATTCAGGCAGTGTTAAGCTTGTTAAGCTGATAAACAACCGCGAAAAGACAATCGATGTCCTTCGCAAAGGCGAGATCTTCGGCGAGATGGCGATCCTTGAGGCCGAGCCTCGTTCCGCTACCGCTGTAGCCGCCGAGAGGACAAAACTGCTCAAGTTCCACCGCGACAATTTTGATGCGCTCCTGCAGGGAAACCCGCAGCTTGCATACAAGCTTCTTATACTTTTCTCGCGTCGTATCTATGACGCCAAGAGACGCCTCATGATACTCCTTATGAACGAGCCGGAGCTCAAGGTGATGGACGTGCTCTGCATGCTTGCCGAACATAATCCATCGCTGGACCTTCACAGCCAGATATCGCTTGAGACAAATATTGAGGATATTTCAAGCTGGTCCGGTCTTTCCCTCGATGAGACGCAAAATGCGTTGACACATATGGCCAACCTCGGAAAGGTTGAACTTTACGCTGACAAGATCATGGTTAAGAACATTCTTGATTTTCAGCGTCAGGTCAATTCCAGACGCAAGCAGATGTTTTCCTGATCAATGCTCCCGTAGCTCAGGTGGATAGAGCAGTAGTTTCCTAAACTATGTGCCGGAGGTTCGAGTCCTCCCGGGAGCGCACTATTCGGAGTACAATTGATGCACGAAAAATTACACATACTGGCGAAACGATTTCTTGAGATAGAGCAGGAGATGAGTAATCCCGACGTAATCAGGGACCAGAATCGCTTCAGGGACCTCAACAAGGAACACTCCCGTCTTTCTCCGGTTGTCGCACTGCATAAAGAATACCTGGCCAAGTGGCAGGAGGGGGAGGACGCCAAGGCGATGCTTGAAGAGGACTCCGATCCCGAAACGCGCGAAATGCTTCAGGAGGAGCAGCGCGCGATTGAGTCGCGTCTTGAAGAACTGGAGCAGGAGCTGATGATCATGCTGCTGCCCAAGGACCCCAACAGTGGAAAGAATGTTATCATCGAGATCCGTGCGGGAACCGGCGGCGATGAGGCCGCCCTCTTCGCCGCCGACCTTTTCAGGATGTATACACGATATGCCGATATCCGCGGCTGGAAAACCGAGATGCTCGAAAAAAACCAGAACGAGATCGGCGGCATGAAGGAGATTATCTTCCAGGTCTCCGGCGAGAACGTATATGATGACCTCAAGTTTGAATCCGGGACCCACCGTGTACAGCGCGTCCCGGAGACAGAGTCCGGCGGGCGGATACACACATCCGCTGTAACGGTTGCGGTCATGCCAGAGGCGGAAGAAGCGGACATCGAAATCCGACAGGAGGACCTGCGGATAGACGTCTACCGCGCGTCCGGACACGGCGGCCAGTCGGTGAACACGACGGATTCTGCCGTACGGATAAACCATGAACCGACAGGCCTTGTGGTAACGTGTCAGGACGAAAAGTCCCAGCTCAAGAACAAGAACAAGGCACTGAAGGTTCTCCGTGCCCGCCTGTTTGAGATTGAGGAGCAGAAGCGCCGCTCGGAGGAGTCCCAGCTTCGCAAGCTCCAGGTCGGTTCTGGTGACAGAAGCGAACGTATCAGGACCTATAATTTTCCCCAATCGCGGATAACCGACCACCGTATCGGACTCACGCTCTACCATCTCGAGCAGATCCTTGCCGGTGAACTGGACCAGGTGATCCAGCCGCTGAAGGAATTTGAAGTTGAAGAGCTCCTCAAGGAACAGAATGCGTCATGACCGCCGGAGAGTATGTCCGGATCCTGGCCGGTCGGCTGAAAAAAGCCGAGATACAAAGCTACCGTCTTGACGCGGAGCTTCTGGTGTCACATGTACTCGGTATACCGCCGATGCGCCTTCTCATCGACAACCGTCATGTTATTCCCGAAGATCAGATAAAAACCCTCGAAGCGCTGACAGTCCGCCGTGAGAAACGTGAACCGCTTGCCTATATTACCGGAACCAAAGAGTTCTATTCACTGGATTTTTCGGTAAATCCCGATGTTCTCATACCGCGTCCGGAATCGGAGTTTGTGGTGGAGGCGGCTGTCCGTCACGCTCCCCGAAACGGTCGTGTGCTCGATATATGTACCGGAAGCGGAGCCATCGCGGTCGCGTTCAAGCACGAGCGGCCGGACTGTACCGTCTCGGCTGCGGACATATCGGAGCGTGCACTTGCCACGGCAGAGGAAAACGCACGGCGCATACTCGGTCCTGACGCGATGGTCTCATTCTATGTAAGCGATCTCTTCGCACGACTGGACGACAACTATGACATCATTACGGCAAACCCGCCGTATATTCCAATAAAGGAAAGGCAGTTCCTTCAGGCGGAGGTATTGTATGAACCCGAGTTGGCGTTGTTTGCCGAAGCCGATGGATTGGCCGTTATCCGGAGAATACTTGAAGAGGCTCCGCTGTATTTAACTGAGAGCGGCATGATCATTATGGAGATACACTCAGCCAAGCATAGTGAGATGCAGAGCCTCGCCGATGAGTACCGCTACAATATAGAATTCATTAATGATTATGCCAGAATGCCGCGGGTAGCGCTCTTGAAGAGGAAATGACGTGTTTTCACATATCAGATATCAGATGAAAACAGTCGCTCCGTTTCTCTTGCTCATGCTGATTATTTCACTCGGCGGTATGGCAAGTTCGCTCTTTTCACGGTGGTCGTTTGCAGCCATAATCGCCTTTATGTATAACATTGCGTTCACCTTTTATTATGTGTACATCATTGCCAGTTCATCTGATGAAATACCGCTGCCTGTGGAAAGCTCTTCCCTTCAGTTTTTTTTGTCTATGTTTGAGCGCCGGCTGTTTCCGTTTTTTGTTATATATCTTGTGAGCGTCCTCTCCAGTGCGGTTCTTCGCATGGGTAACGACGAGTGGTCCGCGCGCGCTTTTCTTGTGTACTTTGACGACAGGACGGCAAACATGGTACTCTATTGCGTCCTCCTGTACTATGTCTACCGGTTTGGCAGCAAGCCGTTTCTGGCGATCCCGCTCTTCCTAGCGCTTTCATACATCGTTTACTATTTGAACAATCTCTTTTACGACGCCTTTCTCGGCGGAACGGCGATAATCATATACAAGATAGCGAAGATGGCACTTGTGCTGTTAGTCATAACATGGAACTTCAGAAAAAGCGGATGGGCCCTTGTTCAGAGTACACTCTTTGCGATTACCGTGAGTATCATCTTCAATTTTTCCATCATCGGTCTTTATTCCCTGTTCTTCAGCAATACCGTCGACCCTCGTGTCAGGATTGAATACGGGATGCGTCTGGGACACTACGGCAGGAAAAAGATGATAGAGGACCTGACTCCGACCCTTTTTGCGGTTAAGGATGTCCGCTATCTCAGGCGCGCATACCCCTATTATCAACGGTATAAGATACCGGTACGGGCGGATGAATCATTGTGGAACGAAATGCTCTATTCCGGTACCGTGAAACATGCGGATGAGGTTGCCCTCTATATGCTCAAAGAAGGTGTCACGACCGAGCCGGCCGGACTCATCTCCTATGCGATGGAGCATGCATACAAGAATGACGGTCAGCTCGAAAAGAGCGACAACCTTGTGCGGCTTACGGCACAGTCTGTCGGAGGCGGAGAGTATCTTGATCTTTTAGTCAGACGAATGGACGGCCTGCCAAAACCGTTTACCCTCTGGTCGATAAAGGTTCTCGGCGAGAGCAGCAGCTGTTCCGCCATACGGAAGCTCATCGACTACCTGCCTGCATATGACAGCGATATATCGTTTCAGGCGTACGGGTCGTTGAAGGTCCTTACCGGACTCCGTCCCGACCAGGACAACGACCTTCCCTATAACTCCGTTGAATCGATACGCCTTTTCAGGGATTACTACCGGGAAATGTGCATAAAAACCGAACCGGACAACGGTGACATTCGGGTGTCCGCGCAAAACAGGTAGTCCTGCCATGGTGTATGAAAAGCAGGTGGGCCTGGCTCCAGCTTTCTTCAGGAAGGAGGAATTTGAGGTCATGTTCGATTTTGTCCGGATGTTTATTGCCGCTCAAACCGAGGCGGTTTGATACACGGGAAACATGTGTGTCTACAGCGAGGCCGGGCCGGCCGAAACCCTGCGAGATGATCACGTTCGCGCTTTTTCTTCCGATTCCCGGAAGGGAAACAAGCCCGTCTATCGTGTCCGGCAGTATTCCGCCAAACTCATGCATCAGACGACACGCCAGTGCGATTATATTCTTCGTCTTGGTGCGGTAAAATCCTGTCGAACGGATAATCTCTTCAACATCCGCCGCATCGGCTGTCGACAGGGATTTAAAGTCCGGGTAGCGCCTGAACAGTTCCGGGGTAACGATGTTCACCTGTCGGTCAGTTGTCTGGGCCGATAGAATAACGGCAACGGCAAGCTGGTATGTGTTCTGGAAGACGAGTGCCGGACGGACGATACCGTATTCGGATTCGAAGATGGTGTAGATACGAACGGCCTTATCCTGGAGTGTCATGACAGAAATGAAACCAATTTTTCCAGCGCCTTGGCGCGGTGGCTTATTCTGTTTTTCGTTTTAGGATCGATCTCTGCTAACGTATTGCTGAACCCTTCCGGTATAAAGACAGGATCGTAACCAAAACCGTGTTTTCCGCGCGCGATGCGGGAGATTATCCCTTCACAGGTACCTGTAAATGTATGTTCGCTGCCGGCAGAATCGATATACGCGATGACGCAGACAAAGCGCGCAGTACGCTTCTCATCCGGGACGGAATCCATCTGCGAAACAAGGTGCCGGTACCGCGACTCATCGTCGGGTAGATTCATATACCGTGCAGAATGAATGCCCGGAGCCCCGTTGAGGTAATCAACACAGAGGCCGGAGTCGTCCGCGATTACCGGCAACAAGCTGAACGCGTACACCGCGCGAGCCTTGATGAGGGCGTTTTCCTCAAATGATGTGCCGTTTTCCTCAATAGACGCTGTAAAGCCGCTTTGTCTCATCGACAGTACATCATGCTGCAGATCACCGGAAAGGATCGTACGGATCTCTTCTATTTTGTGTATATTGTTGCTGGCAAGAATAATCGTCATAACACTTGATAGTATAGTTTAAATATACATGCGTGCATTGTCCACGTATGCTTTCTTTCTGTCAATATCAGGAGATTACCGTACAGCAAATGAGGCAAGCCAAAAAAATCTTCCATTCAACAAAAATACTCTTGTCTTTTCCATTGCGCTGGTTTAGAATCTATACAGTGGACCGTTGCGGTTACTGTTTATTTTACGGACGGCAGATAAAGATGGTACTTAAACTGCTGATACATGTTTCAGTATATATAGCCGATGCCGTTCTTCTCTTTATTCTTTTTGAGAGCGGCGTTATCCGTCCTGAAGATTCAGTCCTTCTTCTTGTTCTGACCGTGTTCATTCTCATAAAAATTATCCTGCATTTTCTCATTACCCATTATCTCGTAAACCAGAATGTCGACCGCGTCCGGTCAATCCTCGAAGATTTCCAGAAGGGACGGTATACATTTAAAGAGGGCGAGTACAGACCAGTTATTTCCTCGTACTTTGCCGATATCATCGACTCGCTTTACGCTGTCGGCCGGAACTTCGACAATA
>CAZAHA010000004.1:0-25838 GCA_964484915.1 uncultured Leptospirales bacterium
GTCAAGGAATCGCTGAGTGCCATACTTTCGTCCGCTCCTTCGGAGACGCTTTTTGTAATCGCCACATACGGAGACAAGAACAATGACGGGGACGAATGGTACTCTACTTCGGGAAACACGCCGACTGATGATACCGATTCCCTGCAGGAGTATGTGGACGCGATTGAGACGACCGGGGGCGGTGACTGGCCGGAGTCGGTCTATGACGGGCTGTGGAAAACCATGGACGAGGTGGAATGGCAGTCTGTCACTCAAAGAATCATCATCCTGATCGGCGACGCATCGCCGCTGACCGATGACAAAACGGATTATTCATTGGATGATGTTGTTGAAAAATCCCGTGAGGAAACACCGAATATACAGGTGTTTACCATCGCGATAGATAACTGATCAGTTTCTGCCTTGATTATTCAAAAAAATACCGCGGATTCGCGGTATTTTTTTATCTTCTTGACGGGAAGGTAATTTTAGTTTATGCTTCCGAATATGATGAGTTTGTATAATTGAGTTGTAATTAGAATCCCCTGTATGGGTTCATACAATGAATATAAAGATATCCGCTGCTTTGGCTGTCATTCTGTGTCTTTTCTCCTGTACATCCGGGAATGGCAACCGACCAACGGTAACCGATGGTCATATCAGACTGGACAGCGACCATATAGGCAAAGGTGTCCGTCTGGACGGTAACTGGGAGTTTTACTGGAACAGACACGCGCTTTATGATGAGATAGTCGCGCGAACCGTACGCGCCGACGGGTACATGAAGGTGCCGGGAATCTGGCGCGGAAAAACCGTAAACGGAAATCCATTGCCAGGCCACGGCAGTGTTTCGTACAGGGTTACCGTACATCTTCCGCACGGTGAGTTTACCGATCTTGCGCTCAGTATTGGCAGCATCGGCACTGCATATTCACTGTTTGTCAACGGTTCCCGTGTCGGCGGCTGCGGTATGATCGGCAGGGACCAAAGTACAATGACTCCCCGGATCAGTAACAGTATCTATCCTGTTCCACCAGTGTCCGGAACGTTTGATATTGTACTGCATGTGTCCAATTATTTCGAAAGAAACGGCGGCATATGGAATCCGATAACGCTGGGCACCGTTACCACCGTTTCACGTATCATGAATGTTGAGTTCGCGTTTGATCTTTTTATATGCGGGATTCTTTTTATCATGGGGATCTATCACCTCTTCATGTTTGTCTTCCGCCGGAAGGAGCGGGGTAGCCTCATGTTTGGCCTCTACTGCCTTGTTTTTTCTCTACGGGTTGCCCTGGTTAATACACGGCTGCTGCATGTCATGTCGGTAGTAAATATCTGGCCGTATCTTTACAAGCTTGAGTTTATGACCTTTTACGCCGGTGTGCCGATTTTTACTCTTCTCATTTATTATCTGTACAGAAGAGTATTCAATCAACATGTGCTGAAGGCGGTCCTTGCCATATCGTCTGTATTCATCATGCTGTTGATATTTCTTCCCACAAGCTATGTGTCGTATACATTAACGCCGTTTCAGCTCTTTACTCTGATGACGGGAGGCTATGTAATCTATGTTCTCATCCGCAGCTTGTACTATTCCTATGAGGGTGCCGGCCTCTTTCTTGCGGGTATGATCATCCTGTTTCTGACGACTATTGCAGATATCATACGCGCTCAGTTTGTGATCAATATCCGTCATGTTTCTCCGATCGGATTTACAATTGTGCTGGTTCTTCAATCGATCATCATGGCGAAGCGGTTTTCCAGTTCTTTCAACAAGGTGGAAAAACTGACAAGCGATCTGTTTACAACAAATCTTGCCTACGCGCGGTTTGTGCCTCATGAGATGCTTGACCTTCTGAATCTGAAATCCATCAACGCGGTGAGCCTCGGCTCCAGTGTCGAGCGCGACATGACGGTACTCTTTGCCGACATACGCGATTTTACCTCGATGTCAGAATCGATGACACCGCAGGAGAACTTCAACTTTCTGAATTCCTTCTACGGCCGTATCAGTCCGGTAATCAGGCGGCATGGAGGATTTATCGATAAATATATCGGTGACGGTTTCATTGTCCTATTCCCGCACTCGTCGGACGACGCAGTAAAGTCCGCTGTCGATATACATCTTGAAATCGAGAATTACAACGAGGAGCGGAAGCGGGCTCAGTACAGGCAGATTAGTGTTGGTATCGGTATCCATTCCGGAAACATTATCCTCGGAACGATCGGGGACGAAGAACGGATGGACGGGACGGTGATTTCCGATACGGTCAACCTTGCATCACGGCTGGAAAACCTTACCAAGATCGGCGCGCCGATCATTGTCAGCCATACGACTCTTTATACCCTTGAAAATATCTCAAACTATCATTTCAGGTTTATCGGAGAGATGTATGTAAAGGGAAAACAGAACCATGTGTCGGTATTCGAGATATTCGACGGCTGTTCAAGAGAAATCATCGATCTGAAAGACAGAACAAAGCGTGAGTTTGAAGCCGGTATAACGTCACTGTCCCGCCGAGAGTACGACCTTGCCACGCAGCACTTTGCGTCCGTCCTTGAACAGATGCCGGACGACCGCGTCGCGCGGTTCTATCATGACAGGATACAGTTCCAGATATCGATGCCGTTCAGGTTTCATGAATCGATGGTGGAACTCGACAAGTAGCACTTTTTTTTAGGAACTGAAGTTGACATCCTCCATAAGAACAGCGGGCAGAAGGGCTTTACCGACCCTTTTTCGGTCCGACGAGAAGACGAGATTTTCCCGGAAGAGTTTGAAAACGTTATCCGATATCATGCAGTCCTTTACCCTGCCGGTAATCCGGCCGCCGCGGATGCGGAACGCGAGGTCGAGGTTGGCGCTGAAGTCTCCGGTAAAGGTGTTTGACTGTCCCAGGCCCATAAACTGGTCAACGATAATCCCGTCCCGTACGGCAGCTGTTATCTCGTCTGACGATACCGATCCGGGAGACACGTCGATGTTTGAGAAACTCGAGTGGGGAAGGGTGGTGTATCCGCGCGATGCATTGCCGGACGGTTTGCTGTTTAACAGCGACGCATACTTTATGTCCGATATAAATCCCGCAACGGTACCCTTCTCAAAAATGGCTCTCTTTTCCGCCGGTATACCCTCGTCGTCGAACGAGTAGCTGTAAATTGAATCCGGCACCAGTGGATTGTCGTATAGCGTAAATTCGTCTGTAAACAGTTTCTTCCCGAAGGAGCCCTCATACGGAGACACATGCTTGTACAGCGCCTTCGCAGAGAGTCCCGAAAGCAGGATATCCAGAAGCGAGGCGAAGGCCTTGTGTGTCAGGAATACCGGTACCCGGCCGCTTTTCATGTGGTCCGACTGGCTTGCGCGGCGCAGGTTTTCGAGAACCCGGTCTGTCAGCGCGTCTATCGATACAGGATGCGGCGCCGTCAGGGATTCCCATGTTTCAACCCGCGATCCGGTTTGGTCAACCCTGGTGAGGGATAGAGAAGCTGAATAGAAGGAGGATGAATCGGAAAGGTCAACGCCGTTCGAGTTGATGATTCGCCGACTCCCGCTGCCGCCGGAAACAGACAGATCTACGTCCACGTCTGGGAATTCATTTCGTACGGTGTCGATCAGCACCTGTCCCTTCTCAATTTCTACATCCAGGTCTATTGATGCTCCTGTTTTTACCTCAAGTTGCGGATATGAAAGATCAGGACCCGGAAGCTCAAAATTCTCTGTTTCGCCGAATGCCGAAAGTTCTGCGGCACGGGAAGCCGTATCGCCGAGTTCGTCGGTGTTGTTGGTGTAGGAGAATCCGGTCCTGCCGTTTCTGTTGAGCCTGATGCCCGTTCCCGAGTTTTGCCGCTCCTTGATCATGTGCAGACGGTTGTTTTTGAATTCGATCGGCGTGGTCCGGCTGTCGGACTGGTAGATGTCAAACCAGCTGCTCGTCTTTTCCAGTTTGGCAAGGATTTCATGTATCACTGTGTTCCTCCGATCAGGACGTCGTTGATCAGCATGTGCGGGCCACCAAACGATACCGGAAGCGGTGACTGGCCACCCTTGCCGCATCCTCCCAGGCCGCCGAACAGCTTCAGGTCGTTTCCGATCATTTCGATGTTCTTCAGCGTCTCGAAAACATTTCCGGAAAGCATAACGTTTTTTACCATCCTGCCGGGCTTCCCGTCCTTGACGATCCGTCCGTATGCCGACGAAAAGGTAAACATCTCCAGGTTCGTCTGCCCTCCGTATGCATCCACAGCATAGATGCCGTCATCTACCCTGCTGAAGATTTCATCCCTTGTATGATGGCCGTTTTCGATGTATGTGTTTGTCATACGTACGATCGGCTGCGACATGACGGAGATAGCCCGCGCGTTTCCGGTTGGCTCCTCGTTCATATGGTATGCAGTCTCGCGCGAGTGGAGACGCGCGTTCAGACATCCCTCCTTGATGAGATATGTCTTCTGGGGTTTGATTCCCTCATCGTCAAGCGGAATGTAACCGGAGACAAATGGAATACCGCCGTCGTCGATAACATTGAGCCGGTGATTTCCGAAACACGATCCAATTGTCATAAGCTTCCTCATGCGCTCGTTCTCGTAGACAAAGTCCGCTTCCGAGAGGTGACCGAACGCCTCGTGTATGAAGACTCCTGCAAGACGGGGATCCACGATGACGCGGTATTTTCCACCTTCCACCGGTTCGGCGTCCAGCAGTTCGAGCGCTGTACGGAGTACCTCTTCGGCATCCGGCTCCATATCCTCTACGATCTCGAAACCGCCGTATCCGGCGTGAGACGTATGGTATGACTCGATCGTAGTGCCGTCCTTCGCGACCGACACGAGGGAAACGCCGCAGTAGGAGGAATCAAAACCAAGTTCCGTACCTTCGGTATTCAGAAATACCTTCTGAGAGTGTGTGTCTCGGTAGACGGCTCTGGTTGTCTGAATCTTTTCATGGTCCTTGAGTATGTCGTTATATGATTTTATGAGGCTGAATTTTTCTTCAAGGGAAACGTCGGTCAGATTCCTTCGGCACTGCGTATGCGCGCGGACGGTCAGCGGTGCGGAGCGGATTATTCCGGTGTTTCTGGTACCGTCCAGTTTGTTGCTTATGGTTTTAATCCGTTCCGCGTATCGTTCGATGTTCTGTATATCATTAAAGGTGATAAATGCCCAAGACCCGTTGTCGAGAATCCGTATGGAACCTGCCAGTTCCATTCCAGAAGAGACGGTATCTGTTTCATTTCCCGAGAGCGCGATGGATGTACGGTCACTCGAGGAGAGGCGCACCTCAGCATATGAGCACGGTATGCGGCTGATGAGACTTTTTAAATAGCTGATGTAGGATTCGTCGAATGAAATCATGAAATCTGTCCATTTTAATTGTATGAAACGCTGTCATTACATATATCAGATGATGATTCGTCAATGAGAATGATAAGCACCACGATTTTAGACATTTATAAAAAGTCATATTATCGCGAAGACGGATTATGACTACCGATTTTGTCTTGATAACCCATGTTTTCGGTAGTATATTCTTTTTTACCGGAATTATTCATGACAGGTTGTAATTGATGAAAGGAAACAGAAAGCAGACAACCGAGTATCTACATGAAGAGGAATGGAAACGGCTGCTGACAGTTCCTGACATATCATGCCCGACCGGCATGCGGAACCTGTGCATCATGGTGCTTATGCTTGATGCCGGGCTGAAGGTCTCCGAGATAGTTGGAAAGGAGCGGTCAAGCGGAGGCGATGAACCGTCTTCCTCCGTCCAGGGCGGTATCCGGATACAGAATATCGATTTTGAGTCAGGAGAGCTTCGGGTTGAAGGCAAGAAGGGCAACACGCGAACGGTTTGGCTCAACGATAACGTAAAAACGATGATAACACGATGGCTTGAAATACGGCCTGAAAGCGGAACTGATCTGCTCTTTACAAACCTTCATGGCGGGAAGCTAAACAACAGATATGTCCGCGAGTTTCTTGAAAAGTACGGAGTAAAGGCGGATATACAAAAAAAAGTGCATCCAGGCATCCTTCGCCACACGTTTGCGAAGGATTTGTACGCGAAATCGAGGAATTTGCGCATCGTACAGAAGACGCTTGGTTATTCGGAACTGAAACAGGCGCTGCGATATGCCGACATTGACGAGAAGCAGATAGAAGAAACAATGAAAAATCTGCGGAGTGAAGAGGACGATGTCGAAAGATCTGATATATAAAATACCGGGAAAGCAGTATACGGCCATCATGCATATGATACGAGAAAAGTACATGATCGAGGCGGAATCATCAGATGACAGAAGATATACTCTCTGGGACACATTTGACTGGAAGATAGCGCGGAAGGGATATCTCCTCTTCCAGGACAAAGACAAGTTCATGCTGAGCAGAAACAAGGAGCCGCTTTTTTTGGAGCGTCTTGATCCCGTTCCGGAGACAATATGTCCGGAAACGTTCAAGGGGTCGGGACTCTCTCAGCAGATAGCTCTGTGCGTATCTAACCGTGCCCTCTTGCCGCTGAGAAGCGTTGAGGAAAAGAACCACTATTACAAGGTACTCAACGAAGACTCAAAGATCATTCTGCATCTGGATGTTGAAGAATACCATACGAAGGGATCGCCAGCCTTCCGATACTTCCGTCTCCGGGCGCTGCGCGGGTATAATGATGAGACAAGGGAATTCGGCAGGTACCTCAATTCGATCGGCTGTTCCGAGGATGAGGGTACGTACCAGGAGAAGGTAGTCGGTGAACCGCTGGATCAGCTCTATTCATCAAAGATGAACCTGAAGCTTGATGTCACCGATGAATCGCAGACTGCCGCCAGGAAGGCGCTCCGTTATAAGCTGTCCATGGCTGCGATAAATGTGGACGGATGCGTGCAGGACATTGATATCGAGTTTCTCCATGATTTTCGGGTCTACATACGGCGGCTGCGTTCGTTTGTGTCACAGGTGCGCGGCATATTTCCGGAGGAAACGGTTGTAGAGATGAAGCAGGATTTTTCCGCCGTATCGGGAAAGACCGGTCAAACGCGAGATCTGGATGTTTATCTTGGGGATCGTGAAGCGTTTCTGGATATGGTGCCCGATGAGCTGAAGCAGGGACTCGTCAGCTTTTTTCAGTTGCTGGCCGTTAGCCGGGACTCGGAATTCGTGAAGCTGAAGACATATCTTGAGGGAGACGAATTTAACGGTATCATGTCCAAATGGATGAAATTTCTGGAATCCGCCGAAACATTTAAAGAAGAGAACAGTACGAGACCGATCCGTGAAACAGCTAACATTTTCATAATGAAGAAACTTAAAAAGATTTCAAAGCGGATACAGGCGCTTCATACGCACACCGATGACATACTGATGCATGAACTGCGGATTGAATGCAAGAAGCTGCGCTATCTTTTAGAGGCGTTCATATCGCTCTATCGTGACAAGCGTGTAAACGGACTCATCAAGAAGCTCAAGAAGTTTCAGGATTATCTTGGGCTTCTGAACGACCTGACAGTCCAGAAGGAAACGCTCCTGTCTTGCCTGAACAAGCTCGGGAATGTGGATGATGCAATCATGATTGCATCATCTGTTGGAGCCTTGATCGTCAAGCTGGATGAAAGACATCACGAGTTAAAGGAACATTTTGTCAAGGCACTGAAGGATTTTGAAAAATCGGAATCACAGAAGACATACAGGGAACTGTTTGGAGGATAATATTGAAGATTGCTGCACTGTATAACCTGAAAGGCGGCGTTGGTAAAACAGCTGCTGCCGTAAACCTTGCCGCCCTCGCGGCACGCGACGGTCTCCGTACGCTCTTGCTTGACCTTGATCCGCAGGGGGCCTCGTCGTTTTACTTTCGGGTGCGGCCGTCGCGGAAGTTCAATGCCGAAAAGTTTGCCAAAGGAAAGAAGCTGCATAAGCACATCAAGGAGACCGATTACAAAAACCTGGATCTGCTGCCGGCGGACCTCTCATTCCGGAGCTTGGACATCATTTTTGACGACGTAAAAAATCCGCACAAGCAATTGTCAAAGGTGATGTCCCAGCTTTCCGGCGATTACGATATCGTCCTGATTGACGCACCTGCCAGTATCGGTGTGGAGTCTGAGAATGTATTCCATGCGGCTGACAAGCTGATTATTCCACTCGTACCGGCGGTCCTGTCCATAGAATCGTATAACAAGGTGTTCGAGTTTTACGGGTTGCACGGATTTGACACCAGCTCGATACTCGCATTTTTCTCCATGGTTGACGCCCGCAAGAAGATGCACCGCGAAACGGTAGAAAAATATACCGCTCAGGGAAGCAGATTCCTGAAGAGTACAATTTTCTATTCGTCTGAGATTGAGCAGATGGGAATCTATCGTGCGCCGATCGTTGAGAAGCATCCCTACTCGCGGCCGTCGGAAGCGTTTACCGGCCTGTGGAACGAGCTGAAGGAACGTATCTTCGTAGACCAGAGGACGGTCTTTTTTACCGAACGCAAGCAGATGCCGACAGGTGAACGGCCGTGTGTACAGAGTTCATCGAACGGTGGAACGGAGATACCATCGACCGATAACCACAATGGTGAGAAAGGCATGATGTAGACGGCGGTCAAAACATGTACAATATCCATTGAACGTCCAGACGAATAAAGAAAATGGAAGTTTCTTAAAAAAAACTTCCATTAATATGGGGAAACCCCGGAAAGATGCTATTTGTATTACAGGGCTTCTGCGGCAACAACCCCTCCGCTGATGTTTCAGTACCGATCAAACCAGCACCCATGCAGCAAGCCCCGTTAAGAATACTCCTAAAAATTAACGGGCTGCCCCCGCAGCCCTTTCTTTTATATGTTACCCCTCGTCAAATATCAGTGATACCGTGTCAGTATTTGTAACTGCAGACAATAAACTTGCCGATACCGTGACAATAATTGAGACCGGCAGCGCATATACAAGTGGATCGACGACGGCCATAATCCCGCCTATCAGGACATCCTGTCCGGTGAGCATCCTGCATATACCAAACACGGACGCTTCCTTTGCATGGAGAAACAGAAAGCCGAACAGCGACACAACGACTCCTGAGACCGATCCGGCGATCATGCCGGTACGAGTCAGCCGTTTCCAGTACAGGGAAGCGATATACGGCGCAAGAAATCCCGATGCCATGAAACCAAAGAAGATGGCGGTCGCGCGCGCGATGATGCTCTCGCCCATCCTGATACTTAAAAATACGGTAAACAGAATGGATACCACAATGCCGATTCGCGTGATGAGAATCTCGTGTTCGCGTTTTGCATTTCTGGCGATTCCCTTTTGATAGATATCACGTCCGATAGACGTTCCAATTGCGTGAAACTGAGAACTGAGTGTCGACATTGCAGCGGATAGTATAACCAGCATGAAGAGATACCCAAACCAGGACGGCAGTGCGGCCGAGATAAAATTGGGTATGACCTTGTCGGCGTTTCCGTCCGATGCGGCAACCGCTATCGTTCCCGCGGTTTCAAGAAAGAACACGTTGGACAGCGCGCCGACTATGTAGGCGGTAACAGTTGTCACAAATATGAAGAGAGATCCGATACACACCGCACGATTGAGTTCCATGTTGCTCTTAACGGTCATGAAGCGTACCACGAGCTGCGGCTGTGCGAGAACACCGATACCGACACCGAGGACGAGAGATGAAAAGATGATCCACCAGAGCGGAGATCCGGATGCAGGCATTGATGTCCATCCGGTATGGCCGATATTTTGCAGCGTTTCGGGAACCATATGTGTCATGGATGTCAGTGCTTCGTGCGCCTTGATGACGCCGCCAAGCCGGACATAGACAAAGCACAGCAGAAAGAGCATTCCGGTAAACATGAGCGATCCCTGCAGGGCGTCGGTATACATGACACCCTTGAGCCCCCCCATGATGACATATGCGGCGACAATGATGGAAAAGATTGCGACGGAATACAGATAGGGGATGCCGAGCAGACCTTCAAGGATGCGTGACGCTCCGATGAGGACCGCCGCAGCGTACAGCGGCATGATCAGAAAGATGATGCCGCCTGTAAAAACCTGCATGAACCGTGAATCAACCCGTCTTGCAAGAAACTCCGGAAACGTGTGGGCGCCGAGTTTCAGCCCGATCGACCGTGTCTTCTTGCCGAAAAAAATGAATGCAATAACGATGCCGACCAGTATGTTCAGTGCCGGCAGCCACAGGAGGCTGAGGCCGAAGTTTGCGGCAATGCCGCCGAAACCGACGATGGCGGCGGTCGATATGAAGGTCGCTCCATACGATATCGCCATGACATAGGGGTGGATGCTCCGTCCGCAGACTAGATAACCAGATGAGTTCTTGGTACTTTGAAATCCTTACAGTCCAAGATACGCCATCAGGGCAAGGTACGGTATGTTGACGGCCAGAAACCAGAAAACAGTCCTGCTGATCCTCCGGAAATTTCCCCGTCGCTCTCAATCTCGTATTTCTTCCAGCGCGATTCCTCTCTCAGTTCGGCATCTGTCAGCGTACCTTCACGGTTCCAGTATATGATGCCGTAAATAACGCCGACTGCCGTACTGATGATGGAAAGCCAAAACGACAGTGCAACCCAGATATCTCCCAAGCCAAGCATTGTTTCCCCCCCCCCTGTGTTATTCCGAACGGCCGGTTTTGCGGGCAATCATAACACACAAAAAATCTATGTCAAGCAACTGTTCATGTCTGTATGACGGACACCTTTACCGGTAAAGAACTGCTGGACATACATGAGATGTAAAAACAGTACACAGCGGTATAATCGGCGGTTGCCTGCGAACATGCGGTTGTTTTCAATGTTCAAACACAGGTTGGATCGAATAATGCTGATATTGTGAGAAAGGCGCTGATACCAAAGAAATAGTGTTGTATCCCAGCCGCTTAGGGGATACGGTGTGGTGCCATTTTAAATTCAGGACATACACAGATGAATAAGGACCAGATTATACACTCTGTCGGTTGGTTTGATACCGAACACGATGCAGGCAGCCCGAGCGTACGCCTCCGCCTTGACGGTACCGTCGTCTACTTTGACCCCGCTTTATTGAGGAACTATCCGCAGGCGCCTGATGCAGATGTCATCTGTATCTCGCATCCGCATGACGACCACTGTGATGTGGAGTCGATCATCAGGCTGAAGACCGGCAGGACCGAGATCGTGACCAATGCCGTGGTCGCGGAAAAGATCGGTCCAAACGTGTCAGACAGTCGGCTTCATGTACTCTCGGTAGGCGAGACGGTTGATGTTTGCGGCGTTACGGTTCGGGCGGTGCCGTCCTATGAGACGGAGAGCATTGTCCACAAAAAGGAATTTGGGTATACGGGGTTTCTCGTCTCCTCAGGTGAGGATACCGTCTACTTCTCCGGTGATGCGGGCAACATGACCGAGTTTGAAGAGTTTCCTGATGGTATCGATGTCGCTCTTCTCTGTGTCAGAACGGGCGACCCGTATCTGATGCTCGATCACATGGACGGGTTTGCCCGGACGGTCGCACCGTCCGTCATTGTTCCCGTTCACTGGCGTGACTTCGAGAAGGCTGCTGTTGAGGAGAAGGGAAAGCGCATTCCCGTCCATACGGAGTTTGTACTGCTGGACCGGATATAGCATCTAATTACTCAAACACACATTCGGTCCGCCGGTTTTTCTCCCGCCCCTGTTCGGTATCGTTTGGAGCAATCGGCCTGGTCTCGCCCAGTCCCGCAGCGGTGACCCGTTCCGGACTGATGCCGTTCTTGATGAGATATGCAGCAACGGCATCCGCCCTGCGAAGGGAAAGACGCATGTTGTATGCAGCGTCTCCGGTGCTGTCGGTATGGCCGTACACCGACAGCTTCAGCGTCCTGTCCTTCTTCATGATATTGAGGATTCTCTCAAGCATCGGCAGCGACTGTCTGCGCAGATACGCCTCGTTGTGCTCAAAGGTGATGGCGTCGACGATGTAGGCCTTTCCCCGGTCGAGGCGGTCAAGCTCCACCGTACGGCCGTCCTCATCCGGCCCGGGCGAGAATCCGTCCGGTACGTATCCGTCCGAGTCCAGTACCACGTTGACGCCGTCCCCCTCCGGGATGCGTATCTTCCCGCCGGTCACGGGAACGGTTTTTGAACAGGTCTTGCCGCCGTCATCGTCCAGCTGTTCGACCGTCGCGTCTGCAGGAATTTCCTTTCCGGAGCCGTCGGTTACCTTTATCCTGTAGTCTCTGAGCCGTATCGGCTCGTCGGTATTGCCTGCGGGGGCGCGGGTGTCCGGTACGGTTCCGTCCGGAGCAGCGTCGACACTGCTCCCGCCTTCCACGGTGCGCGGATAGGAACGGGCGCCGATGGCGTACAGGTAGTTTCCCGCCGGAAGAAAAAGAATACCGTTTGAAGCGACCGGCTGCGAGACCGCGCCCGGAAACGGTGTTTTAAAGTTCCACAGCGAATTTCCGTCTGAAAAGTTGACCGCACGCACAATGCCGTATGCCCTGCCGGCGCTGTCCGGTTCGTTGTATGCAATGTATATCTGGTTTCGGACCATGACGTACTGCGGAGATGCTTTTTCCCGTATGGTGATCCGCTGGGTTACCATACCGTTATCGGGATCGGTAACGAGGATTTCCCTGTTGTCCAGGACGAAGAGGATCGAGCGGTCGGTGAATGACGGCATCGACGAGATGATGCCGTTGTGTTTTTTTGAGTAGAGCGGTTTGCCGTCCTGCAGAGAGAGGCAGAACATCGTCTTCGACACGGGAATGTACAGTCTGTTGCGGAAAACTACCGGTGGAAATATCTTGAACGGCGCCGGCAGCGTGCGGCTCCATACATGTTTGCCGCTTGATGCGTCAAGCATCAGTACATGGTACGTATTTTTCGTATAGTCACGCGACTGGACAATCACATACGTGTCGTAGAATGTCGGAAACGCGGAATAACTCTGTACGGAACCATCGGTCCAGGATATGCGGCCGTTATCAAGGTCTCTCGAGATAAATGTCTTCCTGGTTCCGTAGTATATCTGCCTGTCGGTGATGACAGGGTCGCTGTAGATGCCGTCCACCCGGGCGGCCGCTCCATGCGCGTTTTTTGAAGTGATGTCTGAACCGACACGTGCCCAGAGTACCGCGCCGGTATGCTTGTTGAGGCAGTAAAGAGCGACGGGGTCGGTCAGGTAGATGTAGTCACCCTTGATCAGGGGATACTTTATCTTTCCAGCCGCCCGGGATAGCCGTTTAAACTGCGCCGAGATGTCGCGCACGCTGATCTTCCATCGGAACTTGCCGCTTCGTTCATGGAGACAGTACAGGTGTGCCGAATGGTCGATGAAGTAGACATATCCGTCCGAGACGACGGGGTTGTAGATGCGGTCTCCTGCCTGGTAGAGCCACTTGAGCTTTCCGTTCGGGACGATAATCTCGTCGTTGTTTCCGGTAAAGTATATGTTTCCCTTGTAGATTGGCCAGTCAGCCGCACTCAGGTTCAGCGTATGGAGAAATAACAATATGGCCGCGATGCGCAATATTTTCATACAACCTCCGTACGGTGTCCGTGTCGGTTTCGTTATGCATGAAAGCAGGCCGTATTTCAAGGTAAATTTATGTATAGAGAATCTCAAATACGTAAAAGAATCCTCTAAAAATTAAAAAATTGTGACCTGAAAATTCTGTTGCATATGCCCGTAATGTGGTGTTATTTGTACCGAATTTGCGAAGCGGATGTGTTTACCAGCAAAGGGAACAGGGGGCTATATGGCGTCTACGGGTATTTACTGGTTTTCCGGTACGGGCAACACACTCCATGCCGCCCGTGAGATACAGAAGGGTCTGTCCGATGCAGAGATGGTCCCTGTCTGCGCGTACCTTCAACAGGAAACAATTGAGATACCGTACGAAACCGTCATTCTGGTCTATCCGACCCATCTCATGACGGTGCCCTATCCCGTACGGCAGTTTCTCCTGAAGGCTGATTTTACCAAAGTACGTATCATCTACGCTGTCACAACCTGTCTCGGCATAAAAAACATATCCGACGCTGCAATAAACCGTATTCTATCATGTCAGGGGAAGCGGGTAGACGCGATATTTATCATCGTGATGACAAGCAACTCTCCCACGGGTGTCCGTCCTGGCAGGGGCGACACAAAATGGAAATACCATATAACAGATGAGAACATACAGAAGAGAGAGGAGAACGTTGTACAAACTGTACCCCGCATTGTTCTTTCGGTGCAAAATGGAAAGGCTCATCCACGGAAGATCGGTTTACTCGAGATCATGCTCGAACGGCTTATGACTCGGCTTACCAGAAACGCAAGCGTTACATTACGGTACTATGCAGACGCGACATGCACATCATGCGGCGTATGTGAAAGGATATGTCCGTCCGGGCGAATCACCATGGAGGACGGCCGACCCGCCTGGAATGCTGCTATAAAATGCTACTACTGTTACGCGTGCTTCAACTACTGTCCTCACCAGTCCATACTGCTGCCAAACTATACGGAAAAGAACGGACGGTACCATCATCCAGCCGTTTCGGCTGCGGACATAGCATCGCAGAAGGATATGCCCTGTTAGCAGGATGTTTTGACTCTGTATGGAAAATCCCGGAACGGTTTCTACATGTCCGCAGCGATACGCTTTCGGAGGTCAGGAGAGATATCATCGATGATCCGGACCAGCAGCCTGAAGCGCGTCATGTCCTTGTCGGATTTGGTTCCTTTCTCGCCGATACGGCGGACAGCTTCCACAAGCGAGGCGTATGTCTCGTCTGACGGATGCGTATAGTAGCGCTTCAGGATATCGATTGCGTTTGCAGAGCCGTCAGTCTGGGCGGTCTCCCTTTCACGGGTGTATGTATAGTAGCTCTTCGGAACCCCGGCCAGTACCCGTGCCGTAATCTCTTCAATGCGGGCGGAAACGGCTAAGCGGTAGTATTCCGTGATCTGTTCCTTCGACGCGGTCGAATGCCTGACTATGTATGTCAGCGCACGGTCATACTCCTTTCGCATGTTGGCTCCTTTCTTCAGCCACATGGCGCCGACCATTAAGGAACCAGTCCTTCCGGGAGGAAGCTCGCCGGTAAGCATGTCACGGCTGTCCGGATTTTCCGGTACTATCTGCGAGAAAAAGGCGGCCGTAATAAACTCTTCCGCCGTATCTACGACGGGTGTCTTCTCGATGAGCCCCGTGTTTTCCGCAGTTTCATCGTTCAGTGTGTCAATAATCGCAGCGGAGCGTGTGAGCGTACCGCCTGAGAAGCCGTAAGCCTTCATGATGCGGGACGTGTCCGGCAGGCGCGCCTCAGTATCTCCCCAGTCGTCCTGGGCACACAGAGAGATATTGAATACAAGGAAAAGCAGGAGTATCAGTTTCATGGACCATATATATCCATTTTGCTTTGCGATTACCACACTTTTTTTTCAGTCTGACAGCAAACAACATATTTACGTGTAATATATTCAGGAAAGGTTTTGACAAAAGACGAAAAGCGGTGTGTATTATGAGCATCAACGGCCGGGATGGAAAAATGGGACGGAAATCACGCGCTGAGATAGCCGAGCTGTATACGAATATCGGTAAGGTCATCACCTCGTCCATAGAGCTCGACGATGTACTGGACGGCATCATGCAGGAGGTACGGGGGTTTTTTGATCCCGAAAACTGGAGCCTGATGCGGTATGATGAGGCGACCAGCCAGCTCTACTTCCTTATCATAGAAGGTGTTGACCATCGGTATGTCGAAAAGATCACACTTGACCTCGGCCAGGGCGTTGCAGGCTATGCTGCAAAGAAGAAACAGCCCGTTCTTGTGAACGATACCGCTTCAAACAGGCACTTCACCAACATTGTCGACCAGGCGACGGGATTCCGCACGGATTCAATAATTGCGGTACCATGCATCAGGCACGGGAAGGTCTACGGTGTCATCGAACTGGTCAACCAGAAGGTGAAGTCCTTTTCGGACGAAGACCTTGTCATCCTGAAAACTATTGCAGATTACGCCGCCATTGCCTTTGAAAACGCAATGTTGTATGAGAACGCCCTCAACAGAAGTCTGACGGACCCGCTGACGGGCCTTTTTAATCATACAAAGATGTCAGACCTGCTTGAGGAGAGCGGAGTGGGACAGGACCGGCGCAGCAGCGACCGGTTGGAGGACTTCCTTGTTGTATACATGGACTGCAACAATTTCAAGATGATAAACGATACCTACGGTCACCGCGAGGGAGACCGCCTGCTCAAGAGGATCGCATCTTCCCTTAAAAAAACGTTCCGGGATAACGACATTATCATACGCATTGGCGGAGATGAATTTGTCAGTCTGATTCACATTGACGACGGTACCGAAACAGGTATGGTAAAAAAGCTCGTGGCAGAGCGGCTTGATTCTCTGAAATGGATGCCGAAGAGAGGCGATATTACCGTCTCGCTTTCGTATGGTTTTTCTTCCGGAAAATTCAGGAACCTCAAGAAACTGCTTCATGATGCGGATGTGGAAATGTACAGGAAAAAGGACAAGCGAAAGACCAGGAGCGGGTAATGTTTGGTTCTTTGCCGTACAGCGGCTCCGGTATGCGGTGGGTATCCAATAATGGAGATTCAGTATGAATGAAGCCGAAGTAAGCCGTTTATTAAGACGGGTGTTTTCACTGATCATATTTCTTGTATGTATGGTGACAACCGTTGTTATCTTTACCCGCCTCTCCTCCGGTATGCCAGCCGGCGCCGCCAGCTGGATAAATCTTGGGTTTTCCATGATGCTCCTTTTCCTCAATTCAGCTTTTTTGACCTCACTCTTCAGGTCTGGACAGGAAGGAACACGTCGACTTCCGTTTTCCGCATCATCGGGTATTGTTCTTATAGTGTATGCGGCACTTGTCATCGCAGTTGTCCTGTTTGGATATCCCTTCCTCTCCACAGCAAACCTTCTTGCGGTGCATCTCGCTTTGTTTATACTGTTTCTTGTTCTGGAAGGTGCCATGTTTGTCGGGACGATTTCCGTGTCGAGACGTGCATCCGGAGAACCGGCCGTTACACACGGTATATACGATGTACAGCATGAGTGTAACAGGCTGAAGCACAGGACAACGGTCCTTCCAGAGAAGTTTTCACTGCTGGTCAGAACCTTTAGTGATATTGCTGAAAAGGTCGAAACGATCGGCCCGTCAGCCACCGAAGAGGCGGGACGGATAGAACAGGAAATGCTCGCAGTCCTGACCGAATATGAGAAGGAGCTGGGAGAACTGTCTTTTCTGACAGACGAAAACGGACGCGACGAGATGCTAAAGCGGCATAACAGAAGAATTCATCTTCTGCTTGAGCGGCTGGCCAAACTGTCGGGTGAACGGGAAAGATGCTGTGATTAGGGATGTGGAAATCCGCTTTGGGTGTAAACGCTTTTATAAGTTGACATCGTGAAAGCGCCAGTTAGAGGCTTATTATACAGAGAAGAGTCCTGAAGAGGAAGCGATATGTCACAACAGTATATAATCGGTATGGACCTTGGCTCGACTACCGCCAAGGTTGTCATAGCAAAGCGGATAAACGGGGAAGTTGAGGTCAGGTTCTCCGCGTACAAGAGGCATCATGCAAAGATCAGGGAAACCGTTGCATCAATTCTTGACGAGGCAATTGAGGTGCTCGGAGATATTAAAGGAGTTGTCTCAATCACCGGTTCGGCTGGTATGGGCGTTTCCGAAACGACGGGGCTCTCCTTCGTACAGGAGGTTGTTGCGTCGGCAAATTACATCAGGCTGATGCAGCCGGACATTCGGACTTTTATCGAAATCGGCGGCGAAGACTCGAAGATCATCTTCTTTGACGATGAGTTTCACGCTGACATGAGGATGAATGGCAGCTGTGCCGGCGGCACAGGTTCGTTTCTGGACCAGATAGCTGTCCTTCTGGATATTCCTGTTGAGCATCTTGATGCGTACGCCTCCCGTGGAGAGAAGGTCTATCCTATTGCAACGCGCTGCGGTGTATTCGCCAAGACCGATGTACAGAGTCTTCTTTCGCATAACGTCTCTAAAGAGGATATCGCATTGTCCGCTTTCCATGCGGTCGCACTGCAGGTTCTTTCAACCTTGACTCGCGGCCGGGACATAGAGCCGGGCGTCCTTCTGGCAGGGGGGCCGCTGACGTTCAATATCAACCTCCGCACAGCATTTATCGAGTCCATACGGGATGTTCCTGAAGATAAATTCGTCATACCGGACAACCCCCACATGATTCCCGCAGTGGGTACCGCGCTCTCCTGCAGTAATCCGGAAGAAGAGACCAGTCTGAAAAAACTTGCTGCCTTGCTTAAAAAAAATGGACGCCCGGTCAAGGATGCGTTCCAGAGTTCAACACTTCCGCCGCTCTTCGAAAGCGATGAGCATTACGCGAAATGGAAGGAGGACAACAACCGGTACAGCGTTCAGCGTATGGATATCGACCAGGTTGACACGGCGCCGGCCTTTTTGGGTATAGATTCCGGTTCCACAACGACGAAGATTGTTTTATGCAACGACGCTGGTCATGTTATCGCGACATACTACAAGAACAATCTCGGTGATCCGATCGGTGCAGTACAGGAAGGCCTGCGTGAGATGTTTGAGTACTGTACGGCCCACACCTTCAGGCCGGATATCCGCGGCAGCGCCGTCACCGGGTATGGAGAGGGACTCATCAAGTGCGCGTTTGATCTGGACCACGGCTTTGTAGAAACGATGGCCCACTACCGTGCCGCATCCGAGTTTGCTCCGGGCGTGTCGTTTATCCTGGACATCGGCGGACAGGACATGAAGGCGATGTATGTTACGGATGGTTTCGTCTCGGACATTCAGCTGAATGAAGCCTGCTCCTCAGGCTGCGGATCGTTTATCGAGACATTTGCAAATAACATGAACTATTCCGTGTCACAATTTGCCCGTATCGCGTGCCGCTCCCAAAAGCCGTACGACCTGGGAACACGGTGCACGGTCTTCATGAATACGCGCGTAAAACAGGCCTTGCGGGAAGGGATCTCTATCGAGGATATTTCCGCCGGACTGTCGTTTTCCGTCATCAAGAACACGCTCTACAAGGTACTGAAACTGAAGGATGACGACCAGCTCGGAAAGACCGTCATCGTACAGGGGGGGGCGTTCAAGAACGATTCGGTGCTTCGCGCGTTCGAGCTTCTGCTGGACAGGGAGGTCGTACGTCCTGACATTCCCGAGCTTATGGGTGCTTACGGCTGCGCGCTCAAGGCAAAGGACGAATATGTGAAATCCCGCAAACCGACGTTGTTTGCCGGCCTGCAAAGCGCCCTGGAACCGATAGAAAGCAGTAAGGTACAGCAGCACTGCAAGGGGTGTGAGAATCGGTGCCAGATAACGCGCCTGACGTTTGCAAACGGTAATCGTTTCTATATAGGCAACAAGTGTGAACGGATCTTTACCAACAATACCGAGATCAAGGAACGGGGCGAAAACCTTGTCTCGGAGAAGCGCGACATCATATTCAGACGAAACCTCTCCGCCCGCAGGCCCCGCGGCATCACCATGGGAATTCCCCGGATACTGAACATGTTCGAGAACTTTCCGTTCTGGTCCACGTTTCTGAACGAGTGCGGCATCGATGTTGTGCTGTCAGACCGTTCCAACATAGAAATATTTGAGGCCGGTGTCAAGTCGGTCATGTCGGAGAACATCTGTTTTCCGGCCAAGGTCGCGCATGGCCATATTCTCAATCTTATCGAGAAGGGTGTTGACCGCATCTTTTTTCCGAACGTCGTCTTTGAAGAGAACGAGTATCCGGACTCGGTCAACTCGTTCAACTGTCCGGTGGTCACCGGCTATCCGTGCGTTATACGAAGTGCGCTTGATACGGAAGGCAGGTACGAGATGCCGCTGGACAACCCGCCCATCAGCTTCAAGAACAAGCGGCTGCTGATACGGCAGCTCGTCCGGTATATGAAAAATTTTGGCATTGGCGAGGGTGTTGTCAGGCGGGCGTTCAAGGCCGCGATACACGAACAGCGGGCGACGAAGAAACGTCTGCAGGAGCGCGCACGGACACTTATCAAGAAGGCGGAAGAAAAGAAACAGCCTCTCCTGGTACTCGCGGGGCGGCCGTATCATATCGACAAGGTGATCAATCACGGCATACCAGAGCCCATCGCCGACCTCGGCGCAATCGTTATTCCGGAGGACTCGATTCCCGACCTCAACAAGATCGCACTATTTGATATAAACGTTTTGTCGCAGTGGGCGTACACAAACCGTCTCTATGCCACGGCAAAATGGATCAGCCGCCATCCTCATGCGGAGATAGTCCAGATCAATTCGTTCGGTTGCGGACCGGACGCCGTCTCCGTGGACGAGGTCCGCGACATCCTCGTGGAAAATGGCAAGCTGCATACGCTGGTTAAGGTGGACGAGGTCTTCAATCTTGGTGCGGTACGCATCAGGCTGCGCTCCATGCTTGAAGCGCTTGGCAACAAGAAGACTGTTTACAAACGAACCTTCAGTCCAAGGAAGAAACTTGAGGAGAAGAAGCCGTTTTCAAAGGACAAAACCATTCTTGTACCGCACTTTTCACGGTTCTACTCGTCGCTGACACCCGCTCTTTTTCAGGGACTCAACATAAACATCACGGTACTGCCGCTGCAGGATGAGGAATCGGTAAACTACGGCATCAAGAACATAAACAACGAGATCTGTTATCCCGCTGTGCTGATCGCGGGAGACATTATAAAAGCGTACCAGAAGCACAAGTACGATGTCAAAAATACCATTGTCCTCATGACGCAGACCGGAGGACAGTGCCGGGCCTCAAACTACATAAACCTCATACGAAAGTCGCTGGACCGTATCGGATTTGGCGACGTGCAGGTGGAGACGATGTCCACGACCACGCTCAAAACAATCGTAAAAGGCAAAGAGGGAACCGTGCTTGCCAAGAAGATGCTGCTTGGCATATTCATCCTGGATCAGCTTATGCATATGTACCTTTCGATCAAGCCCCGCGAAAGAAGGAAGGGTGAGGCCGACCGCATACACAGTACGTACCTGAAACGGATCGAAGATATAATGAACGTCGACGGTTACCAGAAGGCGCTGATCGGTGTTCTTGAATGTGCCGTTGACGAGTTTAACGCGGTCGATATCCGGACGGATCCCATACCGCGGATAGGATTTGTAGGCGAGATCTTCGTCAAATACAACGAGTTTGCCAACATGGACCTTGTTGAATGGATACTCGAACAGGGTACTGAAGTCGTTCTGCCGCCGCTGCAGGGTTTTTTCCTCCATGATTTTATAAGCCGTGATTACATGGAGGAAGTCCATATTACAGACAACATGATGGGACGAATAACAAATAAACTGATATGGAACTATGTCAGCGGCAAGATGAAGCTGGTGGACAAGGTCATGAAACGGTTCCGCTACTATAAGAAGCCCCATGATATGTACAAGCTGGCGTACAGAACCGAAAAGATCGTTTCACTTGCGAACCAGTTTGGAGAAGGATGGCTTCTTACCGCTGATATGCTCTCGATGCTGGAGGATGGTGTTGAGAACATTATCTCCGTGCAGCCGTTTGGCTGTATATCAAACCATATCGTCGCAAAGGGGATCGAAAAACGGATCAAATCGCTCTATCCAAACTTCAAGCTCCTGACGATAGATTTTGATCAGAGCACAAGCGCCGCCAATGTCTTTAACCGTGCGCATTTCATGGTTGCCTCTGCCAAGGATTCTCCGGAAAAACGGAATAAACACGCGGCAAAGGATACAGTTGCCGCATCCACGGGCAAGTAGTTCTCTTGACTAAATCATACCGTACGGCATAATCGCCCCAAAAAAAGGTGGCCATGAATCAAAACGATATTTTTCTGAAGCTCTTTCGGGTTCTTGAATCCCGCAGGAACGAGTCTCCAGACAGCTCATATGTTGCATCCCTCATGTTGAAGGGCACAGAAAAGATAAACTCGAAGATACTGGAAGAGGCCGGTGAAGTTGCGGAAGCGGCCCTGGAAGAGGACCGGGAACATCTTGTTTACGAAATCTGCGACCTTCTGTTCCATACATTCGTCATGGCGTCGTACAAGGGTATTGCGCTTGATGATATCAAGAAAGAACTTGAACGCCGCTTTGGTAAAAGCGGAATAACAGAGAAGCGCGAGAGAGAGAAACATGCTGAATGATCCGAACAAACTCAAATTTGCTCTTCCCAGCAAGGGCCGCCTGAAGGAGCCCGCGATTGAGCTTCTTCACAAGGCTGGATTCAAGTTCCGTGCCAAGGGGCGGAACCTCTACTCCACCTGTACGACGGATGATATCACGTTTATCTTTGTCCGTACGGACGACATCCCCGTACTGGTTGATTCCGGCGTTGTGGATGCCGGCATAACGGGAAGCGATCTCGTTCTGGAGCGGGAGGCAAAGGTCGAGCAGGTGATGCCGCTCGGTTTCGGCCTGTGCAGACTCTGTGTTGCTGTGCGCGAGGAGTGCGATGAGCAGAACCTGGCATTCCTGTCCGGGAAGACGGTCGCCACATCCTTTCCCCGGGTCAGTGAGCGCTATTTCAGCGAGAATGGAGTCGAAAATGTCCGTGTTGTTGAGATGAACGGATCGGTTGAGATCATGGTTGCGCTTGGTCTTGCCGACGCGGTCGTTGACATTGTCGAGACGGGAGACAGCCTCCGTGACAACAACCTCCGAATCTTCTCTGAGATTGGACTGTATGAGACCGTCATGATAGCTGGAACCGATCTCGCCTGTGATGAACGGATCATCAGGATGCGCCGCCGTATAGAAGGCATTCTGCTTGCGACACAGTACAGTATTCTGGAATATAATATTAAAAAAGAAAATCTTGGCAAGGCAGAAGTCTTGACACCGGGATATAAAAGCCCGACAGTGTCACAGCTTGAGGACAAAAACTGGTTTGCCGTGAAGGTAATGGTAAAAAAGAAGGACGTTCCTCTCGTTATGGATAATCTTGAAAAAATCGGCGCAACGGCCGTGTTCGAGACAGAAATAAACAACTGCAGACTATAAGACAGGAGATAACGATGACGGAAATAAAGCCGGAAGTATTGATTATTTACGGAGCAGTTATCCTTCTTGTTATCGGTATTATTATCGGATACCGCATATTCCGGAAACGGATGAACAAGAAGATGGAGGAGCAGAAGGCGCTGGTGAACCAGCATAAGATGCCCGCATCCATCTTTGTTATAGAAAAGAAAAAGGGAAAGATTTCTGAAGCGAAACTGCCGAAGAGCGTGGTAGACCAGGTCCCTGCGATTTACAAGCTGCGAAAAATGCCGCTTGTGACGGCCAAGATAGGCCCTCAGGTGGTTACGCTCGTCTGTGAGGACGACATATTTGACAAGCTTCCCGAAAAGAAGAACATAAATGTAGAGCTTGCCGGCATCTTTATTGTCAGCATCAAAACCGCAGGGCATACCAAGGGACAAAAACAGCGAAAGAGCAAGAGAAAAAAACGATAACACTGGAGTTGCCGCATGTCTGACATTGCGGAGTATACCGATAAGCGATATATCAGGTTTGTCACATCTACAGAAAAGTTCGATGTCATAGAGGAACTCGCGTCGCTTTTCGATGAAGGCGAGGTCTGTACAAGTACACGGTATCTGATCCATGCGCTGAAGGACCGCGAACGCATGATGAGTACCGGTATCGGATTTGGGATTGCCATACCACACGCCAAGATATCACAGGTAAAAAGAATTGCCTTCGCGGTAGGTATATCGAAGAAGGGGATAGATTTTGATTCGATGGATGGTAAACCGGTTCACCTTGTCATACTGGTCGCAGCCGGGGAAGATCAGCATAAACCGTATCTGTCGGTCATGTCCAACATCATGTCCCTTCTGAAAAACGATGCCGTGAAGGAGCGTATTATCAACAGCTCTTCTCCCGAAGAGGTACTGGAGTTAATGAGGTCAAACTGACCTGTATTCACCCTTTCGCGGACGGAGAATCGTAATCGAAGAGGGTCTCCTCACAGTACTTTTTCTGCAGGTTCCTGAAAAGCGGATTATAGAGAATCTCATGTATCAGACTCTCTTCTTCGGAGTCAATAATGACGCCTTCCTTTTTCATGACATCGATCATGTCCGGTGTTCCGTGATACTTGATCAGCTTGACGATCTTTGCAAGCCTGGTCGTGTTCCGTTTGTCAAGCGGCAGGCTTTTTTCTCTCTCCATGTCATAATGCGCACCGACCTCAATGATAAGGTGCTGGGTCTTGTGCACACTCTCGTGTGCCTTTTCCATGGTGTCTGATTCAATAGACAACGATTTTCCGGAAGATGCGAGGATCATGGAAATGTAGCCGTAAAAATCGCTATTTTCCGCGAGAATGCCGGTCCGCAGCTTTTCCGGCAGGGCCATGAACGCATTGAGGAAAAGCGATATGTCGTCCCGCGAATTGAAATACTCCTCAAGATTGCGGCGGTTAAGCTTGGGAACGATATAGTAGGCCATCTGCTTGTCCACGCTGATAAGCGGTGACTCAAGAAGCAGCCGCATATACGTCTCCTGGTCGAAAAATGAAAGCAATGAGGATATGATCCTGTACTCGTTCTTGTCCTCTTTCAGGGCCCATGCGTAGAGACTCAGAATAAGATATTCTACAAGATCAAGGGAAACGGTTGAGGCGTTGACAAGTGTTCTGATTTTGTTGTCGTCACGGAACAGTGTAATATAATACATGCATTGTGCCGTCAGATCGCTGTCTGACATGTATTTCAAGCTCAGGAAGAGTTCTGAAATGTCATTTTTCGTAAGCTCAAGAAACAGCGATCTCAGATGCGTTACGCGGATCTCGCTGCTTTGTATGAGCTCCATGATTATTTTCTTGGGGGTAGGTGTGATCGCGTCGTTCTCTTGCATGATACACCTCGCAGGGATGCGTTTCGGATTACTTATGTACGTAGCGGACATACTGTTTAATGCAATCTTTTTTCCGCCATTCATGAAGAATCAGGTAACATCATGATAGAGGGTTTCCAATATATGCACTGGAAAATGGTTGGCAAGGATTTGTCTGTTAGCCACTATTGTGTTGTCTGGCTTGAAAATGTATTGAAAAAACTGCAATGTGAAAGTATATTATAACCGTATGAACAGGACAATACACATATGCCTGTTGGTTCTTTTTTTTACTCTCACGTCATGTTTCAATAACGACCTCTATACAAAGGCAACGTCCAGGTTAAGCGATCTGGACTATACGGTGTCCATATCTCCGGGTACCATCACCGGCACCGCGATAGACCTGCCTCCGGCCAGGTACGATACCGAGGCGTATGCATATACGCTTACCATACGCAACCCCAATTCGGAGGGGTTTACGGTTGAACATATCTACTTTGCCGATGGAGGCGGTGTCTTCGGTATCGAAGACGATGTAGACGGGATTTTCCTCGAAGGGAAGAGTGATTTAACAGTAAATATTCTCTTTGGTCCCCGTAGTACGGGAAAGATTTCCGAAACGCTGGTCATAGACACAAACTGGAGTCCGCAGCGCCGCTATACGGTGACAGGCAGAGGCGTCGAACCGGGGCTGTATGTTACAACGGACGGCAGCGACACAGAGGGGGACGGATCGCCCACACGGCCGTTTTACTCCCTGAACCGGGCCATGGATATGGTCAATAACGGCATGACCGTCCATGTAGCGCGGGGTACGTACACGTACGACGAAATTCAGAGCATAACCGGACAAAACGTCAGGATCTACGGTTCGTACTCCGACGACGGGCTCTGGACAAGGGATGAGGACTCTCATTCGTCGGTAATACACAGTACAGTAGACGACGACACCGGCGCGACGATCGAGTTTACCGGCTATGACCTCTCCACCGA
>CAZAHA010000004.1:25938-28246 GCA_964484915.1 uncultured Leptospirales bacterium
GTTTTGGTTGATCAGTACTCCGGTTTTCCGATAATCATACTCAACACGATCTTCGGCGGTAACGCATCAACCGAATCTGCCGGCATCAGCCTCCTTCTTGGTGAACAGGCGGGAGCCGATATTTACGGGAATTCTGTCTATTCGGGTTCGTCAAGTGAAGGATTGACTGCAGGACTGATCGCCAATACTCAGACGGGGACATCATATCCGGTATACATTATCAACAACACGATTATTGCGGGTATGGCGGCAAATCATCGTACAGCGATTATGAACCGCAATACCGTGAGTTCCTATGTCTATAACAACGTTTTTACGTGCACGTTGCAAAGCGGTGTCGATGCGTATGGTATAGACGACAGCGGCACCTCGGGCAGTGCGTATTTCAGCACTGATATTGCCCGGAACTGTTTTGACATGTATGCTCTCAATGTGGGGTATGACGACAATGACAGTATAGCGTATAACAGCGCGGAAGATATCAACGGTTTGCCGATAGCGTCAGCCAATGTAACAACCTCACCCGATTTTGACTCATATGAAATGTTCCAGATACAGCAGACGACAGATTCAGCAATCGCTGCAGGGGGGATATGATCTCTCTGCCGGCGGGACGGCCTACGATCCATGGTGGACGGTTTTTTTCGGCGGCTTTATCGACATCCAGGGACAGCCGCGTACAGGAAACGGGTCGACCGGCTATACAATGGGTTCCGTGGAGGTTGACTGACAGGATGCAGTATTTGGAGTTGACGATACTGCCTTGTTTGGGTATATTGTCTTTTAGGCTTACAATCACGGGGACGACATGGTTTCGACTGCTCCGTTCTTTGCATGACTGCGTGTCGATTGTGCTGGCGAATCGTTAAAACGTCAGGCTAAAGTTAACTGCAGAAGATAATTTTGCACTAGCCGCCTAATAACGCGGCTACGTCTTGTTGATTGCCCTCTCCCGGCGGTCTTCATGGCGTAATCAAGGGGAGATAGTTTCTGTCATCCGTTTCCGTGACAGCGGCGAACCTTTCAGGAAACTCGGCAGTCAGTAGGGTTTCCCCACTCTCCGGCTGGCTGCTTAAATGAAACGATGGGGGATACGCACGTAGACGTTGTGTAGAGACTTTGCAGGACGTGGGTTCGATTCCCACCGTCTCCATATTTTTGACGTATTGTTCGAGTATCCGCTTCCTGTTGCCGACAGACAGGGACCGGCCGTTTTTCTCACTTTTTATTTGCTTTCCTTCAGTTATCAGCTGGTACTCGCGCCTCCTGTTTGGCAATGCGCCGATGTGAATCACAGGAAAGACGGAAGAACGTATCGCACGCGAGGATGCCAACCGGTCGGTCTTCTTTTCCATAATCCCGGCACTCCTGTCGGTGTTTACATCGCCGTTCTTATTGAGATTTCTGCGCATCAACGATATCAGACGGAGTGATTGCGGGTCGGACAGCGTTGGTACTGCGAGGAACGGCCGAAACCGGTGGTAAACAGTCATTACAAAGACGTGGGCCGGATCATTCCGGCCCGTAGTGCATAAAAATGTGCCGGTTCTATCTGAAACCGGCAGAAAGGTTGCTGCCGGAATATCCGAACATTTCCCAGTATTCTGACTTTACCGTACCCTGTATAGAATATATCACGACTATCTGCTGCTCGTACGGACTCATGAACATGCCGCGAACATCAATCGTTTTAACTGCAAGGTTTTTGGGAAAATTATTCGTATCAACAGAGGTTATCTTCTTTTTTCCGGAACCCTTCTTCTCTATCCAGACTTCGAAGTATGTCGGATTTCCTGTCGTGTCAGTCTTTTCTTCTGCAATGGTCGCTGTATAGACGCTCCCCTCTATATCTGCCGGAAATGTTTGCATCGATGATGCCTTGGGCTTTATACCATGCTTCCTGCATGCGTCCTGAAATTCAGTTCCGACTTTACTCCAGGCCTGGTCTATTGGTCCCGTCGGATTGTTGCTTTCATCCATTGATTCGTCTGTAAACGTATCGGTTTTGGTATAAAGGATCTCGTCGTTAACAGTATTGATAATAGAGAACGTTGTGGTGTAGATTATGGACGGGGTTGTCGTTGTTGTATAGGTCTGTACGGCAAACGCAAATTTTCCGTCCTCGGACCAGCCTACCGGCTGTAGCTGATTATGTGTCTGGAGATTGGGTTTTTTCCACTGGGCTGCGGCAGTCAATGCACTTCCAAGGACAAGCGCCGCTGCGAGAACGGCGGCCGTCGGTTTGATGAATCGTGTTGTTATTTGTTTCATGTGTACTCCTTGTGTAAGCGGCAGTATACAGGCAAGA
>CAZAHA010000004.1:28346-35288 GCA_964484915.1 uncultured Leptospirales bacterium
GAGCGCGGCTGCGGATGCAGAATGATCTACCCGTACGAAAACCGCTTGTCAGGACAGGGCGGCGGTGTCAGGTGTCATTTTTATTCCGTTTTGAGGTGGTTTCATGCTGAACGAAAGAAAGCCGTTTGATCCGTCCCGCTTTCCGTTTTTTTACGGGTATGTAATCGTGGGTGCGTCCGCACTTGGAATGATCTTCAGCGCTCCGGGCCAGACCGTAGGGGTATCCGTATTTACGGATCATCTGATAGAGGCTTTGTCGATACCGCGTGTAACGCTGAGTGCCGCGTACATGGCGGGCACCATAACCAGCGCTTTTCTCATATCGTACGCGGGTGTCGTTGTTGACCGGATGGGCATCCGTCTGGTAGCCGCGTGCGCGTCCGTCGGACTGGGGCTTATACTTGTGTATCTGAGTATGGTGGACACCGTTTCTGCTGCTCTTTCTTCCGTATTGCCGAATGTTCCGCAGGCGTTCATCGCCTTTGGCGCGGTAACGTTCGGGTTTGTGTTTCTCCGCTTCTTCGGGCAGGGAATGCTGACGCTGGTCTCGCGAACGATGCTGATGGAGTGGTTCATACGGATGCGCGGACGGATGAACGCCATCACGAGTGTTGCGGTTACACTGGTATTTTCGGGTTCTCCTGTTGTGTTCGACATGCTGATCAGGCGGTTCGGGTGGAGCGGCAGCTGGCGTATCATGGGGCTTGGCATCGGCATGTTCTTTACCGTGTTTATACTGCTTTTTTTCAGGAACAAGCCTGAAAACGTGTCACTCCTTCCGGACGGGGAGGTATCCGGAAAAACGGCAGCCGATGTGAAGAACGGTGGTATTGAAGAAGAATCCGCTACCCTGAAGGAAGCACGGCATACAGTCTCATTCTGGATATATAACCTGTCAACGGCGATGTTTGCCCTTGTCGGTACGGCCGTAACCTTTCACATCGTCTCCATCTTCGAGGTGGAGCATCTGGGCAGGTCTGTCGCAGTTTCGATCTTTCTTCCGTCGTCCGTGCTTGGTGTTGCAGCGAACATCATCTCCGGGTATCTGTGTGATTTTACCGACCTCAAATACTATCTGTGGGTATTGATCGCCGCCCTATTGATGATGTGCCTGGGAATACCGTTTCTTGGAGACGGTTTTGGTTACTGGATGATCGTTATCGGAAACGGTCTGAGCGGCGGGATATTCGGGAACCTCTCGGCGGTATCGTGGCCGAGGCTTTTCGGGCGCGAACACCTGGCTGCTATTACCGGTTTTAACATGTCGTTTATCGTTTTGTTCAGCGCAGTCGGACCGTTCCTCTTCGGGCTCTCGTTTTCGTATACGGGATCGTATACCGTATCGGCCTTGCTGTGTGCCGGGATATCTCTTGTACTGCTGCTTGGTGCCGTGTTCAGGGGGAGCGCACCGCTTCAGAGACAGGCGGAACAAAATTATTGTTGAATTTATCCCGCCATGTATCCATTACTATGAATACCGGCAGAACCGGTTACATTCTCCCAGAATCGGGGTCAACCAGCGATGCTACAGAAACTTTCCATAAAGAATTTTGTTTTAATAGACGAGCTTTCCATAGAATTTGATGAAGGACTCAATATCCTTACAGGAGAAACAGGCGCCGGCAAGTCGATCATCATCGGGGCCATCTCGGCGGTGCTCGGCGGCAAGGTATCGGCGGACAGGATCCGCACCGGATGCGACCGTTCTGTTATAGAAGCCACGTTTGATATTGCATCCCTTCCGGTCGTACGGGAGATGCTTGACGATGCCGGCCTTGACGCGGACGAGGATTTCCTCCTGATCCGGCGTGAGATGTATGCAAGCGGAAAGGGGCGCTGCTTTATAAACGCAACCCAGGTGCCTGCGGCAAAACTGAAAGAGATAGGCGAGTATCTGCTGGTTATCCACGGACAGAACGAACACGTCTCCATGGCCAAGACGTCGGCTCACCGGGAACTGCTTGACTCGTATGCCGAAAACGAGTTTCTGCTCCGCACGGTAAAAAGCCTCTACCACGACCTTTCTTCGCTCAAGGAAAGGATACATTCATCGGAGATGGATGAGCAGGAACGCAGCCGCAGGATAGAATACCTCACCTTCGCTCTCGACGAGATCGACGGGGCGAAACTCTCACCGAACGAGGAGGAGGAACTAAAGGAGGAATCGACGATCCTATCCCACTCCGAGACGCTGTTCGAGGAGGTGAACCGCTCAAGTGCACTCCTAAAGGAAGATTCGGGTGTCCTGGAGCTGCTCGAAAAGGTTGAACAGTCGTTGTCTACCGTTGCCGAGATCGATCCGGACATCGCAAACGAACTGGAGAAGGTCCGAACTGCGCTGTACAGCCTGGAAGACACAGGCTCGTTTCTCAGAGGGTATGAGGACTCCATAGACTTTTCTCCCGAGCGCCTGAACGAGATCGAGGAGCGCCTTGCGATGATCTCCATGCTGAAGAAGAAATACGGCCATAGCGTAGGAGACATCCTGCAGTTTGCGGAAAACGCGCGTGCGGAGCTTGACGCCATACAGAACATAGACGCCGAGCGGGAAAAGCTGCAGGATGCGTACAGGGAGCTCGTTGCCGAGACGCGGGATGCCGCACTTGAACTTTCACGCGTCCGGCAGGAGGCCGCGGAACAGCTTGAAAGGGAAGTCATGGCGGAGCTTGAGGAACTGAACATGAAGGGGACGCTGTTCAAGGTGTTCATTTCGCAGGATATAGACGAGAACGGCGAGATCGAGAAGGGCGGGAAGACATACGCCCTGTATGTGCACGGACTCGACAAGATCGAGTTTATGCTTGCCGCAAACCGCGGCGAGGCGCTATCACCGCTGCGGAAGGCTGCCTCAGGCGGAGAGATGTCGCGTATCATGCTTGCCATCAAGAAGGTTCTCCTTGACCGGGACATCGTCGACTCGCTTATATTCGACGAGATCGATACGGGAATCAGCGGCAAGACCGCCGAGCAGGTCGGACAGAAGCTCAAGTCATTGGCAAAGGAGCGGCAGGTCTTTGTTATAACCCATCTTCCCTCTATTGCGGCCATGAGCGACAGCCACTATATCGTGAAGAAGAGTGTAGAGGGCGAACGTACGGTAACAACCGTCGTCCGGCTGAGCGAAAAGGAAAAGCGTCACGAAGTTGCCCGTATGATGGCGGGCGAGAACGTTACCGACACGACGCTGAAACAGGCCGAAGAGCTCATAAAGAACGGCTGAAGCGATGCTGCGTGATTATGCAGACAACAGGATCATTCAGCTGCTTGTCGCACAGAACAGTTTCGGCGAGGATGCACTGAAACGGGCCTACCGTGCGCTCTGTATGGCGACTCATCCGGACAGGGGCGGCAGCACGGCCGACTTCATCCGCCTTTCGGAAGAATATGAGCAGGCAAAAAGCGGTCTCCCCCTGCTGGAAAAGTACATCTCTTCCATAAGTTCCCTTTCCTCCGGCGAAACACTGCTGCAGTACCCGCGGCTGTCGTTTTATCTTTCACTCAAGCGGTATGCCGCGATGGGCCTCTACTCGGTCAAGGTCCGCCTCCGTGAAAACCTGCGTGAACGAAACCGTGTGATCATTGAAGAGGTAATACGCAAGTCACAATCATATGATGAATCGTTTATTCCCGTTTTTATCGCCTACAACAGGAACCATCTCAAGCGGTACAACCTCTGGCTGGTCGAGAAAAACTTCAGAAGCGGCAGGAAGTACTTCATCAAGGGGCTGAACTTCTTTCTTGAATATCAGTTCAGGGGCGGACGTGAGCTCTCCAACATCGCGATCTCCTATCTGAATGACGCCGCGTACGAGCTGGACCATTCGGAGGAGAGTCCCGTCCAGAGGGCAACGTACAACATGGTCTTGTGGCTGAAAAGCGAGATGGAAAAACCCAGTCTGCACTTCGAGCTTGCCCGTCCAAGGCAGGAAAATTGTTAGTTTTTGCAACCGTATGGGATACCGCCTGTCCCTCCTGATTAAGAAACAAAAAACATGACACGAACGTGCGTTGCACGGGAGGGGAATATGAGTACACGTATACTGATGGTATATCCGGAGGTTCCGGTAACGTACTGGAGCTTTAAACACGCGATCGAGTTTACCAGTGCCCGGGCAGTCATGCCTCCACTTGGACTTTTAACGATTGCGGCCATGATCCCGGAAAGCTACAACATTACAATCGTCGACTGTAATGTTGATCCTCTGACAGACGAGGATATTCAGGCGGCCGATATGGTAATGATTTCTGCGATGATCGTCCAGAAGGAGTCGATGGCGGAGGTGATCAGGCGCTGCAAGGCGATGAAGAAGACGGTTGTCGCCGGAGGTCCGTACGCTACAAGCTCTCACGAGCAGATAGACGGCGTTGACCACTTTATTCTCGATGAAGGTGAGCTGACGCTTCCGGCGTTTCTTGCGGATTATGAAAACGGCTGTGCACGGCATCTGTACCGGGCCGACGGCAAACCGGAGCTTGACATGTCTCCCATACCGAGGTTTGACCTGATCGATCATACAAAGTATACGTCGATCGCCGTACAGAACTCCCGCGGGTGTCCGTTTAACTGCGAGTTCTGCGACATCATCGAGATGTTTGGACGAAAGCCCCGTTACAAGTCGCCGCGGCAATTCTATGCCGAGCTTGAGGCCGTATACGCAACCGGGTTCCGCGAGTCTATCTTTATCGTGGACGATAATTTTATCGGAAACAAGCGAAAGGCGAAGGAACTGCTCCGCGAGATAGTCCTTTTTCAGATAGCGCATGAGTATCCGTTTTCATTTTACACGGAGGCAAGCGTCGACCTCGCGGGTGACGAGGAGCTCCTTGACCTTATGGCAGATGCCGGTTTTTCGATGGTCTTCGTGGGGATCGAGACGCCGGACAGCGCAATACTGGAGCAGTCTCACAAGACACAGAACACCAGGCAGGATCTGCTGACAAGCGTCGACATCATCCAACGCAAGGGTATACAGGTACTGGCCGGATTTATACTGGGTTTCGATAATGAGACGACCGACATATTTGACCGGCAGATAGAATTCATAAAGAAGGCCTCCATTCCGCACGCGATGATCGGCCTGATGCTGGCGCTTCCCAATACGCAGCTGTACCGTCGTCTCGAAAAGGAGGGACGGATTCTCTCCGCATCTGGCGGCAACAACACGCACGAACTTGAAATGAACTTTGTCCCGACGCTACCCCAGGAGACGCTTGTTGAAGGGTATAAATATGTGATCCAGACGATCTACAAGCCGAAGGAGTATTTCAGACGCTCGCTTTCGATGCTTGAAAAGATGCCCCCGTCATCTCTTGCGGGCAAGGAAATAAAACCTGACAAGCTTCTGATTTTTTTAAAATCGTTTCTGGTCCAGTTCTTTTCATCGTACGGTTTTGTCTATCTGAACTACCTGGTGAAGGGATTTACCCGGTATCCGCATCACGCCTTTAATATTGTTGAACTTGCGGTTAAGGGTCACCATTTCTTCACCATGACCAGGGAAATACTCGAAGTCTCGCGCTGTATGGAGAGGATGAAGAAAAGCGTTTCCGCTTATGAGAAAAAGGTGCTGCATGCCGCCACGGCGAAGAAACCCGCGGGGAAGATTTACATGTACCGCCTTGAAATGCTGAACAGGCTTGAGAAGATGTTCTGCAGGCAGCGGGAAAGCATACGCCGTGCCGTCAGGTCATGCTACAGGGAAAGCAGAGACTATGTAGAGCAACTTGCCAGGAAGAACGCCGGCGCAATAAGATGAGAGAATCCGGCGGGTCGTTCAGTACTCGTCGGGGCGTGTGTCCATGTTCAGCGGAATGTCCTGCTTGTTGAGCCTGTCAAGAAGCAGGTCCTGGTCAAGATAGTGTACCAGTGTTTCAGCCTGGGCCCGTGTAAAATACAGGGTGATGGTTACAGACTCCTTGATTCTGGATGACGGGAATAATTCGTTCTTGCTGCCTGGTATCGTCAGGGTGAAGTAAGGGGATTCTTCAAGAAACAAATATCCGTATTGGACATCGGGCCGGGCGAGTGCATTCAGTTGAAAGAGGCCCCAGCGGTGGACCGTGCCGGCTGTACCGTATGCGTCCCTGCCGGTTTGTCCTTTTCTGTTGAGGTTCTTCTGTTCAAAGTCCTGCATGTACCGTTCCACGGCGGTGCGGAAAGCACTCCGTGCAGTTTGATCAAGGTACAGACAGTTTTTGCTCACCTGGAACTTGAAGTCAAGGCTGACATCATTGGAACGCGGATGAAATGTTATGACAATATCATTCTGCACGAGTTCGGTCGAAAAATCCTTTTTAATGCCGCCGGACACGTTCTCAATCTTAAACGGGTCGATGTTTACGATCATGTCCGGGTCCTTTCGTGGCGAAGACGCACATGATACGGCAAGAAGGGAAAGAAAAAGTATTATTAAACCATTTTTTATATTCATGCGGGGCATCATACGAAAGTACCTTGTCGTGTCAAGAAAATTGCCCCACGTCTGCAATGAGGCTACTGGTAAAACAACGGAATATGGAAAAAACGCCCTGCGTTCTGCAGCCCGTTATGTATTGGAAGGACAAAAGGCAATTCGATCAGGAGATTTATGAAAGAACCGCCAATGGCCGCTGTTTTGTAACATCACCGTAACATACATTGCACCGGTGTAAAATTAGCGTGTGTTGAGAGCCGTGATTTTGCTGTAGGTTGACCGGAGAGCCGGGTTTCATAGAATGTTTTCATTAAATGCAGGAGGCTTGTATGAAACGTCGTATCCTTGTTGGACTTGTTCTTCTTGTCGGCGGATGTTTTCCGCTTTTGGCATCTGACGGCGCGAATCTCACGGTGGCGATCGATACGTTATGGGTACTGATGGCCGCGTTTCTGGTATTTTTCATGAATCTGGGATTCGGCATGGTTGAGACCGGCCTGACCCGCGCGAAGAATTCGGTCAATATCCT
>CAZAHA010000005.1:0-28475 GCA_964484915.1 uncultured Leptospirales bacterium
TCGAGTCCTGAAACGGTATAGTCACTGATGACCGATCCGGGGTAGACCGAATTCCAGTACCTGGCAAGGTAGCGGATCTTCTTGTCGTCGGTCGTATAATCGTTTCTAAAGTAGACGGCGATCGGTCCTCGCTTGACAAGGCGGCGTACGAGAGTTGCGGAACCGTCTTCCTTGAGTGTCACATCGTTGGATACCTCATCCGTACCGGGGGTATACGCTTCAGGTTCTATCGTACGGAACGCGTAACCGTCCTTGCGAATGATAAGCGCCTCCGCATTCCGGTCTGAAAGTGGGAGGTCGTGTATAGATGCCTTGTTGACGGTGCCGTCGAGAAAGAGTCCGTCGTCATGGTCGACAAAACAGATGGCGTGGTTAAAATTACCGACGTAGGGTATCTCCCGGTCGGCCCATCCCTTGTTATACGTCCGTACCAGGGCGAGTTCTGCATCAAATCCCGCCTCCCGCAGGAGCGCGGCAAGCAGCAGCGCTATGTCCTTGCAGTCTCCCAGACCTGTCTGATACGTCTCCTTCGTCGACCGCGGCTGGATTCCTCCGATGCCGATCTCGAATCCAACATACCGTGTCCGGTCGGTGATGAATGAATATAAAGCTGATATCTTCTCCTCCGGTTTTTCGCTTCCGGCAAGCAGCGTCCGTACAGCCTTCTTCATCGGAGCGGTAACGATAACCCTGTCCGACAACAGCGATGAATACCAGGAATGAAACTCATCCCAGGTTGAGAATGTGGAGTATGTTACCGCAGGTACACGGTTGAAGTACGGTACGGCATTCTCTTCCCTGATGACGGGGGCCTGTGAGTGGATGTGTGTTACGTACCTGCGCTCACCGGCGGAAAGGGAAACACTGTGCGCTGCCGGATCGATATGCTGAAGTCCCCATGACAGGCGGGTATCCCGTGGAGTGATAACGGTGTCATATGCTTCCAGAATACGGTAGTCTGTCGGAAAATAGGTCCTGCTGCCGAAGTATCCCTTGTACTCGACGCCTTCGCTGCTCGATATGGTATAGTCGCTGGTAATGATGCAGTCATCCTCGAAGAGCGGAAGCTGTGCGGTCACCAATTCGATGTCATAGTACAGACGGCTCTCGGGATCGGAGAGCGACTGACGGCGTGTCTGCTGTGAGATGTAGCGTCTGTCACCTGCACGTACCGAAAAATCAAGCGAGAGAATACTTTCCGTCTGCGCGTTCAGGACAATCTGCAGGTTCGAAAGACCCCTGCAGTTGTCGCTGTCATGTATCTTGAATGCCTTGCGGACCCGTTTCAGCGACGAGCCGTCGGTTTGCAGCTTCTCGATTGTCTCGGAATAGAGCATGACAGCCGGTTCATCTGCATACCTGTCGGATTCAGCCGCGAGTGCATCGATGTCGAACTCCCGTGTATAGGATGCAAGACGGGGCTTCGATGAGAAGGTGTTGTCAATATAGAACGATATCGTACGGTTTTCCGGATCAAGCGTTCCCGCCCGATCCGCATAGAGCTCTGCGAGGTTCCGGTTTCCCTTTTTCATGTAGCATCGCGAAAAGAGATAGAGCAGCTCCGGATGGTACGGCATCTTCCTGGAAACGGATGAGAGTACCGTTATTGCCTCATCCGGTTTCCCCTGTTCATACAGCGAACGTCCAAGCCTGAGTCTGAGATTCACCAACTCCGGGAAAAGATGTATGGAACGGTACAAGAGTTCCTCAAGACGGTCATGCGAGGACTGTTTCTCAAGATAATCACAGTATATGAAAAGCAGCTCAGCGTTGCGGGGATACCGGTCTACAAGAGACTCATACAACCGGAAAGCGCGGGCATGATTATCGAGAGAACGGTAGAGCCGGGCACTGTGTGCGGAAGATGTATCGGGAAGTGCCGAGGAGATACGGCTGGTCTCCGTCAATGCGAGATCTGTCCATCCAGTTTTAGAGTAAAGCGATGTATATAAAAGAGCGGACGCCAGGCGGTTGTGCTGTTCCACTTTCGACGCGTGCGAAAATGCCTGGTAAAAAGAACCAAAAGAGGCGTACAGCATGGAAAGCTCGTGTGATACACGCGGCGACGGCTTTATCGCATGCATTCTTTGCAGAAGATCGATCTTATCGGATGATGAAGTACTGTCCCTGTGGCGGTAATACAGTGATGGATAGTAGTATGGCGACGTTTCCGGGATCGATGAGAAGTACCGATACGCCATGTCGTAGCCGTCGAGTCCGGCCGCATTCATGAGAAATGCGGTATTAAAGACCTCTTCATCGGTCTGTGGATCGTACAGCGCGTCGATCCGTGATACCGTATCTCCTGGTACAGTACTGTAAACGGATGAGTCCGGCAATAATGCAAGGGAAAGACGGTGGCTGGCGTCACCCGGCGCGGTTTTTACGGTTATCGTATGCGTCCCGCGTGAGAGTACGATACGGCTGAGATACTGTACAGGGAAAAATCCATGGGTGTCGGTGTTCAGGCCAAGACGGCGCCCGTTAACATATATCTCCGTGTATCCCGTTTTGCCCAGCGTAAGAATGTATTCACCGCTTCGCGCTATCGTGCATTGTGCCTGCACGATATAGCATTTCTGCGCGGTCGTCGTAAAATAGCGGGAAAAATCGATCGTTCCGTCAGGGTCCGGCTGAATACTCCACCGTCTCCATGAAGACGGATCGGAAACGGACAGATCGGTAAATGACTGCAGGCTGTCGTATGGAAACGGTCCCGAAATGGTATGATTTTCCAGAAGGTTCTCGCGATGAAGCGAATGACCGGCAATGTCGGCGGAGGTACGAGAATATGACCTGATCAGAAGCGTAGTATAAAACGGAGATTGTGAAATTACAGGGTTTTTTTCGGCGGCGCGTATGAGGGCGCTATGGACCGTGTCGGCATCCTCCATGTAGAGTGCGCTGTTGTACAGGCGAAAAAGGGAAGCATCGGCGGATAGCCGGTCTGCAGCATCATTGCATTCCTTTACAGATTGTGAAAGAAGCTGTCCGTAGTTTAACGAAAAAAATGCGTCATGATAGAAAGTACTGTTTTGCGCATGTATAGGAGTAAAAAGGCACAGGGCAAGCAAACAGATGATGAGACCACATGAATGTATGGTGAATCGGTGCATGGCTATTTTTCTTTATAGTACAGATCAACGTCAAAACCGCCGTATGTCGTCATGAACGAGCAGTTTATATTATGGTACAGCGCCTTCATTTGGATCGGTTCCTCATCAAACTCCGGAGGAGACAGTCTGATATCATGGTTCAGGTACTGAAGCTGGTTGGCAAATGTACCGGTAATGAGATTAGCCATTTCACCGATGACGTCGTTCTTGTGTTTCATGAGTGTTTTTTCCTGACTGCGGGGATGAAATATCCGTATCAGGTTTACCAGCGTGTCATGCGGCAGGGATATGACGATTTCACCACTGAACGATCCGGCGATCTCTATCCATACATGATCGCCGGAGCTGCTGCTTTGTGTCTGGTATGCTTCTTCGGCGGTTTCATCAGAGAAAAAGTTGTTAAAAATATGCAGTACCGAACGTACCAGCGCCTTTTCATACTTTCGGGACAAATCCCTCATCGATTTCACCTCGGTGTGTGTAGTCGAATCATTATTATGAGCGAGTGGGTAAAGAGTCAAACAAATCACAAAAAAAACATGAGACATAATATTTATACGCGGTTCACATTCAATCAGACCAAATTCCTTGATTATTCTGCTGCGGCAAGTTAGCTGAACGCAATTATATGACATTTCAATTATGTCGTATAATGGACCAGTTGTTGTAAGTACTGATTATACCAGAACTTATGACTGAAAAGATGATGAAGTGGTGCACAAACCAGATAACGCTGAATGTCTGACATGACGTTATGCAATAACCAGGAAATTAATTGAGTAAATTAATTTCAAGAATAACAGAGAATGTGGATAATGTGGATAATTTTGTTAATAAGTGTCACAGAATCATGTACTTTTATATAAACTGTAAGGTTTTTCCGTCTAATTTTAGCAAATTTTCATAAATTATCGGGCGGTAACGTTCATTCAAATTGCATATTTGTTAACAATTGTTGAAAACTGTTAATATCTATCGGACAAGTGTGTATATCTATAAGCAATGCTGTGTATCGATTATACGTATCCATCTTTTTTGCAGCAGTCAAACAAATCGTATTCCATGGCGTGTAACCTTTGCTTATGTTCTGTTCCGGAAAAGCTAAACCGTTTTTGAGGAGTGTGTATGGAAACAGCTAAAAGAGTATTGATCTTCTTCCGTTCGTTTTCAAAAAATCTCACCTTCATTACAGCGGGCAGCCTCTTCATCCATTTTATCGTCATGATTATTAATATATATGCGTCGCGCACCGGAACCGTATATATGGATAGAGAACTGTTTGAAGTAATATTCTCCGGCATTACCTATCCTGTCGTCATGGCATACGGAATCCTTATCTTCCTCACTCTCTCTTTGTACCAGAAACTTGAGAAAACTGAAAAACGCCTGAAGAATGCCGAATACGAGAAGGAACAATACAGGAATGCGCTGAAGAATATGCAGATGGTGTCCGGACAGGTGATCCAGGAAACGTCAGCTGCCAACATGCAGCTTGCCACATGGATCAGACGCCGTGAGGCAAACGGTACGGCGCCGAAAACAGTTGTCAGGGCAAACACACGGATCGGGAAAGCACTGGAGACGCTATCATTTTCATTATTTGTCTATCCGTATGCCGGTCGGTTTCTTACATCTCCCGTACTGACTGAACAGATTCAACTGCTTGAATCGGACAGGTTTTTCTCGTCGATAAGTTCCAGTGCGGTAGAATAGAACACATCCTTCGAGTGAGTCTTGAACAGCATCTTGTACTTCCTTTTATACGACGGTGCCGGCAGTATCAGGTATGAGCAGAGATTTTTCATTTTCTGTAGAAACTGGGCCTCCCCGCACAGAATCCTTCCGTAGCTGTCGAACAGTTCAGAAAAAATCTCCTTCTCCCGTTTCATTTTCTCTGATAGCGGAATATCTCCCCCTCGGACGATCTCTTCCGGCAGAAGAAGATTATACAGCACTCCCCGTCCGATCATGACCGCAGATATGTCCGGAAATGTATCGATACAGGTGCGGTATCTCGCACAGGACGTGATTTCCCCGTTATAAACCAGTGGATGATGCGTCATGCCGGACAACCGTGCAAAGCGGTCGTTGTCGAGCTGTCCCTCATACTTCTGGTGTGCGGTCCGCGGATGAACGATCAGTTCCCGGAGCGGATACCGGTTTAGTACAGACACACATTCGAAGATTTCGTCAGGATCTCTAAAACCAAGCCTTACCTTGAGGGAAAGCGCGGTCCGGGAGCGGGAATAGTAGGTGTCCAGGATCCTGTCGATTGTCGCGGGATACTGCAGCAGTGCAGACCCCCTCCCCTTTCCGGTTACTGTGGGAAACGGGCATCCGAGGTTCAGATTGCATTCGTTAAAGCCGAGATTTTCGAAAAGATCAACCAGCCTTGCAAGCCGTGCGCCGTCCTTCGACAGGAGCTGAGGTACCAGGTGCAGGGGACCATCGCTCAAAAGGCGGGTATAGTTCTTTTCCTTGGCCATGTTTGGGTTGTCAGCCGAGAAGAACGGGGTAAAAGTTTTTGTTATTACCGGATAATGTCGGGTGATGACCGTCCTGAAGACGGTGTCGGTCAGTCCCTGCAGCGGAGCCAGATAGAACGGTTTCATGGTATGCTGTACTAATCCCGGGGCCGGGTATGTAACCGGCCCCAACAGTTTTAAAGAATAATGGTATCCAGTGTACGCCGCACAAGTTGCGGGTCAAGTGATTCAACGGCGGTTACGAAGTCCTTCCACTGCCGCTCCTCCTCTTCCATCCTTTTGTCGATGGTTCCTTTTTGGATATCGGCGATAAGGGACTCCAGTTCGGGCAGACCTTTAACTACAAGGTATGAGGCGATCTCGTCTTTTCCCTGTGCGCTGAACGAGAATGACTGATACATCAGGTTAAAAAAATACTGAAAATGGGACAGTGTACCGGCAAAGAGACCCGGAAACGGATCGATCTCGTTTTTTACCCCAAGCAGGGTGACGATATGAGAAAATATCAGCAGACGGTACATGTCTCCAAGAAATTTTGTCCCCTTCTGCTTTGTTTCCGATGTCTGGACTGACTGCTTGTAGTGTGCTATTCTGAGATCGGGATGGAAAATGCCCCTGAGACCCTTCGACAGTCCGTTGAAATAGTACTGCTGGTCCTCGGCTCTGCCGACGATAGAGAGGGCGAACGGATTGTAGCGTTTAAGAGCGGTGTTATCGATACCATACCCTCCCCCCTTCACTACCGGGTGAGAGATGCATTCGTCGATTGACTCGACGGTGTTGTACAGCCTGGTTACGTAGCCCTGCGCGTACCCCTTGAAAAAGAGGATCTGCTGATTGACATATGAGGACGGAAGTGTTACCTCCGGCATCCTGTATGCCGCGGCGTATCCGTAGGTGTCGATATCGGTGCTGTTTATCTATTCACCTTCATTGATTCCGAGATAGACATCTTTTCCCGCCTTATCGACCGCACTGCCGCCCCAGTACGAATGGCAGAGTGTCTGAAACCATGTTTTCCCCGTGGCAGCGTAGAGGTCTCTGCTTCTCATACCCTCGTCGGTGTCGAGCTTGAAACCGGCGCGGATGCCGTACGCCTTTTCCAGCAGAAGCTGCGAGTATTTCAGCGCGTTAAAGTGAACGGCATACTTTCCGAACACGCTGAAAACAGCCGCTTTGCCGCCGAAAAGCTCTGTCCTGATTTTTCGTATGTTCTGTTCAGACAGGACGATGAACGAAAGATGACGGTAGTTGCCTTTTTGAAGCAGCCACTCGACCCAGCTATTTGCGATGGGGTCCAGGCCGTCATGGGTAACGGAGATGGAAACGGTTACCGGAACGCGATGTCCGTGCGGTATGACACCAGTCTCCTTTTCGAATGCGATGTCGTTGTCCATCTCGCGGAGGCAGTTTACAAGCTCGTGATGTGCGTCGTTGCAAAAGAGCGGAACGGGATGGTCATAATCTGCAATGTGAACCATGGTACCGGGATCGCAATCATGCCACATGGCCGTGATTTCATCCGGAACGGCCGGGTCGATCGATTCGGGAAAAGAATACAGCGCATTTAACTGAATGGTAATCTCTTCCGGTGTATAGGGCCGTGGGTTTTTTTCCACGTCCGTCAGCTTCCATTTTGCGAGAACGGGTATGTCTGCCGTATCAAGCTCCGGAACGCAGAGCTTCATGATGATTTCTGCGCGCTTCTCTTCGTCGGTCGAGTTGGTAAAGGTATCCCACAAAGCAATGAGCCGTTTATGGTTGTGAGACTCCGTGTAATATTCCATGAAAGAGTCCACCGCCCTGGCGCATAGGGTACCGTACGGTCCCTCGGGTGGACATCCTCCCGCTAAAAATTCTCTGAAAAAGTCGGCTATCATCCTTCCGGTGTCGCCGACGGCAGGATTGTCGATGGAATATCCTCCCAGCGGATTTTTCCCGCCGAACCCGGTTACGTGCTCCATGATTGTATACAGGATCTCCCGCGTTTTTTCTTTCATGTTTTCCTCGTTATATGCGTAATAGTTCATGGATGTGCTGTCGTATGATATCGGATTCCGGCATCTTTTGCTGTGCATTCTTCAGAAATTTTCGCGCCATGTCGGCCCGGCCGAGTTTCATGTAGATGTAGCCGATCGTATCGCAGTATGCCGGGTTATCGGGGTCTTTTCGGATGCTGATCCGTGCGGAGGATAAGGCGCCGTTTAAGTCCGTATCGGATACGGCAAGCAGATACGCAAGCGAGTTATGCGCATGTGCGTTGTCCGCGTCGTACGATACGATGCTCCGGTAGGTCTCGATAGCCTTCTGGATGTTGCCGATCTTCTCGTAATAGTAGCCAAGAAGTGAGAGGGCTGTAAGATGTGCCGGTACGGCGTTCAGTATCGAAATCAAAAGCGGAGCGCATTTTGCATGTCGTTCGAGTGACAGAAAAGAGTACGCGAGCAGGAGTTTGACCTGAATGATATCGACGCTCGTAAGCGGAGAAGCGATAATCTTCTGCAGTAGCGGAACGGCATCTTCGTGTTTGTTTGTACGGATGTAAAGGACAGAGAGGTTATAGAGCGCTTCGGGATTGGAAGTGTCGATGTCCAGCATTTCTGACAGCAGCGATTCGGCCCTGTCAAGGTCGCCCTTCTCAATACAGGCTGCGGCCCGGTTCAGGAGCCGTTGTATCTGGTTGTTGTGTTCACTTTTCATCTGATAGCTGTTGCAATACCGTATGGTTTGTCGAGTCAAGCTGCAGCGGAGTCAGCGTGATGTAGTTGCGGGTAATTTCTCCGGTATCGGTATCCTCCGTAAAATCGGAAATAACGTCTCCTTTCAGCTGAAAGGTAACATGAAGGCTGCTCCTGTCAATAATCGAATAGGTGTCAATATATGAACGTCTGCCCTGTCTGGTCAACTTGACGCCGGCAATCCTGTCCGCGGGAAGATCGGGGTAGTTGATGTTTGTACAAACAGGGTCAGGAAAGTTCAGTATGGGATGAGTGTCAATAAACGAAAGGACATACTCAGAACATTCAACGAGGTTTTCCGAAAGGGAATGCGTATTGATTGATACGGCGATTGAGTGTTTGCCGAAAATGAGGCCTGATCGTGCACCGGCGACGGTTCCGGAATAATGAATGTCGTCACCCAGGTTTGGACCGTGGTTGATTCCGGAGACAACCAGGTCAATATCCGGGCACAATTCGCTGTGTATGCCTATATTAACGCAGTCAGCCGGATAACCGTAAACGGCAAACCGCTTTGTATCGCAAAAATCGACGCGGATACTGTTCCATATGCTGAGAGCATTGGAACACGCGCTCTTTTCCTCGTGCGGTGCAAACATGTACACGTCATGTTCACGCGAGAGGACCGTGTACAGCGTATTGATTCCCTCGGCATGTATTCCGTCATCGTTTGTCAGGAGAATTTTCATGTATGCTTCCTTCCGGGTGTGATAGATTATGTCGCAGGTACGATACGATATTGATTCCGACAACAGTTTATTTCACAATACTTTTTTTTTCTCTGCCACAACGTCGCTGTACTTCTGTGTGAAGTGGGTGACAAGATCGGGATATCCGTTCAGGGCATCCCTTCCCGCGGAATGAAGCGTATAGACGCCACGGGAGACACGGCAGAACCATCCGTAATGGTTGTCGGTGAGAATGCGGCTGCACTTGGGCGTGCAGCCCAGAGCGACGAGTTCTCGAGGAGCGGCCTTTGTGAGCAGGTTCAGCAGGACGGCGATCTCGATATTCTGCTGGCGGTAGAGGGTGAGACGCTTCTTTCCTGCGCTGCCGCCCGTGTTCAGCTCCATGATACGGGCATTGGATTCACGAAGGATTGCCGCTTTTCGATTATTCGAGCGTTTGTGTTCCCATGTCCGGGGATGGAGGACTACCTCCACGCGTTCTATCGTCTTCATAAAATGTATCAGTATAAGGCCTAACTCCAGACGTTTCAGTAAATGTGTCATATGCTTAAAACTCGGCGGGTATTCCCTGTTGCCGACAAGCGGCAACGCCACATAAACGGAATCGGAAATTTTTTGCCGGTCAATTGCCTGGTAGACGAGTTTCAGGGAGAATGTTTTCTTCAATTCGATTACGACGAGTTCGCCGTCCTTCTGGGCGATAATGTCGCAGTGTCCAACCTCGGCATTCACCGAATAACCGTTGTTCACAAGATACTCATGCAGCGGCTGGTACAGATGTTCTTCCTGAATCTCTATCATAAGAGACATAATATGCGGCCGTGTGACTCTCTCCATCCTTTTTTCGCCGTGAAATAAAAAAAATTGTGACAATAAGAGAGGATTACGTATATTACTATAACGTAATATACGATTATTATGATAGTGTTGTTAAAAATGATTTGCTAAAGCGGCGGATATTGCATACAGTATACCCGTTGACGCAGACCTATAACGCAGGAGATGCAACCATGATATTTGGACGAAATATAATGCTAGTCGCCGTACTTCTTTTTGCGGCTGTATTTACAATGCCGACTGCTCAACTGTCGAGTAATGATCTTGCATGGAATGATTTTGATGCAGGACTCAAAAAATCCAGGGCCTCAGGTAAACCGATGATCGTCGATTTTTACGCAGACTGGTGTTCCTGGTGCAAGGTCATGGACGAAAAGACCTTTTCCAATCCGGGTATCCGAAAGATCCTAAAAGATAAGTTCGTCCTCGTCAGGATAGATGTTGAAAAAAATCAGCAGATTACGTATGACGGCAGAAAATTTTCCACCAAAGAGTTCCAGGCATATATGCGTGTTTCCGGCCTTCCTACCCTCGCCTTTTTCGACAAGCAGGGAAAACCGATAACTCTCCTGCCCGGTTTTGTAGAGCCGCGGCAGTTGGAGCATATCCTCGGCTACATATCATCTGAGTGCTATACGCGCCAGGTTACTTTTGAACAATATGTCGCCGCCGACGGAAAGTGCATAAAGTAGCCCCTGACTGAATGACGGGTGATCTTATGCTTGCCATATGACTGAATACCGTCTTTAATGGCGGCAGTTAGTGGATTCGGAGGCAACGTATGGCTGGTGATGGGAAAACGGACGCGCGGAGTATCGTTTATAACAGGATCAAGAAACGTCTGACGATTGCCGAAATAACCGTACAGCTTGCGATGTTTCTCTTCTTTGTGTTTGCCCCGCTTACCCAGCGCATAAGCTCCTTTGCAGGGTTTTATGCGGACAATGCCTTCATACGGTTTTTTATCTTTGCCGGAATCATCAGCACCGCTTTTTATCTCGTTGGTCTGGCATTCTCTTTTTACGGTGGGTATATCATTGAGAAGGACTTTGGTCTTTCCAACCAATCACTGCGACAGTGGGCTGTAGAACAGCTGAAATCTCTGGTGGTAACCCTTGCTATCGGTATTCCGCTTGCTGCGGCTTTCTACGCTGCCCTTCTTCTTGGCGGCTCACTGTGGTGGGCCTATTTTGCAACGGTTATCGTCCTGGTGACCGTTATTCTGGTGAAGCTGGCTCCGGTACTGCTCTTTCCGATATTCTATACGTTTACTCCACTTGAAAACGATGCCGTGCGGGAACGGATCATGAATCACGTCAGGGATGCGGATATCTCCATTGAGAATATCTTCACCTTTAACTTAAGCAAGAACACAAGGAAAGCGAACGCAGCGTTTACCGGCATGGGGAAAACAAAACGGATCTTGCTCAGCGATACCCTGATTGATAATTTTACACCTGAAGAAATAGGCGCCGTGTTTGCGCACGAGATCGGACACTACCGGAAACGGCACATCATCGCCCTTACCGGACTCTCTATCGCGGTCAATTATCTGTCGTACTTTGTGTGTGCCGTGCTCTACGATCTCTATCTGGACCTGTCGGGATATATGCATACCTATACGCTGGCGGCGCTTCCCATGCTGATGCTTCTGCTTACAGTATTCTCCCTGCTCGTCATGCCGGTGATAAATGCAGTCTCCAGAAAATTCGAGTGGGATGCCGACCGGTACGTGCTTGAACATGAGTCCGGAGAGACGTTTGCCTCGGCACTGGAGAAGATCGGTGAGATGAATGTCGCGGACAGGAATCCGCATCCGCTGTATGAGTGCATCTTCTACAGCCACCCGTCGATAGCAAAGCGGATTGCGTATGCACGGACATATCAGTCACAGGATCAGAAATGAGCAATATCAGAAGTTCACGGTTGACGGACCCACACCGGTTCGATGACGAGCAGGAAAAGAGCCTCCGTCCGGAGAAACTGACGCAGTTTATCGGTCAGACAAAGATTGCGGATAACCTTACCGTATTCATCCGCTCGGCGCTGATGCGCCGCCAGCAACTGGACCATGTCCTTCTGGCCGGCCCTCCGGGACTTGGAAAGACGACGCTCGCGTTTATCATAGCGAGGGAACTGGGTGTCAATATCAAGGCAACGTCGGCTCCCATAATCGACAAGGCCGGAGATCTTGCGTCATTGCTGACGGGTCTGGAAGAGGGAGACGTTCTCTTTATCGATGAGATACACCGTCTCTCTCCTGCCATAGAGGAGATACTCTACCCTGCCATGGAGGACCGAAGCATCGATATCCTCATCGGTCAGGGGGTTGGCACCAAAACGGTCAAGATCAACCTGGAACCGTTTACGCTGATTGGAGCAACGACCCGTACGGGGCTGCTTACGTCGGCGCTGCGTGACCGTTTCGGCATACCCTGCAAGCTGAACTATTACGAACCCGAAGAGTTGACGCTCATCGTTAAACGGTCAAGCGAGATTCTCGGATACACGATCGATGATGAGGCAGCAGTTGAAATTGCCAAACGGTCGCGCCGGACTCCGCGTATCGTCAACCGTCTGCTGCGGCGGGTCGCTGATTTTGCGGTGGTCGAACAGCGTCAGTCGATAGACCGTGAGATTGCATTGTACGCGCTCACCCAGCTTGAGGTAGACGAAATGGGACTGGATGATATGGACAGACGCATACTGCGGACCATTATAGAAAACCATGACGGCGGTCCTGTCGGCATCAAGACGATCGCCATCTCTATCGGAGAGGAGATGGATACGATAGAGGATTACTATGAACCGTTTCTGGTTCAGGCAGGACTTCTGAAACGGACACACCGTGGACGAATGGTTACCCGCCACGCATACCGCCACCTCGGCTGTGAATCATCACTTGCCGCACGGGAGCTTCTGGATACCGATTCTCCCGACCTTTTCTCCTGACGCCGTCTCTCCCCTTTCACGAGGAATGTGCCGTTCTTTTCTGTTAACGTACGTCATGCATCCCGCCGATACACAAGACAGGCTGACATGTCCCGGGAGGTAGATATGAAAAAGTGCGTGATACTGATTCTGATGTTCTGGTGCGTCTCATGTACGATGCAGCAGCGTCCTGTATCCGTGATACCGGTCAAAACCGACAGCCTGTCCGCTAAACCGGATACTGCAGACTACACTGACGTGGCACGCTCGTTCCTCTCACGCTGCGAACACGATATTAACGCCTCATCACAGATTATCTCCGAGAAGAGGCTGATCAAATCGCTCAGCCATCTCAACCATATGGGGTCTGGAGGAACCTACTACTATCTGCTTGAAAAGGATGCAATCACCCGGATGCTTCAAAAGCTCGCATCGTATACGTATTCTGAATGTTACCTTATAGATACCAGCGGCAGGATCGTGTATACAATGTATAACGACGATCTTATTGGCCGTAAGGTTTCCCAGTTTCAAACGAGTCCGCTTATGCCGATGTACGTGAACGGAATGAAGAACAAGTCCATGATAATCGATGTAACCGAGTTTCCCGCCCTGTCACGGAACTACGATGTGTACTTTTCCCGTCCGGTCGGTAGTGACGGTAATCGGCAGGGTGTCCTCATAACGGCAGTTCACATAAAAAATCTGTCGACTCAACTGCCGGAATCGGTCCGCATCGTTGCGCGCTCATCGGGGAAATTCAAGATGCATGAAAACCGGGAGATGATTGATACAAAGGACAGTGTGTATCTGGATAAGATGAGCGGCAGTATTAAAAATCCGGGACAGTCGGCAGAATACGCTGACGGCGTCTATGAGTACCAGCAGGTAACATACAAGACACTTTCCTGGGTGCTTGTCGTGCCACGCACGATTACAACATTGAATGTGAGACGATAGCGTTTTCGATATCGTCATGAACCGGACCGAAAAGCTGGGGTGTTATCCGAAGCTGGTTTCCCTTTTTCTGTAAAATTTCTGCAATTTTAATAATGAGCGGCTCATCTATTGATGTAAGCTGTGTAGACATGAGGCCGCGGACCATTCCCGGCAGAAGGATCGCGGTATCGTACTGGCTGACGTCAAGGAAGAGCTTGCACGCGGTATGGTCCTTGAACTGTTCGGTAACACCGCTGCGCACTGCCGAGATCACAATGATGCCCGGTCTGAGGTTTTGAATATCCTCGCTGCTCAACTGGTCGCGGATAACCAGCAGTATATCGCAGTTTTCGAGTATGTTCTTTCTTGTAGTCGCGAGACCCTTCCTGGATTCAAAATGCATCATACTCTTTTCATTTTCATCATATCCAAGTACACGCATGAATTTCAAAGAGTTTACAAGCGCCGTCAGGTATACTGCGGAGGAATCAAGGCCGATGATCCCTATGTTTACATTATCCCGGCTGAGTTTAAATCGCTCCATACAGTGAAAAATCGAATGAAGGTACATGATCGGGAGTTCAGTCGTCTTGAATGTGATTACCGGCAGTTCCGACTGTGCGATGATATCTATGTACAGGTCGGGATCATCATCATCCGTGATTTCGTGTATACGGTACAGTGAAAATGACTGCTGCAGAGCAGCAAGCATCCTGGAAAAATCCTCATTGTACACGTAAGACGAGACCAGAGGGAACGCGTTTATATCGGTAAATCGTGAAAGTATGGCGCAGTCCTTTTCACTTTTCAGATAAAGCACTTCGGCCTGTTGTTGATCGACGATACCGTTGACGGGTTTGATGGCTGAGATACAGCATACTGCGTCATGGTAGTAGAAGCTGTTCTCATCGGTGCCGGAGGTGATCTTGTCCTTGAGAAGCTGATAGGCGCCGGTATGGTTGGTCTGAAACTCGTCCTCGTTTTCAAACGAGAGTCTGCTGACGGTCCGCAGAAGACCGTTCTTTATTTCGTTTTCAAGGATATTTGTGCAGTTTATGCGTATACACCGTGGATCGTTTTCAACTTTTTCATATGCCTTTCTGAAAGTCCCGGTCTCGGAATAGATAAGATTTATGTGGTAGATTTCGGTGTATTCGTCACGCGACTTCAGCTGAAAGGTGTTCACGGAAAAGTCTTCCTGGAAGATGATCGCTGCAAATTCCTGGATGTATCCCACCTGTACTTCGGCTTCTATGTCGACAATGAACCTCATCGCTCAAACCGCTTCCGTATGGATGCACCGTGCTTGTCGTCAAATCCTTCGACACCGGCAATGATGTCTGTGTACGGCATATAGTCTTTCAGGGCCTCCGGTGAAACGTTCTGATAGGTCATTCGGTGCATGAAGGTGTCTACGGAAAGGCCGGATGAGAAACGCGCGGCGCCTCCAGTCGGCAGTATGTGGTTGGTACCGGAAATGAAGTCTCCGACAGCAACCGGCGAGTAGTGTCCCAGAAACAGCGAGCCGACGTTTTGGATTACGTCAAGATAGTGTTCGGGATCGGTTACCATCATCTGCATGTGTTCGGGTGCGTACCGGTTTGAGAACGAGACAGCCTCTTCGATGGAATCAACCAGAAAGGTGCGGCACTGTTTCAGCGCCGCCGTCTTGATATCGTGTCTGCCCCGTCTTGCGTCTATGTCTCTTTGTATGTGTCCGTTTACCTCATCAGCGAGAGTCTTGCTTGTTGTTAAAAGGAGTGCGAGAGCACGCTCTTCATGTTCCGCCTGCGAGAGGAGATCCCACGCAACCCATTCAGGATCAGCGGAATCATCTGCTATGATGAGTACTTCGCTCGGTCCGGCCATGGAGTCGATCTGTATGAGACCCAGACTGAATAGATAGGTCTTGGCGGCGGTAACGTAGATGTTTCCGGGACCGACCACCAGATCAGACTTGGAAACGGTTTGGGTACCCGCCCCTGCCGCGGCGATTCCATGGGCCCCTCCCGATTTAATAATCGTATCCACACCGGCGATGGTTGATACCGCTGCGATGACGGGAGGTACCATTCCATCTTCGTCCGGCGGTGTCACGATGGTGAGCGTCTTGACTCCAGCGATGCGCGCAGGGACAGCTCCCATGAGGACCGATGAAGGATACGATGCTTTTCCGCCGGGAACATAGACCGCCGCCCGTTCTATCGGACGGTAGAGCATCCCGAGTCGTGAACCGTCGCGACGTGTGTATGTGATATCTTCCCGGCGCTGATGCGAATGAAACTCGTGGATATTGTCATATGCCTTTGTAAATGCGGAGATAACGAATTTGTCGACCTTAGCTGCCTGTGATTCAATCTCATTCGGGGTGCAGAGTACGGTATCAAGAGTGACGCCGTCGAACTTCTTGGTATACGAAAGAACGGCACGGTCGCCATTTGTCTGAACGTCCTGGACGATCGGTATAACGGTGTTTATGAGAACATCGCTGAAGTCTGCACCGTATCTGTTGCAGAGCAACAGTTTCTCGTCCTCGGAGAGGTCTGATAAACGGGATATTGGAAGCATTGCGGCATACCCTTTTTTGATGATGATGGAACATGGTAGAAATTGATGCACGTTCTTTCAAACGTTTTTTGATGAAGATGTGTCGAGATCCCCATAAACGTGAAACACATGCAAAAACGTATATTATGACAATGGATGTAATAATAACTTGACATCTCGTTTTTCTTTTACACGTTTTAAATGAAGCTGCCGGATAGATGTAAGAATCGGTCCGGTATGAGACTAAATTCCAATGAAGTGGCAAATATAATGAACATCTCCTGTAATAACTGCGGAAAGGTGCACGACGTACCCGATGACGCCGTCTCCAACAAGAAGGTATACTTTTTCTGTTCATCATGCCGGCACAAGATTATCGTCGATTCAAGGACGAAGATCAGTGAACATCTTTCGGATATTCATCCACTGACGGGATTTACAGATATTTTTTCCGGATTATTCTCGTTTTTCAGTTGGACCGGTATTCTGGTATCATCCCTGCACATGATTCTCAGCATACTCATCATCGGTGTCTGTGCACAGTTTGTGTATCTGAACATGGCTTTTTTCTTGTCTCATCCCGGCGCCGCCGTGTTTTTCGGCGTGTTTCTGCTTCTCATACTTGTTTTTACACGAAGTCTTGTTCTGTATTACATGTCGAAGATCATGGATTACCGTTTTCATCATCCTGAAAGCACAAGCGTCAGCTGGAAAAGTGTTCATTTTGATTTTCAGGAAGACTGGATAACGGTACTTGTCTATTCCTGCGCCTGTGCTGCACTGCTCGGTATTCTGGTGGTTCCTCTTCCCTACCTCGGTTCCTTTGGCATTTTCTATTCGGGTATTTTTTATCCGGTAATCTTTGTACTGGTACTTTTCATCATTCTCCTGTCCGTTCTCTTCAGATTTCTTCCGTCAATACTGGCAACTGGATCGTTCTTCGTACGTGACGGTTTAAGAGAAATCCTTGCTTTCATCGCGCGGGAGTACGTAGAGATGCCGTTTTACTGGATCATCATCACCGTAACGGCAAAATTTTTCTCATTCCTTTTTTTTGGTCTGTATGCCGCTGCGGTTTTTGCAAGCAGCATGGTTATCTTTCTTTTTATGCCGGGAGAGGCGAAGGACTCGGTCCTGCATTTTCTTTCTTCGCTGCCGATGATGCGCTCTGCCCGTGAGGCTGTTCCTGCGTATGTGGGGCTTGGTTCCGTTATGCTGGGTATGATGATTCTTCTCTCTCTTGTCCTTTTCCTGTCGTTTATGGATAACCTGATACAGTCGCTCTATGTCAAAGCCGTATTAATCATGAAACAGAATCCGAGAGAATCTTTTAACCGGTATGCCATGATCGGTATCATGGGCTTCTTAATTATCGCGACCCTGCTCGGTGTTCTGATCATTTCGACGGTGTTGTCTGTTCCCCTGTCGGTGACGTTCCAGAAGATTTTGGGCGTTTAGCGACAGGAGTTTCTCCCTGCGGGAGTCGGATAATCCGCTTGCGCCGATATCCCGCAGATACCTGTCCGGCCGCAAAAGCGGAAAATCGGTACCGAACAGTACCTTCTCCTCGCCTGCGATGCTCATCGCGTGATGGTATACGGACGGCTCATAGAGAAACGGCGATGCGGCCGTATCATAGTAGACCCGCTTGAAGACAGAACGGACTTCCGGCATCAGCTCGTACACGAAAAGCCCTCCTCCCCAATGAGACAGAATAATGTCCACATCCGGAAACTCGGTAATCAGGCTGTACAAGAGGTCAAACGGCGTGTGATACTTGCCGGGATACTCATGCCCGACCGGTTCATTTATGTGAAGCGAAAGTATCAGCTGCTGTTCATGCGCGAATGTGAAGATGTCGCGCAGATATGAGAATGTGTTGTCTGACATTATTTCGGTGTAAAACGTGATTTCCCCGATACCGGTAAAGGGAAGCCCGGCAATCTGTTTGAAGAGACGGTCGGTCCCTGTGCCGGGCTTCGGCGGCAGGGTTGCGAACGGACGGGTTGACGCAGTTGATGTATTTATAAGGTAGTCGTTGTGTTTAACGCAGCTTTCGATATCCTTCCAGCAGAAGCCAAAGACGAATGCGGTGGTAATTTGCGAACGGTCCATATATTCATATAATGTCTGTGCGTCTGCAATGATCGACCGGGGGCTGTTGTACAGCAGCGAGAACGCATGATCATGAAAATACGATTCACGGTTGGCGATTGCCTCCGGAAAGAAAATGTGTGTATGCGCATCAGTCACGTTTAGAAACAGCGTTTCTTCTGCTGTTTTGAACAGTCCGGCGTACCCTGTTTCATGCACCGATAACAGATCTCATTTTCGTTGTAGTCGCCGTTTTCGTAGGTCTTGATGTTGGAAAGGGTTACCCGTGCGATCTCGTTTACGGCCTCATACGTAAAAAAGGCCTGGTGAGATGTGATCAGTACGTTGTTAAATGTCAGAAGGCGTGCAAGAATATCGTCGGTCAGGATGCGGTCCGAGTGGTCTTCGAAGAAGTACTGACTCTCCTCCTCATAGACGTCCAGTCCGGCGGAACCGATCTTCCCGTCCTTCAGCGCGTCGATCAGGTCCGATGTATTGATAAGCTTGCCGCGTCCGGTGTTAATCAGCATTACACCGTCCTGCATCTTGCGAATTGAGTCCCTGTTGATGAGATATTCCGTATCCTTGGTAAGGGGACAGTTCAGCGATATGATGTTGCTCTTCGAAAAGAGAGTGTCGAGATCAGTGTAGATACACCCGGTTTCTTCGGCAAATTCCTCGTTTGGAAATGGATCGTACACGTAGACGGTCATATCCAGTCCGCGGAGAATTTTGGACAGCTCCCTGCCGATTTTTCCGGTTCCAATTACTCCGGCGGTCTTGCCATGCATATCAAAGCCCATGAGGCCGCTCAGGGTGAAATTCAGTTCACGGGTTCTGTTGTAAGCACGGTGTGTTTTTCTGTTGAGTGTCATCATCAGCGTCAGCGCGTGTTCGGCTACCGCATGCGGAGAATAGGCGGGAACACGAACGATATGTATCTTTTCGTACGCGCTCTTGAAGTCGACATTGTTATATCCTGCGCAGCGGAGTGCGATCAGTTTGGTTCCGTTGCCGTGCAGTGTATCGATCATATCGGACGTGATGGTATCGTTTACGAAGATGCAGACAGCATCGAAATCGGCTGTGAGTGGTATGTTGTCTTCGGTAAGTCGTGATGGAAAATACTTGATTGTATATCCGTAGTTTTCGTTTTCTCTGTCAAAGCTTTCACGGTCGTAGGGTTTTGCGTCAAACAGTGCTACCTTCATGCACGTCCTCCGTTCCAGGTTTTTGGTTGATTCGGCGATGCGGTGACGACGATAGGCATTACCGGTAGTGTACACAAAAAACCGCTTATTGTCAAATGTATGTGCTTATCGGGATTTCCACCTGTACAGTACCGCATCCTCCGAACAGCTTCGTGACGCGCACGAGGACAGGCAGCCGCTGCATGGGTTTTCTATGACGAGTCTTTCGACCTTCCCTTTCTCTAACCATGTATCGAGTGCCTGTTGAATGACCTGTCTATCATAACCGGTCTTTGTGGCTATCTGCCCGGCAGAAAGCGCTTCATTTTCATGCAGGAGTTCCTTTATCCGCGCTAAGATCATTCTGAATGGTATCCAATGTGTTTCCTGAAGTAGTCAAGACGGGACATGAAGTAAAAAGCGCCATAGAGTATGCAAAGCATCAGTAATGCAAGGACGATGAAGAAAGAAGAACCGCCAAGCGTGAGTTGATAAAAGAGTGTCGCCGCGATCCATGCAAGAACCGTTGAGTAGGAGATAACCATCCAGCCGATAACCGTTCCTGCTTCCTTGAAGATTGCTCCCAGGGCCCCGATACAGGGAAAGTAAATTAATACAAAAAGAAGATATGCGTACGCCCGCTGCTTCTGGTATGCAAACCGGTCACGGAGAAGGATCAGCGCCGACGAGCCTGATTCCCGTTTCAGTTCGGATAGATCGGCCTGTGTGCCGGAGAGTCCCAGCGGGTCTCCGAGATCGGAGCCAAGTGAGCGTACATGCTCGTAAAGTGTTGAGAAAGCATCGCTGATTACAGCCTGAATCGAATAGGTGGAACTTTCAGGCGTGTCATCTGCGCTCTGCCGGTACATCGAGTTGAGTGTTCCGATAATCGCTTCCTTGGCAAAAATTCCGGTTATCAGTGCGACCGTCGCAGGCCAGTTTTCCCTGCTGATGCCCATTGGTTCCATGACGGGAGCGATAGCCTTACCCGTTTTTGCCAATATGGAGGTTCCGTTTTGCTCGTTGCCGATCGACCCGTCAAATCCGAAGGTATTCAGAAGCGAGAGTACCGTTACTGCGGCGATAATCAGCACTCCGGCCCGGTTTATAAATTCCCGCATGTTCAGCCATGTATGCAGGACGATGTGGCGGATTCGCGGCAAATTATAGGTCGGAAGCTCCATAATGAAATGTGATGTCTCCCCCTGGAACAGGGTCATTTTCAGCATGAATCCTGAAACCATCGCGATAGTGATCCCGGTGATATACAGAGAAAAGACAATAAGACCGGAAATGTGCGGAAAAAACGCCGCCGAAAAAAGGGCATAGACGGGCAGACGCGCCCCGCAGGACATAAACGGTGTCAGAAAAATTGTCAGCAGCTTGTCCCGCCTGTTTTCAAGTATGCGTGTTCCCATGATGGCCGGAACCGTACAGCCAAAGCCAACAATCATCGGCACGAAGGCCTTTCCCGGCAGACCGAGGATACGCATGAAACGGTCCATAACGAACGACGCCCGTGCCATATATCCCGAGTCTTCAAGAATGGCGAGCATGAAGAACATGAAGAAGATAATCGGCACGAAGGTCGCAACCGTCTGGAGCCCGGTACCAATACCATCGGCAAGGACGGTGACGACAACGTCCGGCGCGTGGATCATCGTCAAAAGATGCGCCGTGCCGTCAACGAATATGCCGCCGAAGAGAATGTCGAAGAAATCAATAAAGACAGTACCGATGTTGATGGAAACGAAGAAAGTGGCGTACATGATTGCAAGAAAAAACGGAATACCGAATAATTTGCTGAGCACGAAGCGGTCGATGCGGTCGGTCATCTCCTGTCTGTTAACGATCCGGGTCACAACGTCAAGGACGAGACCGTGGACGAATCCATATCGGTAATCGGCTATGACGATATCGATCTCTTCCTGATGGATTCCTTCAATCGATCGAACAGCCTGGTCAATATCCTCGGACTCAAGGCTCCCGCTGTTGATGACTTCACCGGTTATCCATGGGTCCTGTTCGAGCAGCTTAACAGTGCACCACTTGGTTGTTGTATTGTATCTGGACGCGATTTCACTAAGAGGAGCGTCCCATTTTCTGAAATACAGTTCGACTTCATTCGGGTAGCGAATCTTCGCAGTCGGAACGGTAGTTTTGTCGAGAGAAGAAAAGAGTTTCTCCCTGAAAACGGATACCTCGCGTGTGTTCACTGCTGAAAGGGGCAGGACCGTGCATCCGACCTTCTCTTCAAGGAGATCCAGATCGATGGATATGTTTTTCTTTATCGCAACATCCATCCGGTTAACGGCGATGATCAGTGGAACCTTCATTTCAATGAGCTGGGAAGTCAGGAAGAGGCTTTGTTCAAGGTTGGAAGCATCAACGATATTAACGATAACATCGGCACTCCCGGACAGGATAAAATCACGAGTCGCTCGTTCATCCTCGGAATGTGCCGTCAGCGAATAAGCTCCGGGAAGGTCGATGATATCATATCGAATACCGTCGTGTGTGGTAGAACCCCGAATATGCTCAACGGTTACACCCGGCCAATTGCCGATCTTCTGATTGCTTCCGGTCAGAGAATTGAACAGCGTCGTTTTCCCGCAGTTGGGATTGCCCGTAAGAGCGATGGTGAATGATTTCAAGAAAACCTCAACAGTTTGATCTTATGTATCCGCAACGATGACCTTCTCAGCCATTCCCCGGCCGATGACAATCCTGGTCTGGTTAACCTTGATAGCCATCGGACCGATGCATCCGTCACAATTCATTATTTCTATAACGGTGTTGGGCATGAGTCCCAACGATATCATCTTGGACTTGAACGACCCTCCGCCTCCGATCCTGACAATCCGTACTCTGGATCCAGGTTCTGCAGCGGACAGTGGTTTTTCGGGAGTAACAATGCTGTTCATGTTTCAGTTAACCTCGTCTAACATTATTATTCTTATATAATAAGGCGCTTAACTTGTCAATTTTTTTGCGGTAATTTCACCAGTCAGCGGAAAGAAACGTAAGATTTATGACCCTGTCTGAACGAATTGATGAAATCGAAAGCTCTTCACATTCAAATTAATAATTGACAGTCATGTAAAACCGATACTACATTTATTCTACAGGGACGACGCAGCGTATCACATAGGGAGGGTGAATTATGAAGATTAATTCTGATATGCACTCCCGTCTTAATGCACAAAAAATGGGGGTTCAGACACGGAGAAGCCCGCAGCAGAGGGAGACGGTACAGGCGGCGAGTCTGGCCCTGCCGGAACCGTCGCTGCACGGTGTAACAAATGCCATGGCGATCATGCAGAAGGCTCAACTTATCGTTCAGCGTGCTTTAACGGTCTCAACCCGTCTCCAGAACATTGCCTTGGACCGGATAGCAAACGACGGCACACAGATGGAACAGCTTGGCTCCGATATCCAGACCATTCAGTCATCACTGGAAGAATACAGGAGCGGCCCGTCAAACGGCAATGCCGACAGCGCGATTAGGCCGAAGGAGCTTCAGGATGATGTAAACCGACTGGCACGGATGACCGAAACAGGGAACATTGACCGCACACAGATCAACGGTATTTATGCGGCAATGCAGGAACGGTCATATGCGATCGACAGGGAAATTTCCAATGTACAGAGGCAATACGGCATCAATCCGTCGACGGATGCGGAAGAAACGGCGGAACGTATCCGCAGCAATCCGTCAGGAGCGCTTCAGGCGCAGGGCAGTATCCATGCAGAGGCAGTCACTCACTTAACAGAATAAAGACACAGGTTATCCATTATGCAGATTTTTGACGGATTTATTGCGGCCATAGCGTCCGAATTTAACATTACGTTTCACAAAACAGAAGAAGGCTCGTACAAAACCACCATCGAGTTTGAAAACGACCGTTCGCAGGAAGTACTGGTCATGCTCTCATGGGACGAATCCGATGACAGGATGATTCATTACTACTCGGTCATCGCCCAGATGAAGTCGGACAACGGCGACCTGTACAAATATGCCCTCGAGACAAACGCGACCCTTGATTACGGTGGCCTTGCGCTGATGGACGGCACGCTTGTCCTTCGAAACTCGATTCTTCTGGAAGAATGCGACCCGAAACGGTTTTTGAAATCACTCATTTACATAGCAGCACGTGCAGATGAACTTGTTGAACTGCTTGTTGAAAAGAAATCGGTAGAGTAATTATCCTGAAGCCGTCCGAATCAAGAAAAAACGAAGTGATATATTGCCGGAATCATGGGTGTCTCTTGTTACACAAATAACCGGCGGTATTATATGTGACGGAGTATATAGACGTGAATCAAAGGTTGGCAGCCCTTCTTTTCATTTTCATAACAGGCGCATCTACAGCCGCTGTCGTTCTCTCCTGCTCGACAGCACAGCATGCCGATGTCCGGATTATAATGGGAACGGGCGGCGCCACGATATACAACGAGAGGACAGATCGGGCCAGGGAACGGGCGGTCGATGATGCGCTACATTCTCTGGTTCATGCCAGTTACCATGACGGCAAAGGGCGTTCATTTTACGGAACGCTCGAACCGTTTATCGATATCCGGACGAGCGGTATTGTTACCAACTGGAAAATCCTTCGACAGAAGGAAGAAGATGGTACGTATTACGTACAGCTTCGCGGAGCCGTCAATTTGTCGATCCGCGACACGGTTACCGGGAACTGTCTGCAGAAATATTCACCGACGGTACTCCTCCTTGTACATGAGGTTGAGGGCGATGAAGATCGCTCGGCAGAGAAAACCGTTTCATACCCGGTAATGACCGCCTCTATCCGCAGTAATGATTTTGATGTAATTGACTACTCGGCAGCCCTGTCGAAGACCGAAAATGCAAAGTCCCTGTTTGAATCGTCTATGGGAACAACCGTACTCACGCAGAACAGAACGGAATTCATGGACAGGATCGGTGCCGATGTGCTTGTTATCGGCACGGTTACCATATCTGACCAGACCGGGCTTCTTGAAGAGTATGACACGCCGATGCAGTCAAGGCGCGCGGTTGTGAACCTTCGATCAGTCGATGTGTATACCGGCAAGATACTGGCGTCTGTATCCGAAAACGCAGCCGGAGTACATGCTGATAGTACAATGGCTTCTCATAGGGGGGTGGAAAACTGTATAGGAACGAGCAGCGTCTTCGGCACTGATGATGCTCGGAAGGGTGTCTTCCTGCAGCAGACCCTAACCGAATATTTGCACCTTCTTTCCAGCCGCGAGTATACAATAATCATACAAAATGGGAAAGAAGGTTCGGCGGAAACACTGCTTGATGATCTTATCGGCTCAACCAACAGGGTCGTATCAGCACAGCCAATGAAAGAGGTTGACGGCAATCCCGCTGTACGCATTGTTTTTTCCGGTACGACCGATGATCTTGCCGGAATCTTTACCTCATCCGATACCGGATTGACGACACGGTATACGGTGGATGAGACCTCTCCTGGGACAGTATCTGTCTCCGTTAAGCAGCAGCCTACGAGTTAAATTTCAGTAAATCCTTCATCGATATCGCCTGCTTCTTTTCGCGCTCCTGCCGCTTCAGCTTGGCCGGAAGGTACGCCTCGTTATAGAACTGTGCAAGCCGGTACACCTCATGGTCTTGGTAATAGGGATTGATCTTTATCTGCAGGTTATAGTCCTTCTTTCTGAATCCCAGGTTGAGTATATGGAGAACATCGGTTACGTTCTGGACGAAATGACGGGTATACAGGAACGTAAAACCAAGGACGATCATGACAATAATGATGAAGTACTTGATATGGTCGAGGGCCTGCTTGGAATTGATGTCCATCAGCGAGATGAGCGCGGTATAACCCTTGTACTCAACAAAGGTATGATCATTATACGTATAGAACGTATCAAACACATCCTTCCTGAGCGGAATAACAGGCGTATCGTTATACGTAAATTCAAGGATGTACGGAACCGTGTCAAAGTGCTCCAGTGCAATATCGTGTCTGCTCATACTGGTGTTTTCGTTCAGCGACTCGATAGTGTCGATGGCGCTTCTTGTTATGGTAATCCGGTCATCGACGGCTTCGGTCGAGACGTCGGAAAAGAATGAAAAGACCAGCAGGGTGCAGATTACCGAGAAGACAGCCATCGTGGTGACGGTTGCCGTATGGTGCTGTGCCATCGGAGAATCTGTATTATGGATCTTGCCGAATATCTTGACGATACGGATCAGCCTGAGGACCCGTGTCACGCGGATTGCCTTTATGACCTTCAAGATGTTCAGCATTCCGATACCGGCCGACATCATGTGCGTATCGCCGGAAAGAAGAATATAAAGTTCAGGACCGGAGTTGAGAAGCAGCAGCGGAACCGAACTGAACAGATCCACCCAACCCCGTCTGTACCAGAAGTACCACAGAAACCGTTTGTGTGCAGACGCCGAAATAGATCGTGAGATGAATTCGATCGTAAAGATGAAGTCAAAAGCAAAACCGGCAACAAGAAGCATGTTGCGGTACTGAACCGGCCATTGCTGCAGAATGCTGATATTGTCAAGAAGCGTCTGGATGATGACCAGGATAATGCAGACAAAGATGAAGTTTTCAATAATATTGTATCGTTTCATGACAATAACTCTCGCTTACCAGTTGTTGTTTCCGGAAATCATATAGAGGTCCTCAAGCAGCCGCTTGTCGAAACCGTAATAGGCTGCGTTTTTCCGCATGACGCCAAACCAGCTCTTGTCCGGAGATTCGGCGCCGCGGTCGATCTTCTTGTATTCCTGATAATGCTGAAACCGCTGTGCAAGAATGTACATAAGCCGGGCGGATGAATCCTCCGGTGCAAGGAGGGATTCGGACACGTTTGACTTTATCGCCATCTCGATAATGGAGGCGGCAACACCCGGCAGACTATGCGCCGTCGCAAGCGCCCGCTTCTTGAAGAACTGTTCGAGAGTCTTTGGGACCTTGAGAAAGTCGTTGATGTTTACCTTGGATTCCGAAAAATCAGGGATTTCACGTTTATAGTAGGCCCCGCACCGCAAAAGCAGCAGTATCTTCAGGTAGTTTACATATTCCTCGGTCTTGAGATTATTCTTCTGTACCCGGACCAGTTCAAAGAACATGGGTGTCCGTTTTGAGAAGCTCTCACCAAGATACCGTTCCAGTACGTCCATCGACAGGATGTTGAGCGTCGAGTTAAGATAGTACCGTACATCCTTGTTCTGTATGATCTCGTCGAGATATTGTTTGAATAAGTCCCGGTAGTAGTCGTTGTTGTATGAGGCGGATTTCTGATACTTCAGCAGAACAGTAAAATCAATATAATCGATGTACGAGAAGAGTTTCGGCTTCACCTTTTCTATGGTCCTGTTCCGCAGATCTGCAATAATCAGCGCGAGGACCTCCTTGGACGAAAGTTCTGGAAAAAACTGAGGCGACTTGAAAGTTTTCTTGAGCTTGTCCAGGTTTGAAATGATGAAATTCAGGACGATACCCTCTGCTATCAGGACCGGTTCGTTCTGAATGTTGGGATTAGAAAGAAGATGCGTAACAAAATCCCGGATTTTTTCATTCTGATTCATAGAGCTACTCTGCGGAAGACAGGTATCTATACCGAGTGTTCGGTACACCATCTTCTCCGAGAGGCCGAAGAAGATGGACTTTATTTTATTCAGCGTCACTGCTATCGCCGCGGCACATCTTAAACCGTACTAACTCTATCGGTTGCCGATTGTACCAATCTTAAACACTAATAAGGATTTGGGCAAGAAGGAAAAAGCTGTTTGGGATGTCTGCGAAAAATATTACGAATCATATTGAAAGAATCAGAACGCCGACGATGGAGTCGCGGGGTACAGAACCGTATCTGCGGCTGTCGCTGGATCGGTCGAAGTTGTCTCCCATGAGAAAATAGTGCCCGTCCGGAACGGTCAGCGGTTCAAGATTGTCCCTGCTGGAGAAGGATGCGGGGAAGATGCGGTCATCTCTCATCTGAAAGGGCTGTTCAGACGTTTTGCTGTTTACAAATACCGTCTTGTCGGTGATCCGAACGGTAGAACCCGGTTCGGCGGTGACTCTCCGTACCCCTTTTGTGTCATGCTGCAGCGGGTCGATGTACAGTACGATATCCCCCGTCCTGGGCGGAATAAAACGCATAAAGACGACGATATCGCCCTTTTGCAGGGCGGGCGACATCGCCTGTTCGGATATTCGTACAGGAATAAAAATGGAACGTATCATAAGAAAGGCAACGATAAACCCGCCCGCGATGAATATGAGACGGTATGCAAGCGGGGTCGTCTGTTTGCCCGGTCTTCGGTCTATATACATTTCTCGCTCTTCTGTGTAAACATTCGCACGTTCAGGACTCCGTCGATTTTCCGCAGTCGGTCGATGTCCGCATCGGAGAGCGGAGATCCGATGTTGATGATATTGTACGCGAGATTATCGCGGTGTTTGTTTACCATGTCCTGGATGTTGATTCCCGCTTCGGCGATGATATGCGATATCTGGCCGACCATATTCGGTATGTTTTTGTTGGCAATCGTTATTCTGTAATCGGTCGAAAGCGGCAGCTCACAGTCGGGGAAATTTACCGAGTTTGTGATGTTTCCGCACTCAAGATATTCCTTCAGCTGAGAGGCGGCCATGACTGCGCAGTTTTCCTCCGCTTCAACCGTGGATGCGCCGAGGTGCGGCAGGCAGATGACGCCGTTGGTTGAAAGGAGTTCCTCATCGGGAAAATCGGTGACATACGCGCAAATCCGGTCCTGTTCGAACGCCTCACGGAGATCCGCGTTGTTGACGAGTCCCCCGCGGGCGAAGTTGAGAAGCACCACGTTTCCTTTCATCAGCTGGAACCGTTCCCGGTTAAACATGCCCCGCGTCGTGTCGGAAAGCGGCACGTGTACGGG
>CAZAHA010000005.1:28485-33382 GCA_964484915.1 uncultured Leptospirales bacterium
TGTAATGAAGCTCCCAGGCCTTGTCCACGGTGATAAACGGATCGAATCCCATGACGGTCATGCCGAGCGCATGTGCCGCGTTTGCGACCATGACGCCGATTGCACCGAGACCAACTATTCCGAGCTTTTTCCCCGAGATCTCGTTTCCAGTAAACTGTGATTTCCCCTTCTCCACCAGCCGTGGTACTTCGTCACCCTTGTCGTGCAGCGTCTTTGTCCAGTCGAGTGCCGACGGTATGTTCCGTGAAGCAAGGAGCATGGCCGTCAGGACCAGCTCCTTGACAGAGTTCGCGTTTGCGCCGGGCGTGTTGAAGACGACGATTCCCTTTTCTGTGCAGGCATCGACCGGTATGTTATTGACCCCCGCCCCTGCGCGCGCGACTGCCTTCAGGTTGGACGGCAGCGTCATGTCGTGCATGTTGTAGCTTCTGCGAATGATGCCGTCCGGGTTCTGAAATTCTGATGCGATCTCATAATCTGCATGGAAGAAAAGATCGAGTCCGGTATTGGATATCTTGTTAAGTGTTTGTATCTTGTACATGGTTCCTCCTATTTCTGCTGTGTCTCGAATGTTTTCATGAATTCAACCAGTTTTTTTACGCCGTCAATGGGCATGGCGTTATATATAGATGCACGCATACCGCCGACCGAACGGTGGCCCTTCAGGTTAACCAGACCCTGCTCCGCCGCCGCCTTGATGAATGCTGCATCCAGTTCGCTCGATCCGGTAACAAAAGGGACATTCATGAGGGATCGGTCCTTTTTGTCGACTGTTGCCGTGAAGAGAGTGCTCTCGTCCAGGAAATCATACAGCAGCGATGATTTCTCCACGTTATACCTTCTCATCTCTTCGAGTCCGCCGTCATTCAATAGCTTTTTGAATACGAGTCCCGCGATATACACGGCATATGTGGGCGGTGTATTGAACATTGAACGCGCGTCAACATGGGTCTGGTAGTTAAACATTGTCGGCAGCTTTTCCGGAGCATTGCCAACGAGATCGTTTCTGATGATGACCACGGTCAGACCCGCCGGTCCGATGTTTTTCTGTGCGCCGGCAAAGATGATGCCGAATTTTGAGACGTCGACCGGTTCGGAAAGGATGTTTGACGACATGTCGGCAACAAGGGGTACCGTACCGGTGTCCGGGAACGACGCATAACGCGTTCCGTAGATCGTGTTGTTCGAGACGATGTAAAAATAATCGGCATCTGGCCGTATCATCCCGGACCGTATCTCGGGTATGTAGGAGAAGTTTTCATCCTCCGAGGATGCGACGATACTGACATCGCCAAACTTCTTTGCCTCTTTAATCGCCTTTTTTGTCCAGACCCCGGTGTTTGTATAGTCCATTTTCCCGCTTTTGGCGATGTTCATTGGAACCATGGCAAACTGTGTTGAGGCCCCTCCCTGCAGAAAGAGGACGTTGTAGTTATCCGGGATTTTCATCAGCAAGCGCAGGTCGTTCTCGGCAGAATAAAAAATATCCTCATAAACGGCGGAACGGTGGCTCATCTCCATTACGGACATTCCTGTGCCGTTGTAGTCCAGCATCTCTCCAGCAGCCTGTGCAAGTACGTCCTCTGGCAGCGTTGCCGGTCCGGCAGAAAAATTGAATACTCTCATGCGTCCTCCTTTTTGTTACCAAACAGGGAAATCATTGCCGAAAGGATCCTGAACTCCCTGGTAACGTCAATATCGATAATATGTATGTGCGATCCACATCCGATCGTTGTCGATGTGAAGTTTACGATGCCCTTTATGCCTCCGGCCGCGAGTCTGTCGGCGCTCGTTTGAGCCGCATCGGACGGTACGGCAAGTACGGCAAGTTCTATGCCCAGTTTCCGGACCTTTTCCGTAATCTGGTATGAGGGGAACAGGTCACATTCAGTCTTGATCGTCTCAATCCTGTTGATGCTCGAATCGAAACCGGCCTTCATGATAAACCCGTTCGGTTTAAACATGTTGTATTGGAGTACCGCGCTCCCGATTCTTCCAAGTCCGACGACACAGGCAAAGCGCGGCTGGTCAAAATTCAGCATGCCGGCGATAATCTCCTTCAGTCGCTGAACTGGATACTTTGCTCCGCCGGTCATCGCGTTTTTCAGATAGCTGATGTCCTTGCGGATGGTGTGTGCGCTGACGTCCATATAGGTGCCCAGCTCGCGTGATGATACGTGGGTGACGTTATCATCCGAGAGGCGGCACAGATACTGGTACATAATGCTTAACCGCTTTATGGCAGGTTCCGGTATCGTGTGGATCATCATTACCTCCCCTTGTGGAACGAATATGAATCCAGGCTGTGATATTGTCAATGATAATTGCGACAATAATTGATATATCTGTGATTTTTTTCACAGTTTAGATCGGGGTGAACGAGAAGTATTTCCAGATACTTTGCTGAACCGCGTGCATAACGGCCCAAAATACCGTACAGAGACCGTTATGGAAACGACGGGTACTGATGGTACGTTTTTGGAGGATAACCTAATTTATTGTATACTTCATCAGAAAAATATGAAATATGTATCAGTACACTCTACATTGTGTATGTTGCCATCATAATCACGTATTCCGATCAGTACCGCGCTATTGCTTACGAGAAAACAGTCCATTCAGGAAAACGCCATGGAATCCAGAATTCGGTTTTACAACAGGTTATCGTTTCGAATAGCCTTGATAATAATAACTGTTATCGTTATCGGCATAGGGTGTACCGTATACTTTTATGCGCAGTCGCAGAACAACGTTATCATCGAATCACGGGTGGCAGCCGTACAGGATGAGAGTGATATTCTCTATGTGGCAATAAAGAACAATATGCTGGCAGGTGAAGCGCCGATTGCGGTCCAGCTGTTTCAAGATTTTTCCCGTGCCGATTTTATTTCTGACATCAAGCTCTACCGTGCAAACGGGGAATCGGCGTTTTCCGACAACTCGACACTCTTTGCGGTAAATGAAAACATTGGCAGGGAACGGTTTGTTCCCAAGGATGTCTTTCAGAATTATGAGCCTGAACAAAGCGAAGAATTCAAAAAATCGGTTGATACGGTGAACGATGTGTATATCAGAAACTTTGAAACAAGTGACAAGCGTCTGACTGTATATGCGCCGCTCATCAACCAGCCCAAATGCTCCTCGTGCCACGGAACAGACCATGTAGTACGGGGGGTCGTCTGCATATCATCACCGCTGAACGAAACGTTTCAGCGAACATCAAGAAACACCGTTATTTCGGCCAGTATCGGTTTAGGCGTTATTTTGTTTTTATCCATGACAATCACCTTCTTCCTGAACAGGGAGGTTATCCGCAAGATTCTGCAGATTGGCCTGGTTGCCCAGCGGGTTGGGGAGGGTGATCTGAAGCAGAAGGTTGATATTTCTTCACGTGATGAGATCGGTAATCTCGCACGTCAGATAAACAACATGGTAGAAGGTCTCAGCGAGCGGTTGAAGTTGTCAAAATTTGTATCACGTTCGACCCTGGAGCACATACAATCGGCGGAAGATCTTGCCCTGGGAGGTGAGCGGCGGGATGTTACGGTCCTCTTTACGGATATCCGCGGTTTTACCGATTATTCGGACACAAAGGAACCGGAAGAGGTCATGATTACGCTGAACAACGTCATGAACCTGCAGACAGAAATCATCCAGCGGCACAACGGAGATATCGACAAGTATGTGGGTGATGAAATCATGGCAGTATTTGAAGGTGACAGTATGGTACGAAACGCATGCAATGCAGCCTTAGAAATACGCACCACTTTGATCAAAAAAAACAAGTCTCGCGAGATAGACGTTACCGTCGGAATTGGCATAAATACCGGAGAGGTCGTCATGGGCAACATGGGTTCGATTGAACGGATAGACAGAACGATAATCGGCGATACGGTGAATCTGGGGTCAAGACTCTGTTCCCTTGCGGGTAAGAACACGATCGTTATCTCGGAATTTACCTACGCGAGAATCAAGGACGAGGTGGTCGTTAACAGACACAAACCGATCCCGGTTAAGGGAAAGAAAGAACCAGTACAGATATATACGCTGAAAACCTTCGCAGAAGGGAGGATCCTGTAAGATGAAAAGGCTATATATTCTCGTTATCATTTTTGCGGTTTATCTGGTTGGCTGCCGGCAGGAAAAGCCGGGATACACCTTTACGCTTCCCGAAAATTACCGTGATTGGAGAAAGCCGGTAGAGGAGGTGCTGACCTATACGGTACCTGCCCATGGAAACGGCGCCCGTATAATCTATGCCAACGACACTGCCTTTGATGTCTCGAAAAAAAAGATGGAGGACGGCAGACTCCGGTATGACTATCCGGATACATCCATGATCATCAAGGAAAAGTACGAGTCCGAAGCGGATATTGAACGCGCTGATCCAGTTCTGACGATAATGGTGAAATACCGGGAGGATCCCCGTGCGGTGAACGGCTGGCTGTACTATATGAAGAATCCGGGAGAGAAAACGGTGTTTGTTGAAAGCAAGATGTGTTCAGGCTGCCATGACGCGGCTAACGAGGAACATCCATATTTTGACAAAAATGAATCCGAAAATTTCCGCGACTATGTCTTTGCCACGTTTTAAAGGAATATCGAGTACTGTTACACCCGCGTGACGTAGAAAAAGGAGGAACGATGTCTGTTGAGAATATGCATGTAGGCATGATGGTTGGGCCCGGTTTCGAAGACCTCGAATTCTGGGCTGTATACATGAGGATGCAGGAGGAAAACGCCAGAATAACCGTTATCGGGACGGAGGCTGAAACAAAGTATCCGAGTAAGAGCGGTGGTCTCGCCGCCACGAGTGAAATATCCGCTGCAGATGCGCTTAACGAGGAGTTTGACGCCGTTCTGGTTCCGGGCGGATGGGCACCGGACAAAATCCGCC
>CAZAHA010000006.1:0-31689 GCA_964484915.1 uncultured Leptospirales bacterium
CGTTTGATATTGCGGGAAGGGGGATCGCCAGTCATGCATCGTTTGTACACGCGTATGAACTTGCAATGTTACTCTCTGGAGAGTGACCGCAGATAGCTATTGACGGTGTTTGTACCATGACGAATAATTTCATCATGGGAGGTGCCGTTCAGCTCAAAAAACTGTACGGTACTCTCACTGCCGTTCTTTGAGGCCCGCACCATAAGCTTTATTTCGGCCGGACGTGACTCGATCTGTACCATATTCTCGCTGTTAAAGCTGTATATCTCGGCGCGGGCGACGTAGGAGTATATTAGTACTGATACCGAAAATCCCTTGGGGACGATGATGTAGTCGTACATGGAACGCATGTGCGAAGCCGATATATCGTCTGTACGGGAATCGATTGTAAGCGCCGGTTCTGCATGGAGACGGAATGTCAGAAAAAGCAGAAACCAGAGAACAAGAAACGGCATCGTCATCATACAGAGAAGCCGCACCTTCCCGGGGCTTTTCTCCGTCCGGGAAGCTGAAAAGACTTTCATGAAAAAAAATGTGTTTGCCATTCTTTCTGATGTATTATACGGTTTTGCAATATCTTTCATTTTTTGTGTACAGATGCGATCCCAGTATACGTTTTCTGACTGAACAGACTGGACATGGTTACACGCGCAGACAATGTCCATATAACAACAAAACAGATACCATTACGATACATCAGGCTATGGAATCAATAATTATATTAAAGACCGTCTTTATCTTTATTCTGCTGTGGGGACTCGCCGCCGCTTTTCTCGTTTTTCGTCCGCGTGTGTCCTTTGTCTGGAAAATGGCCGCGTTTTTGCTCTTTTTCTTTTACGTCTGGTTTTTCAGGGAGGAGATACTCTCAGGATACAGGGCCTTTGTCGAGGACTGGTATGGAACACTCATCGTTTTCGCGAAGGAGATTGTCTTTCTCGTCTTTTATCTGCTTTTTGTCTTCTGGCCGGTGTCTCTGATAATCATCTTTTACAAGGCCGATGATATCGGAGCCGAGAATTTGCTGAAATTCATGGTCATTTTTACGCTGGTCGTCTGGATACTTATCGCTGTGTTTGTCTTTCATCGTCAGGGCGCAGATTCCCTGCTGCGAACCAGAATACCGGCCTTTCTGCCGTTTCTTCAATGAAGTTTCGTCTGGCATCTTTCCTTTTCTGCGTGATAGCGGTCACCCACTATTCGGTCCTTGCACAGAACAGTACCGAGCTGTACCTTGAAGGCGCACGGCTCGCGACAGAGGGAGAGCTCGCTCAGGCAAAGGAGATTTTTAAACAGGTCATCGTCGTCAGTCCGTACTATGCGCTTGGCCATTACGGTATTGGCCGTGCATATATGTATGAGGGAGGAGATCTGTCCATAGCAATCCGTGAACTCAAACTCGCGGTTTCCCTCGATGACCGGCTGGCTCAAGCACATTTTTATCTTGGCCTTGCATATTACCTCAACAATGAATATGAGCACGCTATTTCAAGCCTGTACTATGCCTACCAGCTTGATGACACATATCTGGAGGCGCTGTACAACATAGGCGCAATATATGACTATATGGGGCATTCCAGCAAGGCGCTGCTGTATTATAAACGATATCGTGACGAAAAGCAGCGTGAAGAGGAATATTTTGACTATTAGAACTGCAATGGCTACAGTATTTTAGAATTCTCATTGAAGAATATGCAGCATCATTTAGAGAGGTCAAAAATCATCATATGAAGGTATGCACAATGAAACGAATAATAATACTCATACCAGTACTGGCAATCATCATGCTTACCGGTTGCGACCGGAAGGAAAAGGAAAAGGAAAGCGGAAAGGCGGAAGATACAATGTCCAGTTCCGAGACCATGAACGTCTTCTATGCGATCGGCATGTATGAATCCAGACGTATACAGCAGCTGCAGCCGACTGAAAGTGAGCTTGAAGAGATTTTCAAGGGGATCAAGGAGAGCATTCACGGTAAAGCCAGGTTAGACGAAAAGGAATTTCAAACGCAGATGAAAAAGGTGAGCCGAATAATCAATGAACGGATAAAGGTGAAGGCAGCCGCAGAAAAGGAAAAAGGCGAGCAATACATCAGGAAATTCGCTAAAGAAGAAGGAGTCCTGACGACTAAGAGCGGGCTCGCGTACATGATTATCGATCAGGGGGAAGGCGAGAAGCCACAGGCTACAGACAAGGTTAAGGTTCATTACGAGGGGCGTTTGATCGACGGTACCGTTTTCGATTCATCGAAAAAGCGCGGAGAACCGGCCGAATTAGCACTCAACCGTGTAATAAAGGGTTGGTCAGAGGGGATCCAGATGGTCAATGAAGGCGGAAAGATCCAGCTTGTTATTCCGTCCGATCTTGCATACGGCGACAGAGGCGGACGAGATATTCCGGGCGGTGCGACGCTTATCTTCGACGTGGAGCTGCTTGAGATTGTTTCGAACGGGGATACAGAGGCCGAGTAGAAAACGCCGGTGTGCCAGGTTGCTGGATCTGGAACACTGCGCTTGACATCGCCTTTTTTTATGATAACCATATCAGTATCAGATAATATTTTACGGCGGGGTTCTCTGAATGAAAACACTAAAGTTTATTAAACTGCAGGGAATCGGCAACGATTATGTTTACATCGACGGCATCCGCAATCAGCTGACAAAGCCGGGAGAGATCGCAAAGAAAATAAGCGACCGCAACTACGGTGTCGGCGGAGACGGCATGATAGTGCTTCTTCCGTCGAAAAAGGCAGACTTCCGCATGAGGATGTTTAATAGCGACGGAAGCGAGGCGGAGATGTGCGGAAACGGTATCAGGGGACTTGCCAAGATGATTTACGACCACGGCTTCTCCAAGAAAAAGCATCTCGAAATCGAGACTCTGGCAGGCGTACTCGAACTGGAACTCAGTCTGGACGGCAAGTATGTGGATACCGTAACGGTTGATATGGGCGAGCCGCGCCTCGAGCGCAGTCTCATACCGATGATCGGCGATCCGGGAAACGTTGTTGATGAGACGATCGAACTGAACGATTCGGTAAAATTTGACATAACCGCACTGTCCATGGGAAACCCCCACGCGGTAATCTTTGTCGAGGATGTTGAGCAGTTCCCAATAGAAAAGTACGGACCCATGGTAGAGAACCACCAGCTTTTCCCAAACAGAACAAATGTGGAATTTGTAAAAATTATAAGCAAGACCGAGGCCGTACAGCGCACCTGGGAACGGGGCTCCGGTGAAACGCTTGCTTGCGGAACAGGCGCGTCAGCCGTTACGGTAGCCGGAGCGCTTACCGGACGGCTCGACAGCCAGGCCCTGATTCATCTGCGGGGCGGAGACCTTCGGATAAAGTGGGACCGTGTTTCAAACCATGTGTACATGACCGGACCGGCTCGTGAAGTATTCAGGGGAGAGTGGTATTATTGATGGATTTGTCGTCAAAAATATAGGTACTGTCTATTTTCCTTCTTTCCCGAAGAGAGCCGTCCTCTGTGAAATACTTCCATTCACCGGACGGTTTTCCTTTACTGTAAAATCCTTCCATCCACCTGCCGCCTGATTCATACCAGTAGACGGCCTTTCCGTGCAGTGTTTCGTCTTTCTCGCCAGCATGAAGTCCATAGATTTCACACAGGAGGCTTCCGTTGCGGTACCACATCGATATAAAGTTGTTCTTCCTGTCGCGGTGGACCCATACACCGTTTGTGTCCTCATAGATGGTACCCAAAGGAAGATGTTGCGGCCGCTGAAAGGAGGGAACAAGAGCAATGGCTATGTCGTAGGACACCGGTCTTCCGCCTGCATACATGACGGTATCAAGAATCCGTCCGGAAGAATCGTACCTGATTCGTTTCCCGTCGTAGGAACCGTTCCTGTACCGGGAACGCTGGGCGATCCGGCCGCTGGGGTAATAACCTGTGGCCGGGCCGTTGCGCTTGTTGTTCCGGTACTCGATGATTCCCAGAAGAGAACCGTCTGCATAGTAGCGTCTCCATTGGCCGGAGCGGATGAAGATGTCGTCTTCACCGGGTTCTGCACGTCCACGGGCCCGGATGACGCCGCCACTGTCGTAAAGAACGAGTGATTTTGTCTCACTGTCGTATGTATGGTCGGCGCGGTATTTGATGTGTTTTTCTTCCCATCCAGCAACAAAGGTAACAAAATCTTTTTTGAGCCTGAGTCTCCGTTCTGCTTCCGCCGATGAAATGTCGTGGCCCGTCTGTGCGGTGCATGGCCGGATATAAAGCGTAAGGAAAAGCAGAAAAAGTATGGTACGGTTTTTGGAGTTATCCTTCATTGTCATGTACGCGTGAGAGTTCCCACATGTCCCGGTTAAAGATGCCGTTTTCGACGATTATCACGTCTTTGATAGTGCCGATGTTTTCGATAACGGTTTTTCTAACCGCCTCACGGAAATTGGACTCTGAACCCTCGATTATCGGAATATCCTTGCCCAGCGGCATCATACGGATATCGATTATGCACAGTCCGTCTTCAACCCATACTGTCCTGACGATACACTCAATCGGAACGGTGATTCGTGTATTCTCATACATTGATCCGCGCGAGATCATGAAAACAAGCTGTCGTATGAGGCTCTCCTTCGAGGCGTCCTTCTGTACGAGGCGGGTTTCCTTCAGAAGGGTCGATCCGTCTATGTCCGGCACGTAAATATCCACACTTTCACGTGTATCCCTGACCGGCAATGACGGAAATACCGCGAACGGATTTTTGTTTATATGGTAGCAGATCATAAGATAATCCGCGATGATGATTGCTGTTACCAGAAGCAAAAAGAAGCGGTTCCGTTTACGGGAATCCTGTTTCAATGAGTTTCTGTACGCTTCAATTTTACTGATTATTTTCATTGAGTGAATGTCCTGTGATGAAATACCTTCATAACCCCTATCTCCCGTCTTCATTGCCTGTCAAATCATTATTTTGCCGGTACCCGCAGCAATTTTCCTTGCCTTAATCCGGATACGCTGAGATGAAAAGGACTCATTATTATTGCCGCCTTGCCGTGTCGGCGAGTATATTCGCAGTGTATGCGCAAAAACACAATTATATACATTTGTATCATATATAAACCAACAGAGGTGAAAATGGAAACACGATTATTGAAGAATCCCTATACGATAGACAAGATGGGAACATCAGGTCTGCGATTGACGCAGGAGGACTATAACCGCGACGGTTTCCTGGAGCAGTTTATTCAGGGTATTGCGGAATATTTCCTCGAGATATCCGATGAGGACACACTAGCCAGAAAAAAACGGACGCTCCTGCTGGGCGGCGACCCCAGAAAGGGCAATCGGGAGCGGATACGCATCGCTGCATCCATACTTGCCGGAAACGGTTTCGAGGTAATTGAGGCCCGTGACGGTCTGGCAAGCACCCCTGCCATGAGTCACGGTATACGCGAGCTCTCTGTGCTCGGCGGAATCATCTTTACCGCGAGTCACAACCCGTTTACGGATGTGGGAATAAAGGTAAACATGTCAAACGGCGCTCCCGCGCTTGCCGATACAGTCGACAAGATTCATATGCTGCAAAATGCGGTTTCGGAATATCGCTTTTCCGAATATGAATCAGCAAGGGAAAGCGGCGCGGTAACAGACATCGATATCGTCGCGCTCTACGGCGATCTGCTGGACTCAATCTTTGACTTTGCAGACATGAAGAACAAGATCAGCAAGTCGAGAATTAAGGGTCTCTTTGACGCGATGAACGGCGCAGCCGGACCGTTCGCACACGATATCTTCATAGACCGGCTCGGTCTGGACTGCCGGATCATGCGGGAAGAGCCGCGGGAGGACCTTGGAGGGTACGATGAAAAGGGTGAGCCGATGCATCCGGAACCTGACTTTGACTATGTTCCCGACCTCATAACAGAGAACAGCACCGGCAAGTATGCCGTTGTGGCTGCGTGGGATTCCGATGTTGACAGGCGTCTCGATGGAGGAAGCGGGTTTTTTCTTGAATCAGCGGACGAGTTTGCGCTCTTTTCGCGGTATTCACATCTTATCAACATAGACGCGCTGTTTGATTCGACGATATATTTCTGCAGGTCGACTGTTACCGCCGGTCCAACCGACCTCATGAGGGAAGAACTGTCAGCGAAGTATCCCGGCAAGGCTGTCGAGACAGTGGAGACGCCCACTGGCTTTAAATGGATTGCGGAACTTGGCAACTGGGGTGTCGAGGAGAGCAACGGGGTCGGTAATCCCTATCTTCGTGAGAAGGATGGAATCTTTTCCACTGTTTTCCTCCTCAAGATCCTGCTTGAAAGCGGGAAAAAGCCGAAGGAGTTGATGGAAGAGCTCTGGGCGGAGTACGGCCGGGTATATTTTGCTCGCGGAGAAGTGTCTGGTAGTGATCCGGAGGAACAAAAGCAGCTGGAACAGATCCTTCGTGACGGATGGTCAAAGAAGGGAAAAACATTTGGAACGCTGACGCTGGAAGATGCCACATCCTGGGACTATACACATCCGGTGACCGGTACGGTGGCTGCGAAGGACGCCGCGTATGTACTGTCGTTCAGCGACGGCAACACGGTAAAGGCGCGCTTTTCAGGGACGGGTTCCGGGGGGTACACGCTCCGCGTTTATTGTTTGAAGTACGACAGGATATTCAACATGCCCAAAAGTGCCATCGTACAGCCAATGAAGGATGCGTTCGATTCGTTCCTTGCTGACGGGGGATTTAGCAAAAAGAGCAGGAAATATTCAGATACACACCAGCCTGAAATATACGTATAACAGAGAGCAGGTCCGCCGGATCGGCGGACCGGTTTATTACCACATACGGCTCATATAGGGATAGGGATTGATCGGTACGTTGCCCAGGCGGATCTCGTAATGAAGGTGGTTGCCGGTTGATGCACCGGTATGTCCGACATATGCGATTACCTGTCCCTTGTGAACATAGTCGTCATTATTGACGACAATACTGGAACAGTGCGCATAGTAGGACTTGAACCCGTATTTATGCTGAATTCGTACCATCTTGCCGTATCCGCCGCCCCAGCCGGTCATGATGACCTTTCCGGGTGCGGTTGCCCGTATCGGGGTTCCTTCTGGTGCGGCGATATCTATACCGGTATGGAAATCGCGTCCTGTACCAAACGGAGACCGGCGCCATCCGAAGAGTGATGTGATATGACCGCGGTTTGGAATGATAGACGGAGTATTGTTTATAACCTTGCTCCTGACATCGACGAAGCTGCGTATGGTCTTTACGGTGTTCGTAGCGCTCATAAGGTCCTGCTGCAGCGCCTGGAGTTCATACACCTCCCTGGGCATAACCTTCTTCATGTTGCCGTCTCTGGACATGGCATCCTTCTTTAACTGTTTGCCGTTTTGCCAGAGTGTTTCGGCTCCGCTGCTGCCGGCGGCCATGGAATAGAGATCTTCAATCTCGGGACGGATCTCATTCATAAGCGTGGAGACTTCGTTCGTCATCTCCTCATACTCCTTGAGCTGTTTCCTGATCTCGCGGTAATTTTCGACGAGCTGTTCCTCTTCGGTCTTTACCGTGTTGTTCTTCATATAGGCGAACGACGACGTCGTGATTATGGTCGTCAGAAGAAGCAGAAGAAACGCAATCATAAACTTTGATATGTGGAAGTTGAATATCTTCTTCTCGTCATGCGGTATGAACATTATGGTCATCTTCTCGTGTCCCTTTTCGAGAAAAAGGGTCCACAGACGGCTAATCTTCCAGTGAACAATATGTTTCTTTTCAATATAGTAGCGTTTGACGGCATGTGTAAGCCATATAAACGAAAACTTCATATATTTCAACCCTCTTGGATAAGGATACAGATATCTGTAAGAAGTGTCGGGGAAAGAACCAAACTATTGCAAGCATTTTTTGGATGGTAAAACGGGAAGCCGAGTGTCACACCAAACGGGATTTACATAATGGACATCACATGATTCCTCCTCCAGCGACGCGCTCAATATGTTTGCTCGTACCGGTTATGTAGACGAATCGTATACCTTCCTCTTCGAGGATGTTAGAGCACCTGTATGGACAGAACCCTTTGCGCTGTCAGGCCGATCCTTGCGCCTTTTTTACTGCTTTTCCTTCAGCGTGACCCTGTACTTCATTCCCATATGATCGGGTTTGTAGGACGATTTTGCCTGGCGTAATGACTGGATGCCGAGATCCTGTTCGAAGTTGAGATATAAATAGCACCCCTTTTCACGAAGGTGGCGGGCGAGGTCGTTGTACATGAACTGGTAGAGGCCCTTGTATTCGGTCAGCCCCTTGGCGAAATGGAGCACGTAGGTGTCGCTTGTAAGGTCTTCTCCGAGGAGATATCCTGCCGGGACGCCGCCTATCAAGTAGACGAAACCGTACAGGTTGAGCGCATCGATGAGATCTATGGCTTCGGCCGCGGCATGGTAATCGGTTTCCTCGATTGGAAGCAGAATGTCCCGCTGCCAGCCGTCCAGTATTTCCCGCATGGCAGGGAGTGTTTCTTCGGATGCCGGCAGACACTCATGTTCGTATTGAGAAAAAAACTGTTTCAGGAGGTTCCGTTTTTTGGAAAGCTTCCGTCCGGAATAGGTCGCCATCTTCTCAACGGTATAGATATAGTCGGAATCGTCCTCGTTGTGGTAAACATCAAACTCGCGTGGGTCAAAGTACCGGAGTGAACAGTCCGATACAGGGAAGAGCATGCCGAACCGCCGTATCATCTCCTTTAGATGATCTATGTCCGGGTGCTTATGGTCGCACAGGGGTAGAACGAACTTCTGCTTGTCGTTGGTCGTACCGGTAATAAAGACGCAGTCGTTCTCACGGACCAGTTCATAACCGTGCACATTTCTGAAAAGATAAAGGTTGGCAAAGCTAAACTCGGAAAGCCTTCCGCAGATGGTATTCAGTTTGCCGGACAGCTCTTCACGGTGATGTAAGTGCAATGGTTCTCTTTCCATATGAGCTCCTGTTGTTTATTCTAACGGTTTTGCGCTTCCGGCAAGGAACTGTTTGACGACAGGATCGTTATATGCGCGCAGTTCGTCCGGTGTTCCAAGAAAAATCAGCTTTCCGTCATGCAGCATGCCGATCCGGTGTGCGATTCGGTAAGCAGAGTTAATGTCGTGGGTAATGACAATGGACGTTATACCGTACTGTTTGTTCATTTTGATTATCAGTCTGTCTACCGCACCGCCGGTTATCGGGTCGACTCCGGTGGTCGGTTCGTCGTACAGCATGATTTCCAGTTTTGTAGCTATCGCTCGGGCCAAACCAACACGTTTCTGCATTCCTCCCGACAGTTCCGAGGGCATCTTGTCTTCTATATTCTTGAGACCCACATCCTCCAAAAGCTCCGGAACCTTCTGTCTGATCTCGCTTTCGCTTATGCCGATCCGCTTCATTCCGAACGACACATTATCGTAAATATTCATCGAATCAAACAGTGCCGCCATCTGAAAGAGGACGCCGAATTTGTGCATGATCCGCTCGTAGTCCTTGCCGGTTGCCGTTGTGAAATTCTCTCCGTCTACCGTTATGGTACCCTGGTCGGGTTTCATGAGGCCCATGATGTTCTTGAGGATGACCGATTTTCCTGTTCCGGATTTACCGATGATACAGAGTATTTCAGACTCCATTATGTCAAGATCAATACCCAGAAGCACGTCTTTCGGGCCGAATGACTTATGTAGATTCCTGATGCTAATCTTTGCCATATGATTCTTTCGTTTAAGTCCGTAAATAGTTAACTATACTATAACATGTGTCGTTACTTTAAACAGGGTGCTGTCAGTTGTATTGACGGTCCATACAAGTGAGAGTACAATGAATAAGATGATACATCACTATTCAATTAACGAATTTTCAAGGAAATTTTGTTTTAACCGGTACCGCCGTGAACTCTTTTCGCTGTTCTGCGAGGAGATGCAGAACATCCTGCGGCAGAGCTCACAGTTGAGAATACTGGTTTTCGGCAGCTTTATTACGAAGAAGGAGAGGCCGTCGGACATTGATGTTCTTATTTCTATCATACCCAACAGGGAATCATCCTACAGGATGTTGAAGAAGGGACTGGCACGGATACACAAGAAGCGGATTGACGTACAGTATTCCAGACACCAGATGATTCTTGAAAGTTGCGAATCGTTGATTAATACGTTTAATACGAATAAACTGAATAAAGAAAAAAAAATATCAATAGACCAGGCTGTAGAAGTCGTGATGGGGGAAAAGTGTCCGGAAGATGCAGACGGCTGAGGACCGCTCCCGAAGAGAGCGGTCCCGATGTCTTCGGGATATACGCTATGCTTTTTGTTATATGTCAATATGGATAGGGTCGATCCCCCAGATCTCTTCGGCGTACTCCCTGATGGTTCTGTCGGTTGAGAATTTGCCCATGCGGGCGACGTTGTGTATGGCCATGGTCGTCCATCGTTCAGTGTCGGTAAATGTCTTGGCAACTTCCTCCTGCTTGGCAATATACGCTTCATAATCTGCAAGGAGCATGTATCTGTCGCCGTAGTTGAGAAGCGTGTCGACGATCGGCTGAAAGAGTTCAGGCATCGTCGGAGAGAAGTATCCGTTAGTAATGGAATCGATGGCGCGTCTTAGTTCCCCGTTCTTGTGGAAGTACTCACGCGGATTGTATCCGGAATACTTGAGCTGCTGGACTTGTTCTGCGGTAAGGCCGAAGATGAAGATGTTGTCCTCTCCAACCTCCTCCATGATCTCGACGTTGGCCCCGTCCAGTGTACCGATTGTCAGCGCCCCGTTTAACGCGAATTTCATGTTTCCCGTACCGGAAGCCTCAAATCCTGCCGTGGAAATCTGCTCGGAAAGGTCCGCGGCCGGAATCAGTTTTTCCGCAATCGATACGGAATAATTCTCAACAAAAACCACCTTGAGCTTGTCGTTAACCTCCGGGTCGTTGTTCACCGCGTCGGCTACGGCGGTAATAAGCTTGATAATCAGCTTGGCGATGTGGTAACCAGGCGCCGCTTTTCCGGCGAAGATAACCGTGCGCGGTACCTGTTTCCGTGACGGATCGTCCTTTATGCGGTGATAGTGCGTGATGACGTGGAGGACATTCAGAAGCTGACGCTTGTATTCGTGAAGCCGCTTGACCTGACAGTCGAACATGGAGTTGACGTCGATCTCGATGCCTGTCGTTTCCCTGACGTACGCTGCGAATGCCTTCTTGTTTTCACGTTTGGCCTGCATAAACCGTTCGCGGAAATCCTGGTCGTTCACGTATTCTTCGATTTTTCTGATATCGTAGAGGTTTGTTATCCAGGAATCACCTGTCTTTTCCGTGACAAGATTTGAAAGGGCCGGGTTGCACAGCTTCAGCCACCGACGCTGTGTGATGCCGTTTGTCTTGTTGTTGAAGCGCTCCGGCCACAGTTCATAAAAATACCTGAAGAAGTCTTTTTTCAGAATGTCGGTATGCAGCGCCGCGACGCCGTTTACGGAATGGCTTCCGACGATGGAAAGGTTCGCCATCCGGATGTTCTTTGTCTCACCTTCCTCAACGATGGACATCTGAGCAACGCGTTTCACATCGTTGGGGTATTTCTGCTTAATCAGTTCCAGAAACTTCATATTAATGTTGTAGATAATTTCAAGATGTCGCGGCAGAACACGTTTGATCAGATCAACCGGCCACTTTTCGAGCGCCTCGGGGAGTACCGTATGGTTGGTGTAGCCGAATGTGTTGACGGTAACCTCCCACGCGTCATCCCATGCCAGGCGTTCCTCATCCTGGAGTATGCGCATCAGTTCCGGTATGGCAAGCGCCGGGTGCGTGTCGTTCAGCTGTATGGCGACCTTCTCTGGAAAGGTCCTGAAATCGGAATGGAACTTCTTGAAGCGGCGGATGATGTCCTGTAGTGATGCAGAAACCAGCAGGTATTCTTGTTTCAGCCGGAGCTCTTTTCCCTGGATGGTGTTGTCGTTTGGATAGAGAACCTTGGAGATGGCCTCGGTGTTTTCTTTGTCCGAAACGGCTTTTACGTAATCGCCCTCGTTGAAGTGCTCAAAATCAAACTCTCGGGGGGCCTTGGACGACCACAGGCGCATCGTGTTGACCGTATTGTTGTTGTAACCGGGCACCGGCGTGTCAAACGCCATTGCGTTTACAATCTGGTAGTTGACCCACTTCTTGACGGCGGTGTTCTCCGAGTCGGGGACATACTCGACGTTACCGTACAGTTTGATAGGAAAGAGCAGCTCCGGACGCTTCATCTCCCACGGATTTCCGTACCGGAGCCAATTGTCCGGAAGCTCCGCCTGATATCCGTCTATAATCTTCTGCTTGAATATGCCGTACTCGTAACGGATGCCGTATCCGTAAGCCGGATATCCAATCGTGGCCATGGAGTCCAGAAAGCATGCCGCAAGGCGTCCCAGGCCCCCGTTGCCAAGGCCCGCGTCAAACTCAATTTCGCGGAGTTGTTCCAGCGTATAGCCGATGTCCGAGACAGCCTTCGTTGTCTGTTTCATCATGTCGAGATTAATGAGACTGTTGCCGAGTGTCCGGCCGACCAGAAACTCCATCGACAGATAATATACCCGCTTTACGTCTTCGTTGTAGTAGGTCTGTTGTGTATGAATCCACCGCTCGATAAGCCTGTCCCGTGTTGTCAGGGCAAGACTTTCGAAGACGTCCCGGTCTGTAGCGGAATACCGGTCCTTGCCAAGCGAATAGGCGAGGTTATTGCCGATACCGCTCTTTATCTCGTCGGGGCTCATCTCACGAAAACGTTCGATGACGGACGGAAGTTTGATTTCAGTTTCTCTTGGTTCCATAATGCTCTCTTTTGTAATAATATTTACAGATTGGAACGGCCGTAATCAGCCGTGTTGCATGCGATTATCCGTGTAATAATAACTAATAGTAAACAAATCTGTGTAACAGTCAAACTATACTGAAAAAACAGATTAACCGATCCGTGTTAATAAAAAATAAATATTGTTTCGAATCATGCGATTTCTTTGAGTTATCCGAAGGTTGAGTGCTGCCTGAAACGGCAGTTTTTTCTATAAAAAGCGTTTTTTTTACCTTGCTATTTTTATTAATACGCGATACGTGATATTTATCTGACATTGTGTCGTACTGTACAGTGGTGTCGGGTAATCACATCCAGGAGAGTCCTCATGGCAGCTATACCGACAGATACGTTTACATTTGAGATGGGTAACATCAATTTCCAGGTCGAACGCCAAAACACAGAGATGTTTCCGGGAATAGAAGCAGAGATGATTGTTATAGAGTATGAGATTGACGAATCAGAAGCAGGAGTCTGTCCGATCATTGAATAAAGGCATGTTCCGTTGCCTGATACTTTCCGCAGGAAGGTCCAAGTGCGAACATGAAGAAGTACTGTGATTACGAGGGATCGCTTGTTAAGAGCGGTCCCTTCTCTGTATAAGGCGGGCGAGCCTCCTGGCCACTGATTCTTTGCAGGCGGCGGCCTTCTCCTCTTCCGGCGGCAAGGTTTCAAGCAGCAACGCTGCCTTTTTACAGCAGTCAATTGCCCGGTTGTAGTCTGCTGCCCTGTGTTCATAATACTTCGCGAGTTCGATCAGTGAAAAGTAACTGTTGTCTCTTTCCCAGTATGATACCGCCCGTTCCCACTCGGCTTTCCGCTTCAGAATTATCGAAAACCGCTCGAAAACACCCCGGTCGCCGATTATCTCCTGCCCGAGAAAGGTAGCCAGATCGAGGAAGATGTCTGGCGAGACACGGTAAAAATATCGCGCCAGCGCGTACAATGACCCACTCTCGAGCGATTCATATTTTCCCTTGCTGATATTTTTAAAAATAGACGCGAGTACCTGTAAAAGCAGATACATCGAATAGATATCATACCGGTTGTGATTGATGATTCCGGGGATCCGGGACGCATCACCGTCCTTCTGATACGTAAAAAAAATCTCGGGGACCATCCATCCAGGCGTGTCGTTGTTTCGTATGAAGCCGAGGACATTTTTCTCAAGCGTCGATAGCGCGCAGTTCTCGTAGACGCTTCTGAATATGCGCCGCGCCGGCACAATCAGGTCGAAGGAAGGGACAGTAACCGGAAATCCGTATACACGGTTTATCATGTAGCGGTTCTTGATAAGCGGCATATCGAAGGTATTTCCGTTAAACGATACCACTGCCTTGGCCCGGTTGAAAAAATCAAGCAGATAGGCGAGTATGGCTGGTTCGTCCGAATACTCCTCCATAAACAGCTGCTCACAGACAAAATCATCCCCGTCGGTGTAGCCGATGCCGCACAGAAACGAATATGTTCCCGTTCCGGTTGACAAGGATGTTGTTTCCAGATCAAAAAAAAGGAGATCATCGAAAGCGATTGAAGAATCAAAACCGTTAAGCGACAGGAGTGAACTGATCTCTTTCGTGATGCCGTCGGGAATTATCGTATAGGCCTTCTCCATTGAAAAGCGCGACTCGAAACGCCAGATTTTCCTGTTCCCGGCAATAATTTGTTCACCGCCTGCATCAATGAGTGGTTGGTTGTTCCGTCCGGATGGTGTATGCTGCGCCCCCCGGGCAGAATAGAGATTAAGTTTGGAGCGGATATCCATATATTGCACAGTAGAGAATGTGCGTTGCCGAGTTCAAGCAATTAAAACTGAAAAATCGGGTCGGCGGCAATAGCATCCGTATGAAACAGCCGATACCGTTTTGAAGGCCGTATTCGACATGGGATAGAGTAAGACAGAAAAAGAGGGTATAATCGTGTAATATAAATGAAATGTATTGACGTACATAGAAAATGCGTAGTGTTATGATTTTACATACTCGCAAAGAACAGCAAGGAGTGAAGGATAATGAGAAAATTTTTCGCAATAATGGCAGCTCTTTTCATCTCGGCTGTCTTTTCATGTTCTCCCGAGGTTCGGTATGAAACGGGAATAACAGAGAAACATGGATCGAGAGAGTGGGGTCCGCTTGAGATCAAGTTGACAGTTGAAAAAATGGTGGAATCAATACATGCATACCTGAAAAACGACTGGAACGGTCCGGTCTATCTGCAGGTCAAGAGGTTCAGAAACCGTACGGCAGAGCATATCGATACCAGACTGATAACCGACGAGATCTCGACACAGCTTATGCGCCGGCGGATCACGTTTATAGACGATTCACTTTCCGAAGAGTCGATCGAGCAGATGAAAAGGGGAATGACGGGAATGTACGACGAGGAGACGGCCGTGCCGACCGGCGAGCTCAAGTCGCCGAATCTCTATCTGACAGGATCGATCCGCGAATCCGTGAGCGAAAAAGGAAACCGTAAGCTGCAGTATCTTGTAGTAACGATGCAACTGTACGAGATCAAGACAGGCGAGGTCAAGTGGCAGGATCAGGCACACTTCCTGAAATCAATTAAAAAGAAAGATTCCGTGGGATTTTAAAAGCAGTATGATGTGTAAAAAAACCATGTTTGCTGTATTGCTGGTCGCCGGTATCGTCTCGTGCGGCAAGGACTATGCAACGAGAATCGGTGAATCCGAATCTGCATTCTATGGCGGTGAGTATGCAAAAGCCGCTGACATTGCCCTCGCCCGCGCTAAGGATGGCGGAAATGACCGGCTGCTCTATCTCATGGAGGCGGGTCTCATGCTTCACACGGCAGGAGACTACCGAAAAAGCAATGAGGTACTGTTTGCGGCCGCCGATCTGGCAGAAGAGCTGAAGATCAGCCTGACAAAGCAGACGGCGTCGCTGCTTCTCAACGAGCAGTCAACCAACTACAGAGGAGAAAACTTCGAGCACGTCCTCATACACATGTACCTGGGTTTAAACTTCTTCATGTTGGACGACTTTGAAAGTGCGCGCGTGGAGTTCCTGAAGATCAGCAGGATGCTTGAAGATATAGAGGACCGGGGCGGTCCCGAATATGAACAGAACGTCATGGCCCGCTACCTGACCGCCCTCTGCTACGAGGCGATCGGAGACACGGATAATGATTTCCAGGCGCACGAATTTGCGTACATAGAATACAGGAAAATATACGATTTGAAACCGTCACTCCCGTTTATACAAAGGGACCTCGTCCGGCTTGCACGTAAGCTTGGGGACGATGAGGAGTTGTCACGATGGAATGAAACCTTCGGCCGACTCGATACGGTCAGCCATACGGATACCGGAGAACTCGTACTTATTCATCAGGCTGGCCGGGGAGCGTCCAAGGTATCCCGCGGAAAACTGCTGAATGATTCCGGCATGAAAACGACCATCGTCATATCGCTTAATAGCATGAGCCTGCAGGAGGGCGTCACGGTTGCGGCAATTCTCGTCGCGCTGCAAAACATCGAGCATCCCATACCCGATTACAAAAAGCCCGACAACCGGATCGATCATATCAGGGTTCGTCTCGCGGACACGTCACAAACGGTATACACGACCATGCTTGAAAACATCGTCAGTACCGCCGAACTGAGTGCAGAAAAGACGTATGAGGTGACACGGAAGAAGGTTGCCGCAGGTATTGCCGTCAAGGCGGTTGCCACATATGCATCGGCGGTTGCCGCGGAGAAGATAGCGGAAAATACGCAGTTGAAGGATGCGTCAAAGCTGATCGGTTTTCTGACGGGGGCCGCCGTAGGAACGACGCTTGCGTCCCAGATCAGGCCAGACCTGCGCTGCTGGCATACACTGCCGGCAAACCTTCAGATCGCACGGCTGCCGCTACCTGCGGGCACGTATGAGGTACTGATAGACCATGTTGATAAAAATGGCTCCGTCTATAGAACGGAAAAGGAATCATTCACAATTAAGAAAGGGGAGCGTACAGTCATGAACTACCGCACGTTGCGGTAGTTCTGTCCCGATATCCTGCAAGAAAATGTATTGATTAATTCACCGGTGTTACGATTGTTGACATACTTCTTAATAGGAAGGGGTATGAAGTGAACTATGACGTAATACAGAGTCTCACGGTACCGGCGTGCGTGATTAATCAGCACGGCGAATTAATTTTCCAGAACAGCGAATATACCAACCTCTTCAAAACCGATACCGAAAACATTACTCTTGATGATGAGCATGAATTCTACAATGAATACCGCCGACGCCTTGCACTGAGCTACAACAGGGCGCTGGAGGGACATGCATCCAAGTCCTTTATTGTGATTAAATCCGTACACGGAGACAAGATACCGGTTGAGATTTATCTGTATCCGCTGACGTTTTCCGGCAATGAGCACGGCATCGTAATGCTGCTGAACAGGGTCGATGACAGGGTTGTATCGTTTGACCGGAAGCTGCATTCCGGCGATTCGGGGTCTCCGCTGTATGATTTTGCTCCGTTTCCGGTACTCATCATTAACGAGAACCTGGACATCGTGAACGCAGGAAGCCATGCACTCCACATGCTCGGGCTTGGACTCGAACAGCTGCAAAGCAGTCCGGAGCTCTTCTTCTCGCTCTTTTCATCATACGCTGCCGAACGGATCAAGAAGGCGGTATATAACATCACGCACAAGGAGAAATCCTTCGTACGGTTAAATGACATCAGACTGATATCCGCGTCAGGCAATGAACATTTTGGAAATATTGTCATGTATCCCTTATCCCGGACAAGCAATGACAACGATGTCGAGTTTATCTTTGAGGAGACGACACGCCAGAAGGCGCTGGAGAACAAACTTTCGCAAATGAACAAGGTACGTATATTCAGCGACATGACGAAAGGGCTCCTGCATTCATTCAACAATATCATAAACGTTATCATAAACAGGACGCAGATGCTGCAGCAGTTGACGGAGAAGCGGAACCTTCACGAAGGTCTTTCGGCGATTAATGATTCGGCGCTTGACGCCGCTACCCAGATACGCAGGATTCAGGAGTTTATAAATCCGGACCCGGGTGACGTTGAATCAACACAGGACATCATCGAGCTTATCAGGGACGCGATCGAATTTGCGACCATTCATTTTAAGGTCGAGAACAAGGAGAAGGGACGGAACATATACATAAGCAAACAGTACTTTACGCGGGCCTCCGTTACCGGCAACATGAAAATACTCCGTGAGATTATTGTATCCATGATCTTCAGAATGGCATCCGCCATTGCGCAGGAAGGTACCGTCGAGATCATCCTCCGCCGCGAGGAAGACATGATACTGTCGGTTTCGGTTGCTTCACAGTATCTGGATGATGAAAAGAATATAAAGATGGAGAACTACATCCCCGAGGTTGAACTGCGGAGAATATCGGAGAAGATAAACGTCCGAATCCTTGAGGAGGACTCATCCGACGGAATCTCATACAAGGCCATAATACCGTCAAGGATGATACAGGAGGAGAAGGAGAGACGGACGGAAAACCAGCCCCCAAAGATCCGCGACTGCGACATCCTGATAGTTGAAGATGAACCGGCGCTCAATGAGATCCTCTACGAAGTATTTGACTTTATGGGCAACCGTGTCGTCATACATGACAGCGGCGAGAGCGCCATTGAGGAGCTGAAAAACCACACATTCGACATAGTCATAGCCGACTATGGACTGAACGGTATGAACGGTATAGAATTTCTGACAAAGGTCCGGGAACATGCCGAGAACAGCATCAATGTTCTGCTAAGCGGCTGGGTGCTCGAGAACATCGCTATGTACGGTTCTTCGATCGATCTCTTTCTGCAGAAACCGTTCCAGCTGGATACGCTGCTGAAACGGATCGGTTCGATCATGGAAGAAAACAGAACCGCATAGCATTACGGTCTGCCGGAGCAGTACACCTTGAGGCGAACGAGATCCTTCTTCTGTCCGAGTACGACGATGACATCGTTCGGTTCCAGTACAACTTCCGATGTTGGATTAAACTTCATGGTTCCGTCGGCCTTTTTGATGGCAACCACAATCATGCCGTAGTCTTTCCTGATATTTCTGTCAAGCAGAGTCTGTCGCGCAAGCAGCGACCGTTCCTCGATACGAGCCTCGCCCATTTCCAGGCCGAGTTCCGAGTCGACCATCGTGATATCGACGAAGTCGGCGACGGCGGGTGAAATGAGTGTCTGAGCCATACGCATTCCGCCGATGAGATACGGCAGGATAACCTTTGTGGCGCCGGCTTTCTTGAGTTTTTGCTCGGTTCCTTTTTCTGTTGCCCGTGAAAGGATGTATATGTCCGGCTTAATACTCCGGGCACTGAGCACGATAAACACGTTGTCAACGTCGGATTTTACCGCTGTAACGATTCCCTTCGCCTGATGAATGCCTGCGCTTATAAGAACGCTTTCGTCGGTTGCGTCGCCCTGAATATACAGTCTACCGCTTGATTTCAGCTGATCGATCAGCCGCTCATTTCTTTCTATCACCACACAATCAATTTTATTTTTATAAAGCTCGTTGGCGATCAGGCTTCCGATTCGTCCGTATCCGCAGACAATATAATGGTTGATAAGTCTGGATATTGACCGTTCCAATTTTTTCCTCCCGAATGACTGTTGTAACTCTCCTTCGATAACAAGTTTTAGAAGAGAGCTTGCGCTGTACGCGACGATTGTGATGCCGCTGAATATGACACATATGGTAATAATCCTGCCGGCGGTGGAAAGTTCAATGACTTCCGCAAAGCCGACGGTGGAGAGCGTTATAATTGTCATATAGAATGACGTAAAGAGAGGAATTCTTTCAACATAATGATAGAGCAGTGTCGCGCTAAAGACGGTGCCAAAAAGCAATGACAGCAAAAAAATAATCCGTTTGTAAACATTCGTTCTCATTGCGCGCCTCTGGATACTGATATAATACATGTTTGACTGGAACAAAGAAAAATATCGGATTCCTTTTTTACAATTTTATCATGCGACAATACAAATTTTTCTTGCACAATCATATCCGCTATGATAGCCAAACAATAGTTCTGTAATTTTCAATGAACGTATTTACTAACATAACTACCATAAAAAATCAACAAAAGAATAAAGAGGGAGTTATACTATGTCAAACTTTAGTCACGAAGAGGGCAAGATAACGGGCAAGAATGAGATTGAGCTTTATTATCAGTCGTGGATATCGCCGAGAGAAAAAGGACTTCTTGTTGTTGTTCATGGCCTGGGAGAGCACGGCGGACGATATGGTAATCTTGTTTCGCAGTTAAACGGTAAAGGTGTTTCTATTTATGCCATGGATCTTCGCGGCCATGGGAAATCCGGCGGCAAACGCGGACATGTTGATTCCTTTCTGGACTATATCCATGATCTGAAGGCGTTTGTCGAACACATTAAAGAAAAGCATCCGGAGTCACCGATATTCATGTTTGGACACAGTATGGGCGCCAATGTCGCAACGCGCTATGCCCTTACGTATCAGGAAGACCTCTCGGGTCTTATACTTTCTGCTAACGCTCTCAAGCCGCTTATTGAAAAGCCTGCCATCGTACAGGGTTTTGCGTCCTTCTTGTCATCGGTAATTCCGACACTTCAGCAGCCGAACGGCATCAATCCGGAACTGCTTTCTCATGATGAAGAGGTTGTCGCTCTTTACAGGCAGGATGAACTGGTTCACGACAAGGTAACCCTCCGCTGGTTTACCGAATTTTATAACAATGCCGAAAACTGTATTGACCGCGCAATAGAAATACGTCTGCCGATTTTGCTGATGCATGGAAGCGACGACCAGGTCGCGCATCCTGACGCCAGCGAACTCCTTTATGAAAAGGTCTCTTCAACGGACAAAGAAATAAAGATTTTTGACGCCCTGTACCATGAAATAATTAATGAAATTGGCAAAGACCGGTCAAAGGTTTTAACGCTTATCTCCAAGTGGCTCACCGCGCGTGTAACAAAGGCGAAGCAGTCGATGAAAAAAACTGCCAAGAAGACAACGAACAAGAAGACCGCGTCTAAGAAAACAGCAGAGAAGAAATCAAATGCAAAAAAAGTAACCGCAAAGAAATCATCTGCAAAGAAGGGTACAGCCAAAAAAAGCAGCGCCAAAAAGTCCTCGGCTAAAAAGGCGTCTGCAAAGAAGAGTACAGCCAAGAAGAGCAGCACCAAAAAGAGTACAGCCAAAAAGGGCGCGGCAAAGAAAACTACGAAGAAAACCAATAAGTAGGAAAGCAAATATAAATTACATCTATCAGTATTTCCGAGGAGGCGTTTGTAAAAGCGTCTCCTTTTTTTTGGGGGGGTGGTATGTGAACATGATCACCGTGCAGGGCAGGCAATGAGAAATGGAAAAGTGGAAAATATTGTCACATAAAACGGTTTTTCAAAGAAAAATCTACCGTATTGATGAACTTGCCTGTGAGCATCCCGTTATGCAGCGGCGGCATGAGTTTACCGTTATGCATACACCGGACTGGATCAACATCATCGCCGTAACGGCAGATGGTCGTTTCATTATGGTCAGGCAGCACAGACTCGGGACAGATGAGTTTACAATTGAAACACCGGCAGGTTTAGTGGAAGACAACGAAGATCTATCAGATGCCGCTGTCAGAGAACTGCGTGAAGAGACCGGGTATTCCCCGTCACGGATATATCATCTGAAAACACTAAAGGCAAATCCCGCCATCATGAATACAAGACTGCATCTTTATGCCGCCGAAGACTGTACGCTGACCCATCCCCAGGAGCTTGATGATTCCGAGGATATCGAGGTTGTTCTCTTCCGCAAAAATGAGATCGATGAGATGATCCGCTTCGGCGTAATAGACCATTCGGTAATCATCGCAGCGTTCAGTATATATTTTCTCAATAAACGGAAACATGAACTGTAAGGTACTTCTTCTTGTTGTGCTATTGGTGTTTGTACGGGGCATACACGCCCTTGATGACAGCATGGATGACCTGTACCTTTTGAGGTACTATCAGGCACCAGTCGCTGAGTTACTGTGGGAGATCGCGGTATTCACCAGAGACGGCACCCCTTACATACAGGGGCGCGATTATTTCGGAACAACGTTCAAGCGGGACATGGATAGAAACGATTTCAGGACGTTCGAGAACAGGATCTCGGCATTGAACCTCGACAGATTCTCTTCCGAACAACCGGAGCACATGGGTGAATCGTTCTACAGGCTGTACTATGTTAAAAACGGTATTCGTAAAGGTTTTGTTTGTAACGATTCCCGCCCGGCAACAGGATCCGATCTGCAGTTGCATGTTGCGATACGGATTATCAAAAACTATGCGCGGCTGTACATTCCGGACAGGTGATCCACAGGGAGTGCCGGATACATATTGAATTATGTCGTTTCTATGCAACTTTGTTGATAGCAAGCATGTGCGACGAAAGGATATGGTTCCCTCCTTTCGTTTATTAATTTGGTATTAATCGAAAATATATATTGACATCTATAAAAATATTTTCTTAAATATACGAGACTGTTTTAACAAGCAGCTATCATTTCATTTCTCAGGTCATATTAAAAAACGGAGGATTATATGTATAAAAAATTAGCAATTTCCCTGTTTTGTCTTTGTATCGCTTTGTCGACCGTTTCTGTAGTAGCGCAGGATGAAGGGGAAGACTCTACTGCTGAAGAAGAAGAAGTTGTTATCGACGATGCCACGCTTGAAGAGGTAACGACTGAAAGTCCAACTGCCGATGTCGGATTGGACCAGCCGGCAGACCGGGACGTAACAGAAGAGGAAGACTTGATTGAACCGGAAGAACCGGAACCGATCGAGACAGAGCCGACGGACACGATCGACCAGACACAGACAACACAGCCGGAGGACGCTAACGGTGAGATGCCGTATACCACAACAACACAGCAGGCGCAGTCTGGCCGTACGTACTATGACGGTGTCAACACCTATGCGAATTCACGCGTACAATTCAGACTTCGTGCATCAGACAACAGCGCTGTTGAGCGTGTTGTGTACTCGATAGACAATGAAGAAGAACAGACATATACGTCTCCTTTTACTATTGAGCAGGAAGGACGTCACTCGATTACGTATTATGGTGTCGACCAGATTGGTAATACTGAAAACCAGAAGATGTTCAACGTTATTATAGACAACACGGCACCTGCAATTACGGTTACGACTGATTCTCCGATCCGTCAGATAAATGGCCGCTATTACATTGCCCGCAATGCACGTATAAGTATCGATGCCCAGGACCAAATGTCTGGTGTTCGGTCGGTTATGTATACTGTTAACGGAACAGACTACCGGAACTATACGACATCGTTTTCCGTTAATGCGGTTGACGATATCAACTTTCAGGTAAAGGCCGAAGACAACGTTGGAAACATATCTGAAAATTACAGAATCATGCTTCCGGATGCGGGCGACAACCAGTCCATGCAGCAGAACCGTTCACTGACATTCTATGTTGATAACGAAGCGCCAACCGTTAACATAGCTGCCGACCGGGAATTCATCCAGCGGAATGGACGTGCTGTAGCAGGAAATGACTACCGCTACTCAATCACCGCTCAGGACGATGATTCCGGCGTAGATAAAATACTGTACCGTACTGACGGGCAGGGTTCTTTCCGTACATATGAGCAGCCGTTCATGCTGAGAACAAACGGCGACCACTTCATCGAAGCGAAGGCGGTTGACGCGGTTGGAAACGTATCTGACGTAAAAGTTCTTTCTGTCTATGTGGACGTTATTCCGCCGAATTCAGACATTACGACTATCACCGAAGAGGGCGAAAGCCAGCCGCAGCAGTAATGTCGCAGAACAGATGTTGATATAAGATAAAGGGGGAACCGTCAGGGTTCCCTCTTTTTTTGTTTGAAATAACGTTTCACAGTTTATCCGATGTAGTGTAGGAAAATGCCGGAATTATAAGTATGGATAGTAAGGCATGTACTTTTTGAAAGTATTGCAAAGTATAGATGAGTATACGGCTTGGGCACCGGCCATGCAGCGCTGTAGGGAATTAATGGGTGATATGAAAGACGTTGTTTTCCCTGGCGAATACTTTTTGACCATCTACTCTTGACACAGTTCGTACGGCGATCGCAATTTTTCGGGAGAGCGTGTGCTGATTAACGGCATGCGTATCTGAACGGGCGTGATGATGGAGAACGAGATTCACAGCATCTCTTGACGAAGAAGAGGGAGCATTGAGTACGGAAAATATAAAGAGACACGCAGAGGCACTGGTGACGCTGAACCACAACGTTGAGGTGGCCGGTAATCATGAACGGATAGTGTGCCGTCTGTTGAGAATGGAGTCCCAATCATGCGAATGACTGCTGATACCGGTAACGCCCGAAACAAAACCGACCAGATGGCCCTGTTCAGCCTCTTCTGGACATTTTTTCGCATCGGCCTCCTCACCCTCGGTGGAGGATTCGCCATGTCTATCGTGCTCCGTCATGAACTGGTTCACGTCCGCCGGTGGATTTCCGACCAGGATTTTATGCGCGAACTCTCCACGGCGACGCTGGTTCCGGGAGCGATTGCCGTTAATATGGCGTATTTACAGGGACGCCAGATGCGCGGGATGAGTGGCGCCGCTGCGGCCGTGTTGGGGACGATCCTGCCGTCATTTCTGATTATTTTGGGGGTGGCCTGGTTCGCATATCCGTATTTCAGCCATCCCACCGTTGCCGCGTTTTTCCGCGGATGCGCCATTGCCGTCACAGGGCAACTCGCGTTTACGGGGTTTGTGTTTGGGCGAAAACTATTACGTACCTGGCGCAGAGTGTTGGTCTGCGTGCTTGGTCTTGTGGTCGTGGCGGGGATGGGTGTCCATCCGATCTTTGCAGTGATCGTGACCGGGAGTGTTGGCTATTGGATGTGTCCGATCAGTGCATCACCCCAAGATGGCCAACATTCGGAGTAAGCCATAATGGCAAAAAAGAGAGCGCAGACGCATGTCAATGTTACTGAAAATCTTCCTGAGTTTTCTTGTGATTGGTCTTGGGGCCTATGGAGGCGGACTCGTAACGGTTCCCCTGATTCAACACGAATTGGTTAATCAACAACACTGGTTGACTGTATCCGAAATGACCCAGATACTCGCGGTCGCGCAGATGACACCGGGACCTATTGCCATCAATGCGGCAACGTTTGTCGGGTTTCGGTTACAGGGCATTGCGGGCGCCGTGGTCGCCACCTGTGCGGTCGTTGTTCCGTCGATGATGATTCTGCTTGCGCTGACGCCGGTTCTTGACAAGTTCCATGCTAATTTGCATGTTCAGCGTGTCAGAGAAAATATCCAGCTCGGCGTTTTGAGCCTAATTGTGTATGCGACGTGGGCATATGGGACCGCCGCGCTGACAGGGTGGATCGATATGGCAATAGCAGGCGTCGTGTTTGGCGTGCTTGTGGCTTTTGAGGGAAAGATCCATCCGGTGCTGGTCATTGTGGGATGCGGCGTGTTAGGAACACTGGTGTTCTGATGATGAAGCATTATGGTGAGTTCTTGCCAAACGGACTGTATCACGTCGAACAAGAGAACACACCATACATGCACGGCTGGTTTGGAATAATTTCTTAACGAGTTTCTGGATGTCGAGAACGGTTTCTTTCTTCCGGTTAGCGCTGACTAAAAAAATCATCATATGTCATGATCCTGGTGCTGTACTTCCGTGCCTTTTCAAGTTTGCTGCTTGATCCCTCGGGATTGTCGGTCAGCAGAATATCGGTGTCCTGTGTCAGATTTTCAGAAAACTCGTATCCTCTTTGTGCAATGTCATCAGCCAGTTCGCTGCGGGTCTTTGGACCCGATCCGGTCATACAGACGATTCCCTTCTTTTTTTCACGGTAGTCGGTTATGTCGCAGGTTTCAAGCAGCTGAGCCATGAACGAGATGTTGTTCTTGTTCTTCTTCCATTCGATGATGTTCTGCCCGATCACGTATGTCGGATCGTCGAATTCGTAAAAATCATCGAGTGAGGTTATATTGAGCTTCTGCAGCGCCTTCTTCTGTACCATGGGGATGCCGAGTTTGGAGATAAACTCAACGGCGTCCATCTCTTTTGAATTCTGAATTTCCTGTACGATGGAGCTGCTCTTCTTCTCGGCGAAACCTTCAAGTGAGGCGAGTTCCTCTTCTTTCAGTGAGTAAAGGTCGCTTATGGACGATATGATCCCTTTCGAATAGAGAAACCGTACGGTCTCCTCTCCTATCTGTTCTATACCGGAGCTCTTTATCCAGTAGATGATCCGCTGAATGTTGATCTCGGGACATTCAGGATTGAGGCACCGCATGTGTACGCCGCTGCGCGTCAGGTCGGACGAACAGGACGGACACGTCGCTATGGAGACCGGATCGGATTTCCGGCTGGACGATGCAGATATGTTTTCACGTATATACGGTATCACGTCGTTTGCCCGTTCGATCAAGAGCGTGTCGCCCAGATGAATGTCCATCTTCAGAATGTTTTCGTAGTTGCTCAGTGATGCCCGTTCGATCGTCGCGCCACCTATCTTCACCGGCTCGAAGACCGCCACCGGGACTACATTACCCTGCCTGCTTACCTGCCAGTCGATCTTACGGAGAATCGTTTCCACCGATTCAGGAGGCGGCTTCAGTGCGATTACGTAGTGATGGTGGTGATCCACGACCCAACGGGAGTCTATCTCGGAGAAGAGGGAGCGGTCGTTAAGCGAGATGACGAGCCCGTCAGTCTCGAAGTCCCAGTCCGTTCGGAGTTCTCTGAGGTACCTGCGCCAGTAGTACACAATCTCGTCCCTGGATGATGTTGCAAACATGGGGACCGGCTCAAAATCAGTGTTCTCCAGTATATCCGCGACGTCGGTCTCCATGCGGTGTTCAGAATTGCCGGTTATCTGAAACGCGGCGAAGCGAACATACCTGAGGTCGCCGTTTTTTTCCTTCCTGTTGACAAGTCCCACGCAGTTATTTCGAAGCGGCCTGCCTCCGGTGTCAAATCCGGTGTTTTTGGGCAGGTACAGTTCGCCCCGTATCTCGATCCGTTCCCTGGTGAAGTCTATGAAATCAGCAATGTTCGGCACATAACGTACAATATGGGAAACGTCCTGTCCGGTTTGACCGTTGCCTCTTGTTGCAACGTACTGCAGCCTGCCGTCTTCGAAGCGGCATGTTGCGGAGAGGCCGTCTATCTTGGGCATGATGCAGTACTGTGTGGAGCCGGGAAGTCCAAGCTTGTCCATCCACTTGAAAATCTCGTCCACTGACTTCCCCTTCTGCATCGAGAGCATCGGTATCTCATGGCGGATCTTGCCTCGTGTCGGTGCCCCGACCTTCTGAAAATAGTGATTATTCGGGTCGCGTGAGCGCAGCTCCTCTTCCAGTTTGTCAAACTCCTCATCGGACATGATGGGAGAGTCAGAGTTGTAGTAGGCGTCGCGCGCTTTTTCAAGCCTGCCGACTATTTCATCGATATCCTTCATGCAGCCTCATCTGTATCATGTTATGAACAATTATACAGCCGCACCATTCGGTCGGCCAGAGTAAATCTTTTCAAGCGGGGTATACTTTTCCAGAAACGATTTGAGTCCGACGCTGCCGAAGTTGATAGTCAGCTTGATGTTGTCGCCCGACCCCGTTATGGCAATAACAGTGCCGTCGCCGAACTTGGGATGACGTACACGCTGCCGCTGTTTGAATGAACTGTCCGGAACGGTGTCCGATTGTGTCATTCTGTTCTGCTTGAACTGTTCTATACGGTTTCTTGCGTCCTTCGCAGAGCCGGACCCGGAGGAATGACTGAATGTACTCCGGTGAAAAGAGGCCGTACCCTCGGGGCGCGGATAGTCGTATCCGTACGAACCGCTGGAACCGGAGAATTCCGTACGGACAAGAAGATGGTCCGGAATCTCGGCGATAAACCGCGACGGTTCCCTGAACATCATGCTGCCCGAATAGGTGCGCCTGAACCGGGCAGCGGTAATGTAAACGAGGTCCTTCGCCCTGGTAAGTCCGACGTATGCAAGACGGCGCTCCTCCTCGAGTTCCTCGTCTGTCTCCGAGGAGTTCGCGTGGGGGAAGGTCCCCTCCTCCATTCCGCTCAGAAACACGACCGGAAACTCAAGTCCCTTCGCATTATGTACCGTCATCAGTGTAATGCAGTTGTCCGGGTCCGCGATATCCTGCTGCGGGTTCTCTTCGGATGTCAGAAGGGAGACCTCATGCAGAAACTCTGAGAGGGACGGTTCCTCCGCGCGCTGCTCGTAATCGTAGACTGAACCGACGAGTTCCTGGATGTTCTCGATCCTCGTCTTGTTCTCGGGTGTGTCGTTTGCCTTGAGTGAGGAGAGATATCCCGAATCCTCTATGGCGGAATGAACAATGTCAGAGACCTTTGCGCCGTCGTGGTGGAGCTGCATGATCTTTGACATAACATCACGGAACGCCGCGATCCCTTTTGGCTGCTTCTTTCCCAGAGGAATATTTCGCTCGATCGCGTCCCACTCGCTCATGCGGTTCATATATGCCTCGTTTCGGAGCGTCTCAATCGTCTTCGCCCCGATACCGCGTGCGGGTGTGTTGATGATTCGAAGAAGCGAAACGGTGTCTGTCGGGTTTACCGTAAAGCGAAGATAGGCAATGATGTCCTTGATCTCCTTGCGGTCGTAGAATTTCATGCCGCCGATGATCCTGTACGGAATATTGCCTCGGCGGAGAAAATCCTCGAAGACGCGCGACTGGGCGTTCGTCCGGTAGAAGATCGCAATGTCGCGGTTTCTGTAGTTAAACCGGTGCTTCAGCGTTTCTATGGTCTGGATGACATACTCCGCTTCTCCGTATTCGTTGCTGACGGAACAGTAGAGCGGCAGCTCCCCGTCTCCCTTGACCGCACACAGCGCCTTGTCCTTCCGGTTGATGTTGTTGCGTATAACCGTATATGCCGACTCAAGTATCTGTTTCGTCGAACGGTAGTTCTCCGCAAGGGTGACCACCGTTGCGTCGGGGTAGTCGTCCTCAAAGGAGAGTATGTTTCTGATGTCTGCGCCGCGCCACGAGTAGATCGACTGGTCGTCGTCACCGACGACGCAGAGGTTCCGGGTACGGCGGGCGAGGAGCTTGATGATCAGGTACTGGGCGCGGTTGGTGTCCTGATACTCGTCCACCATGAAGTAACGCCACTTGTCCTGGAGTTTTTGCAGCGTCTCGTCGCATTCTCGGAGGAGGCGGTATGTGTAGATCAGAAGGTCGTTAAAATCCAGGGCGTTTCGGCTCTTGAGCTCGTCCTGGTATTCGGTAAATATCTCGGTAAGATTAAAATGGTACCGCTCCGCCGCAAGGAGTGACGGATCGACTCCCTCAAGGTATTCTGCCTTGTCCTTGATGGCTGATATGGTGTTTGCTACTGCGGACGGCCTGGTCTTCTTGGGGTCGATCCGGTGGCGGAGCAGTATTTCTTTTATCAGCGACTGCTGGTCTGCGCTGTCGTAAATGGAGAAAGTGGATTTCAGTCCCAGGGCACTGCCGTAGCGGCGGAGTATCCAGACCGCGGCCGAGTGAAACGTCTTAATAAAGACCTGGTCTCCAAGTGGTCCGATCAGTTCGATAATCCTGGATTTCATTTCTGCGGCGGCCTTGTTTGTAAAGGTTACCGCAAAGATTGCAAAGGGAGGTACACGATGGTTATGTATGAGCTGAGCGATCCTGTGCGTAATGACCCGCGTCTTGCCGGAGCCCGCGCCTGCCAGAATCAGAAGGGGGCCGTCTATGGTCGTTACGGCCTTGAGCTGGTTGCTGTTTAGAATTTCGTTCATGGTGCCATAGTACACTTTAGCTTCGGCCTGTCAACGAAGGAGTAAAGAAATAGCATGAGGTTCACGGTAAATTAATGACTTGCAATTGTCAGTTTGATAAATATAATTGCCTTATTATGGTTAATCAGGGAGCGGTTATGAAATTTGTAGTAAGGATAGTAGCCGTACTCGTTTCATTCTTTCTTACATTTCAGCTTTTCGCGGCCCGGGGCGCCGACTTTATTGTCGTTGTTGACCAAAGCCGCAGTATCAAGGAAAGCCTCCCGAACATCAAGGACTTTATATCTAAACGTATTTTTCATTCGATAGCCCGTCCTGAGGACAGGGTCCATCTGCTCTCTTTCGACGGCCAGTTTTATGAACGTGACGTCCTTCTGGGCGACGCGGATATCTTTGAGGTGGGATACTCGCTTGACGCAATCCAGCCTGTCGGCGGGTATACTGACCTGACGAATGCCGTCATTCAAATGAACGGCTATATAAAGACACATACCGAACCGCGGACTCGGAAGATCGTCTTTTTCCTTACTGATGGACTGAACGAACCTCCAGCATACAGCGCGTACCAGGGAAAGCTTCGCCACTCCTTTTTCGAAAAGGCGATGAGTGATCAGCAGGATGGCGATTGGACCGTTTTTGTAACCGGAATCGGTGAAACAGACGCCGAACAGCTTGCCGGTATGATCGGGGCCGAATATGTCGCGATGAGTGAAAAACCGACTCTCGATGAATTTGATTCCCGTATTGCGGAAAAACTGGAAGCGGCCCGCTCCAGAAACAACAACCTCGTTCTCTACATTGCCGCATCCTCTGTCGTACTCTGTGCTGCCGGCTCATTTGCCGCATTAAAACGGTACAGTATTATCTGAGTCCCACTTTACGTCCCGCCATACACTCACGGTGTAAAGACTTGACGTATACTACCCGTCCGGTAATCGTTACATGATCGGCTGACGGCCCAGTCCCTTTATTCACGCGGGAGCACAAACAGATGATAGATTTTGAAAAAAACTGCGGTCTTGTGCCGGCTATCGTACAGGACTTTGCGTCTGGAGATGTCCTGATGCTTGCATATATGAACCGCGAGGCGTTCGATCTCACCGTATCGACGGGGACTGCCCATTACTTCAGCCGTTCGAAGAACCGGATATGGAAGAAGGGCGAGTCATCAGGCAACGTTCAGCTGGTAAAGGAAGTCAGGATAGACTGTGACCGGGATACGGTTTTGTTGAAGGTCGATCAGGTTGGCGGTGCCGCATGTCATGAGGGGTACAAAAGCTGCTTCTACCGGAGACTTGAAGCGGGCAATCTTGTGACGGATCTTTCCCGGGTGTTTGATCCCCGTGATGTGTATAAATAAGACAGTAACCCGCGGGAAGAGGATCATGTACGGAATAGAAAAATGAACTCGATCGGCCAGAATGTAAATGATACAGCTGTACGGAAACACTCTCTTATTCTTCTGGTTGAAGATGACGAGCTGACTCGAAGGACGATAACCGCAATTTTAAGCAAAAAGGGATATACCGTACGGGAAGCGTCGAACGGCTTGGAAGGGCTGGATCTTCTTTCACGTGAGCGTTTTGATCTTGTACTTACCGATATCCGCATGCCGGTTATGGACGGCCGCGAACTTCTGAAGCGGATGTCAAAATCATGGGCCGATACTCCCCGCATTGTACTCACTGCACATGACAACGAGAGTGATATTCTCCTTGCGTTAAAGACTGGGGCCTACGATTATCTTATAAAGCCGATCATTGACTATACGCTTCTTGAGCACTCCATCGAGCGGGCGCTTGAACGGAAGTATCTGCAGGAAGAGCGGGACAGTTCCATACGTCAGATGGAACATGTAAACCGGGTTATATCGATGCTGAATCAGGGGAGCGATTTTGAAGGAATCTTTCGCATGCTGTGCGACGCTCTTCAGGATATTCTGCCCTGCGACCGTATTGCCGTTTTCGATTTTGACAGTACGGTAAACCGTCTTTCCTTAAAACGCGCCGCAAGCGGCAGCAGAATAATTGATCTGGAAAAGACACACTATGATCTTCCGGATGCGCTT
>CAZAHA010000007.1:0-31672 GCA_964484915.1 uncultured Leptospirales bacterium
ACCAATTTTCGGAAGTATCCCTTTTGCAATGAGGCAGTCGATCCCGTATCCACCTCCGGGTAGCGGTAACTTCCGCATCACCCGGCCCTTGATGGGAAGAAAATTACCTTCTTCGTCCAAGGCATTCAACGCAGTAGCGATTTTCCGCGTAACGTTATTCCTGTCGTTCATCATGACCTTTAGCAGATCTCCGGGAACGATGTCGTGGATATACTTTCCGGAAACTGGCGCAATCAAAAGCGAGCAATTTACCGTAAACTGAGCCTGTTTTTCTATTTCAAACCGGTCGTCCTCTTCGGCAGCCGGTTCCGCCTCGGGTTTTTTCCTGGGTACTTTACCGATTGGAATGTCGTTTTCGACCATATCGAGAGTCGAGATATCGTTTATTGTGACCGAACACTCGACATCATCCACGCTGAACGACTTCTTGACGATCTCCTCGATAGTCATTTCAACTGATTCCGTGTCGTGATCAACAACGTCAAGCGCAAGCTGATACCCCTCTATGGATTCGGTCAGATGTTCGATAAAATCCTCGGCGTCAAGAACGGACTCCGCTTCCATACTCTGCTTAACCTTTGTATGAAAGAGCTTCCACGTGTCCTCTATCTGGATCTTTTCATACATGTGGGGATCATTGAAGAGCACAAGGGTGATGTTCATGAGACTCTCGTCATCAGTATTAAAAAAAAGCTGAAACTGGCCGAAGAGGTCGGCGTCCCGCATGGAAAAGACGCCGTTCACAACCCGAACATCTTTGAGATCGCCGGACATGATCTTCCTGGCCCGCTCCTGGTCGTTGCCGGCATACTTTAATACAGTTTGCAGTTTTTCATCCATGTGTTTCCTCTCCTGCCCCGTTACACATTACTGACAAGATATTTTTCTACATGCTGCAGCTTGACCTGCGGCGGCAGCTTTACCATCTTCTTTACGAACTGGATCATGTCGGGCAGAAACCGTATCGGCGCCGAGATCAGATAGTAATTATTTCCCATGTCCTGCAGACCGTTGAATATGCGGATCTGCTTCGGCGGAATCTTGATACCAAGGTTTGGACCGTATGCCGACACGATATGAACTGGTGAAATATAGTTTGTAAACAATTTCGAAACATCCAGTTCGACCCTCTTTAGTTCATGAAAACCTCTGTTCCATTCATCCGGAATGTTGCTCCAGTTGATCGGATTGTCGGTCATCTGTAGCCGGATCACCTTTTCCTTTCGGTTTACGCATACCTTGAAATACGTGTTGTTGTCCTTGAAATTGTGAAGCAGGCCGTTCAGGTCTTCGCTGACAGCCGGCTGCGTATCCATATATCTTCGTGTCATATCTATACCAGGCTGTATACGTTTTCATTTGATTTAATCAACCGCAGATGGACCAGTTCTTCAAGTATGTTATGCCCAGTTTCCATGGTTATGTCAAGCGAATCGGCCAGTGATTTTTCAGTTACGCTTCTGTTTACACGGATTAGTTCAATAACCTCCAGCTCCGGTTCCGTTAGTGTGCCGATTACATATGTGTTTTCAGATGTCAGATCTTCAGTGATTATCGCGAACCGCTGATTGGTATATTCATAATACGATTCCATTACCGAGCGGATATTCTGTTCGGCACTTTTTGATATGTTCCTGATGCGCATATGGTAGCTGCCTGGACCGTTAACGGAATCCTTCAGCATCATGATCACAAACTCATCCACAAACGAGGGGTCGATAACCTGTACTTCGTCAAAATCGCAGACAACGGTTTCATCCGGACCCGCCTGTTCGATCTTCTTTTTGGCAGACGCATACATCGCCCTTCCCACGGGACGGGTCAAAAGGTCCGGCAGACGTATCCTGTTCTGCCGCGCGATATTTTTAATACTTATGAGCATACGTTCAACCATACAGTGAAATGGATATCTGTGTTCCGTCAAAATACTCCAGGTCGTTCTTCTGAAAACAGTACATGCCATCCGAAAAACCCTTGTTGTATACAAAGGCCACCGAACTCGACCGGGACCGGACGAACAGGTTACCCTTCATCTCCCGGATGATCGAGTTTACCCGGCAGAGACCGTAACCGAATTCGCGCTTCCCCGATATCGGTTTCGTCAGGGCGTTTTTTAGAAGATCCGCTCCATGCCCAAACTGTTTACGCTGCTTTTCCGAAAAGCTTTCTTCTATACCGATCCCGGAATCCGCTATTGCCAATCGCACCACATTGTCCCGGTTATAGGTATAGGTCTGCAGCGCGAGATACCCGTTATCCATACTGTGCTCAAACACATTCTGGCAAATCTCGGAGATCACCGTCACGAAGTAATTGACCGAATCATCAGAAAACCAGTGTCGGAGTATGTAGGAGGCACGCTTCCGGAAGAGTGATACTATCCGGGATATCACTGCGACGCTCTCCCGTTCGGCGTTGGGAATTTCGGTTACCTCAATCACCCGTCTGCTGAACGCACTTCTTGACAGCCGTTTTGAACTTTCAAGGTCTTCGTCCGTCAGAAAAATCCGTGTATTAAAAAAATCCATACGATAGAGATACTGAAGAACCGCAACCGGCGGATTGATCAGCTTCAGCCTCGTTCCCGTATTCTTGAGAAAACGCTTCCCAATCAGAAGAAGACCCAGCATGGAATACGGTTCGATAAAGGTGATATTTCCCAGATCGAGCACGCCGGCTCTGCCCGCGTACAGCTCATCCTCCATCGAAATAACCTTATCGAACGCATAAATATCATTCAGATTATCCGGAAGCTGGAGAATATGTTCATTACCATTCATAGATCCGCGCATTCCACCCGTTCTCACAGTATCTATCGGCATAACAACCGGTTACCGTGAATGTAATAATATCGTAAGGAAAATGCCAGAATCAGCAGCCAAAGCGTGATACGCAATTTTCAAACTCCCGGTCATACCGGGTATGCATGATCTCCCAGTCATACGAGGCAGCACATTTTTGCAGTTTCTCCGAAATACCGCTTCGTCTTTCATGTGTCAGACGATTCATCATTTCCGGTATTTCCTCGACAGAATCATAAAATATTTCGCCGATATTTCCGTACAGCTCCGGATACGACAACCGCCGCGGCAGCAGCGGGATTACTCCGGCAGCCGCACATTCCATAATGCTGATCCCGAAGAAGTCCTGTATTGAAAAGACGGGCGCGAAGTCGGCACCTGAGAGGAGGCGTTTATACTGCTGACGCTCCGTTGCAAAGCCGTTAAATGAAATACTGTCAGCAAAATCATGCGCAATCCGTGAAAATGCGGGATGATCGTTGCGGGCGGCACCACCAAGAAGGATCAGCGAAAAGGGGATATTCCGTATCGAGAGGATATGGAGAAATTTTTCAAACTCATTCGGCCCCTTGTCGTACTCACGACGGTGGTTCCACACAAGGACCGGTTTATCGTTTCGGCATGTGCGGTCAGGAGAAAAAAGGCCCGACGCTTTAATACCCGGATAGACAACAGTGGACTTCTCACTGATGGATGATGCAACCTCAGGACGATGGTCCGGCATCATTGAAAAAAAGCCCGGTATGGCATCGAGAAACATCGACCGGTGATAACCGGAATTGAAGAGGACCCGATCGGCCGTCAGAGCGCTTGATATGTTGATAAACTGATAATGATATGTTCGGCCGTCACGCAGCTCAGGATCGCCTTTCTCCCACGCATACCCAAACTGGTTCTCATGAAAATAGGCCATGACCGGTACACCGGGATACTTCCTCCGTACAAGCGAGGTAAAAAGGGCCGTGTCCATCATGTCCGTGGTCAGTATGAGGTCCGGTCTTTTTTCGGGAAGCATACCGCTTAGGGTTACAGCGCTTCCATGCATACGCCATTTCCAGAAACGGGCGGGCATCGTAAAAAGCGAAATTGAATGGGCGCTGTGTGTCGCAAGAGAATCCAGCCACGCCCGGTGAGAACCGCCGTAGTAGGGTTCTACGGCATAGACAGTCAGGTGCATGTTCGATCTCTGCATGAGCAGTCCTTCCTGTACTGCCGCCGTAATTTCGCACGTTCACACAGCATACGGTCTTCGTCCGTAACGATGGAAAGCTCGGGTACCTGTTTCTTTTCCCCCGTCTCTGACAGCGCAACAAACGTAAAAAGCGCGTGTGTCGTCAACTGACTCGCATTCCGCACGGGGTCCTCTGTAAAAACGGTCACGTCAATTTCGACTGTCGTGTTCCCGGAGTAGACGGCAACCGCGGTAATCACAACATGATCACCAGCGTGTACCGGCTTTAGAAACGACAGACAGTCAATACTGACCGTCGCAACCCGGGTCGCGGAGTATTTTTCCGCACACATCGCCGCCACCATGTCCATCCACGATACGATGATGCCACCGAATGCGGTACCCGCCGGATTCATGTGCTCCGGCATAACAAGGAACCTGGACGTCAGTTCGGTTTCGCTGATTGTCATGCAACCTCCACGGTTATGGAATTCATCTTTGACCTGCCTGTCATCATGCCAGTGCACCGTACCTGATTTATGCAGTGCGATGCACGAACAAGTTGTATGAAAAACTTGTTGCCCGCAGCTTGTGCCTGTTCTATACTCTAATCATAAGCGAGGCAAAAATGGAAGACAGATATTATCAGCATATCGAGAAAATATACACAGCCGCAATCGAATCGGTCAACCCTTATACAGCCGTGCACCGTGTCCTGAACGTCAATGGCAACAGGCTCGACCTGAAAACAGGTTCCGGTACCGTATCCCATGATCTTGATGCGTACAGGAACATTTTTGTCGTCGGCGCGGGAAAGGCAACCGCTCCCATGGCCCAGGCTCTCGAGGAAATATTCAACGGACGCATCACCGATGGACTGATTTCGGTCAAGTACGGTCACACGCTTCCCCTGAAACATATACGGATAGTGGAAGCCGCTCATCCAACTCCCGACCAAAACGGGCTCGCCGCTGCCGACTCCATAGCAAAGCTTCTTGAGGAGGCCGGTGATGACGACCTTGTCATATCACTGATATCCGGCGGCGGGTCGGCGCTGCTGCCGCTTCCTGCTCATTCATTGTCCCTGGACGATCTCCGTATAACGACGGGCACTCTGCTTTCATCCGGAGCATCGATTCATGAGATCAATGCGGTCAGAAAGCACATCTCACGATCCAAGGGCGGCACTCTTGCGCAAAGTGCGGCGCCTGCAACCGTCATCAGCCTGCTCATATCAGACGTGGTGGGCGACAATCCCGACGTCATCGCCTCAGGACCATTCGTTCCGGACACAACGACGTATGCGGATGCCCTGGCCGTTATCGAAAAGCGCGGGATCAGCAGCAGGATACCGGCCAGCGTCATGGAGCATCTCACGTCAGGATCAAATGGACATCTTCCTGAAACGCCGAAGAAAGGCGACGCCTGTTTTATAAAGGTAACCAACGAAATAATCGTCTCAAACTTCACCGCACTGCAGCATGCCGCGGACACAGCGAAAGCGCTTGGCTACAACACCCTTATACTGTCATCGGTCATGGAAGGAGACACGGCACAGTCCGCCATGTTCCATACCGCAATCGCCCGTGAGATCGTATCTTCCGAAAATCCCGTTGCCCGGCCCGCATGTATCCTGAGCGGCGGCGAGACGACCGTAACGGTAACCGGCGGCGGAAAAGGCGGCCGAAACACCGAATTTGCCCTGCAAAGCGCGCTCTTTCTTGAAGGTTTTTCCGGAATCTACTGCGCAAGTATCGCTACTGACGGCACCGACGGTCCTACCGATGCTGCCGGGGCAATCGTTGACTGTCAAACTGTACGCCGCGCCTTGGCGAAGGGTCTATCCGCAGACAGCTTTCTTTCAGATAACGATTCATATACTTTTTTTGATCGCACGGGAGCGCTGGTGCGTACCGGCCCGACCCAGACAAACGTCATGGACATACACATTTTTCTTGCCGTATGATCCGCAGCCGTTCTGATATTATGTCGTATAAGGCATTTGTAATATGCAATTTTGTCTTTTTCACGAAATCCAACTTCTCTATGATTGTGCAAATGAGTATTTACAACATTTTTTGGATAATGGTAATTATCTTCTTGTTTTTTCCATGCTTCATGCCGAATTTATAACTGGAAGGGTAAAAAAATTCTTGCCCTCCTATATTATATTGGTTATTATCACATCAAACCTACATGTTGGCATGGATGCCGTTTGCATCACCACAAGTACAATGAGGAGTTTACCATGTTTAGATCCGGTTTTAAGTTATTATGTATGCTCATGGCTGTAATCATCGCTGTCAGCCTGATAGCTCAGGAAGAGCAACCAGCTCAGGAAGACCAACCAGCACAGCAAGATACTGACGCATCGGGTGGCGACGGTCTCAGTGAGGCACAGCTTGATCCCGCATCAGAGTATTCAACCGCAGACCGTCCGGAAGACAACTACCTTGCTCGTTTTCACGCACTTGAAAGGATTCAGGAGCTTGAGAAGTCAAATCTTGACAAGATATTTACGCTCAATGTAATCAAAGAGAATTTTAAAGAAGATTATCCGGATTGGGAAAACACATACGATGATGTGTACGAAGGGTACAAGTCGGCAATGGACCTGTACTACCGGAGAAAGGTTATCTATGCCGCTGTCAAGCTTGAAGAAAACAAGAAACACATAAACGAATTTTACAAAACCGTAAGCGACCAGTACCGTGAAGACGCTCTCGACATGCTGAACCTCTGTGCCGACAACATTCTGCAGCTGTCACTCATGGCAAGTACCGTTTCAAATCCGAACAGCAGCAGGAAGCTCTTTAACCAGATAACTCGCCTCCGTGTTGCATACGGACAGATGGATAAGGCAAGTGAGGCCAGGGTGCGTCGTCTCTATTGGGTTTCTGTTCAGCACTACCGGGTAGCAAAATCCTACGCGATCGCTATCCTTGAGGATATCAACCCGGAGGAATACTACGGTAACTACCAGGTTCACAAGGCCGATAACCTCAACAGAATCTATGCCGGTGAGACAACCGCGTCCGAAGTGGTTGATCGCGAGGAAGAGATCCAGCGTGAAAACGAACGGAACGCGCAACCTGAAGAGTTTTAATTCGTCAGCAATACAGCATTTATACCGATAATTAAGAAGGGGCAACCCTTCTTAATTTTTTTTTGGTTGCTCTTAATTCACGAAAGGGCGCCAAAATGCGACGATTGATACTACCTGCCATCCTCTTTCTCTGTACAATACTGTCAGCCGCGGACAATCAGCAGCTGAACAGCCTCTTTATTTCATCAGCAGGATCTGTCAAACCCTCCGTCATCTTTATCGCAACATATACCAATGAATCGGGAACCCTGCTCAGAACCGGATACGGAACCGGGACCATTTTTTCGGAAAAGGGATTTATTGTAACAAACCTTCACGTGGTAAGTGGTGCTCAAACATATCAGGCTACCCTTTACGACGGCTCAACCTGTTCGTTTTACCGCTTTACCAATGGGAAATACTATCTTGAAGACCCCGAAACCGATCTGGCAGTCATGCGTCTCAAGTGCGACAAACAGACCACACTGACACCGATAACGATCGGCAGCTCAGATTCGGTAAGCGAAGGCGAGTGGGTCATAGCGGTAGGAAACCCGTACGGTCTCTCAAACTCCATTACCAGCGGCATCGTTTCATCTGTTAACCGTTCGGATGTCGGATTTACCGATATCGAAGATTTTATTCAGACCGACGTTCCCATAAATCCAGGAAATTCCGGGGGACCGCTTATAAACCTCAAGGGAGAGATGATCGGCATCAATACGGCGATCAGAACCGTTTCCGGAGGATACCAGGGGATTTCGTTTTCCATACCGTCCGAGATTGTACTCAAGGCATACAATGACCTTGTACGGTACGGCCGAGTCCGCCGCGGCTGGATCGGGATCCTTGTCAAGGAAACCGGCAGCGTACACAAGTCAGTTACGGTAGTATCTGTTCTGAAAAACTCGCCGGCCGCCCGGATCGGACTTCTTACTGGAGACAAAATCGTCCGGATTGACGGCAAACATGTCTCGTCACGAAGCATGCTACTGAAGGCCGTAAAGAACAAGGAGATTGGAAGCCGCCTTACCCTGACAGTCCGTCGAAACGATGCGACAAAATACTTTTCCATCACAATGCGTGAAAAAAACGAGTATCAAAAGGTTGACGCGATCCTCTCAACACTGTATAAATTATATGGCATACGGCTGGACCTGAACGCTGAAACGGAGAGGGTGATCGTCTCGGATTTGTCGCCGTGGAAGCTGCAGACACATAACAACCGTCTCAGACAAGGTGATACCGTAACGGGACTTAACAACACGAAAACTGATACCGTCGAGGAGTTTGCAACGGTCTTCAAACAAAACCGCTATATGCTCCATTCCATACAGGTAGTCCGCGACGGACAGGTATACACAATAGAACTCAGGCCGGACAATGATAAAGACCATTAGTTTTTCACTCTATTCGACATTATGTCTAACTGCAGCAGCCGCAATTATTCTTAAGATGCCCATAATGGTACCGGCACAAGGTGTCCTGTCGCTTGAAGAAATCTCCAGATCACTTCAGCTCACCCAACCTATTAACCGGGACATGGTTTCTGAATCATTTACCGGAGCGTATGTCAGCGACACCGTTCTGGTCCAGAAGATATCCGATACTGACAGGCCGGGTTATCTCAGTGTGATATCATCCAGCTACAGAAGCGGGAACGGCCCGCTGCTTCATCTGCGCATATTTATTCCAGATTATAATATAAAGAATTTATCCACTTTAAAAAAAATTGACTTTACCGGCGTCATATCTCATATTACTCCGCTTAAGAGCGATTATTCACAGATTTCCGTAAATATATTTCTACAGAAGGGAACAGTCTCAGTTGAGTGATCCTGGAAAACAATCAGCAGACAGCACCGGTATGTCGTTACTGCTTTCTCAGCTACACCAATTGATCTCCGAACTGGCTCATGAAATAAAGAACCCCATCGGAACCGGAATCACTGCAATCAGCCATCTGAAAAAAAAGACCGAAGAAATCGACCTCCTTTTTGAATCAGGCACCTTGACCAAAAACCAACTCAGAGAGTTTCTGAACCTGTCAGCAGAAACGGCGCGCATACTTGAAAACAACTGCAACCGTGCAGCCAAGCTGATACAGAGTCTCAAACAGCTCTCTTCTCTTCAGTCCCGCAACACAAAACAGCAAATTAATCTGTTTTCATTCCTTTCAGACATACAGATCTCCATATCCCCAAGATTGAAGCGGAACAGGACAACGCTCGAGATACACGGAGATACACAGCTGACAGTTGCCGTTTATCCGGACATGCTGTATCAGATTATCGACAACCTTATTATTAACTCACTGACCCATGGTTTCTCAGCTTCAGACGGCGGAAAAATCAGTATTGACTTTACACTCCGCAGCGAAGAGCTTATAATAACCTACACTGATAATGGGAGCGGCATCCCGGAGGAACATCAGCCGCACATATTTGAGGAACACTACACGACAGCCGGGAATTCTGAAAGTTCCGGACTCGGCATGCATATCGTACAGCAGCTGGTAACCCGGCATATGGACGGGACAATATCGCTTGCCTCGGAATCCGGAAAGGGAACAACATTCATTATATCACTACCGGTATAGCAGCATGATGGAAAATGATTTTCTTCAATCAATAAAACTGGAAATCAGCCGTACGGTTACGCTGAACGCTTACGAACGCATCGCCTTCCACAAGATTCTGTCGATGGAAAAGAGCGAGAGCGGCACACAGATCCTCATCCGTGATCTGCAAAAACCAGACGACATTCGAAAAAGCGCCCTGACCGCACTGCGCGACTTCACCGGCGATGATGTGACCGCAGTTTTCCGGGATATTCTTGCTGAACCGAAAAACATCTATGAACTGACACTCGCGTTCCAGTATTTCGAGAAGAACAAAACCCCCGACATTCTCCCTGCCCTTATCGAATACTTCAAGAAATATGGCAGTGACAACACCTACGCCCAAAACATACAGAAGATTATCTATCTTATCGGCCAACATACCGATGATTCGGACCAGGCCCAGGAGCTCCTTCTCTCGATCGCAAAAAACCCCGAAGCTCCGGTCAGGCAGCGGCAAAGCGCGATAGAATCGATCACTTTGTATACAGACCTCTCCTTGTATGAATCAATCCTCGACGAGAGGAACGATTCCCTGATGAAGGCTGTTTTCAACACGATCGCCGAAATTTCACAGCGTGAAATGGACAAGTACAGGCCGACCGACACGTCCATCTTCACAAAGACCCCTGAACGCGAGGACACGTTTCTGTTGAACATCAGGGTGCTTCTGAGCAAGATGACAAACCAGTTTGAATCCTTTTCCAATGAGACCAAGAACGCCTTCATCAAGGCACTTCTGGCCTGCAATCACCGCGAGTACATAGTCTACATCATGAAGGCACTCACTTCAGACGATGCCTCGCTTATCGATACGACGCTGTATACCATACTTGCAAACATTAACCTGCTGAGCAATCCGGACAAGCTGTTTCGAAGCCTTATATCTCTACCGTCTTTGACCAGCAGAGACGACACGATCATAGAGGAGGTGTTTATACGCTACTTTTCAAGCCTCCCTGACAACAGAAGCAGCAGTCTCATCAGGGACAAGATATACAACTACATCATTGTCATGCTCGACAGTTTCTTCGAGAACTACCGCAAAAACTATATGATACCTGATATTGTAGAAAAAGACCATATCGAGGAATTTCAGACGATCCGCAAATTTGTCCTTGATCGGCTGAACCCCCGTCTCAAGCGCCGTCTCATGAAATTTTTGACCACCAGAGACATCGAGCTCAAGACAATCCTTCTTGAAATATCCGAATCAATTGCGTTTATCCCTCCCGAGGAAGAGGACGCCTTCAGATTGTTTCTGGAAAACCTGAACGAAGCCGACCCGAAGACGCGAGAGATCACCGCATCGCGAATCAACGATATCGATTACGAGAAGAAATACCTGAAACACCGGATAATCCGCCTGTGTACGATAATCGGCACACTCAAGATCCAGGAAGCATCGACAACACTGGTAAAGATATTGAATTATGTAAAAAAATACTTCGATGCCGACCTCTACTACTCAACGGCGCTGAGCCTGTCCCACCTGAACTATCCCTACATGCTGGGAGAGCTTGAACTCGTCCTGCAGGTGGATGAAACCGAAGCGGTCAAGAAAAAGACCGTTGAATTGCTCTCACAATACAGTGAACACCGAGCGCTGGGTATTCTCCTGGACTATCTCAAGATGTATCACCGTGATGATGATCCGCTTCTTCCCATGATAATGAGTATCGTCATGAAACAGGACCTTAACAAAGACAAGGTTGTCAACGATATCGCGAAGATGATAATCGAGCAGAACCCCAATACGGACACCGCATCGAAGGCGGTCCTTCTGCTTGGAAAGACGGCGTTTGAAAAGGACATTCTCTACCTTCACGAACTTATTATAGAATCTGAGAAAAATGCCGTAAAGGAAGCTGCCGTTCAGTCCATTCAGATGATCGCCGATTTTAATCCAAATTACAAAAACAAGAATGTTGTTCCGTTTTATAAAGGGTATCTTCGCGATCCGGCAATACGGGTCAGGATATATTCGTGTATCTTTCTTGTTCAGGCTGGAGACACCGGATCGCTCACACAGTTAAAGGATATGATGGTAATCAAGAACAAGGGGATTCAACGCGACATACTTCTGATACTGGGTAAGTTTATCACAGTGGAACTTGCCTTCTTTTTACTGACTCTCGTGAACGAGGAGTACGCAATATCAAATGACATTATTCCGCTTTTTCACTTTCTTGAAGAGCAGGACCGCCAACAGATAGATTATTTTGTCGCAAACCTTTTTAAGCGCCATGAAGGGACACGGTTTGAGTATAACAAGAAACATACACTGGAGCAGAACGAGAAGTTTGTAAGCCAGCTTAAGTCGTTTACGTCCAGCGACAAGCTGGTGATGCGCCTGTCGATACTGAATATGAGCGATATACTCGGCAGATACCATACAGCAGAACTCAGTGTCATAAAGATCGACCTTATACAAATTCTCATAAACTCAATCGAAAGCGGCGGGGGCCTGCTTTCACGCGTCATAGCCGGCCAAATCATTGCGTGTTTTGACACATCTCCTGACTGTGCAGGCACCGCAATCGAACTTATTGATAAGCTCGCCGCATACAATACGGTAAACCCGCCTCACCTGAAGATCCACGTGCTTATCTATATCGAAAAGGCGGCAGTAACAATCGCTAACGGAGAAATCCTGTACCTGAACCACTATAATTACGATATTGTCCGTGAGACGGGGCTGTCAAACCGTATCTTCATACGGAAGGATACAGCCGATACCCTCAACCTCCTCTACAAGAGCGACCAGTTTCCCGATACAGCCATACGACAGTCCGGTACAGCGCTCTCCTTCAATGAGCTGATATCGCCCCTCAACTTCAATTCTCTTACTGAAGAGATCAATACGCAGATAAAGCTGGAAAAACGGCGCAGGCAGGAAGACCAACAGGAACTTGAAAAAACCGTACTGAAGCACAAACATCACAAGAGCACAGCCGCCCTGGAGATGCATCAGTCGCTGGACAATATCGGAAAGCTTCTCAAGAAGGATTTGAATGAAATCAACAAGTACGCAAAAAAGAGATCTACCGACCGCGAACTGATCCGGCAGATAGAACAGATGACCGCAAATGTATTCAAGCGGTATAATGTGGAAATATCAAAGATAAAGCTTGAATAGCGGAAAACCGCCATTCAAGCATCACGATTACTTGAAATCGATCTGTATTTTCTTGGGCGCCGCGTTTTCGTCCTTGGGTATATCCATATGCAGAACACCCTTCTCGACGCGGGCCTTGATTTTGTCCGCCTTGATGTTATTTGGCAGACGAACAGACCTGCTGAAAGAACCGTATCGCCGCTCAGAGACGACAACACTCCTCTTTTCGTCCTTTTTCTCTTCCTTCTTCTCTCCGGAAATCGTCAGAACACCCTCAGTTATCGAGATGTCCAGATCCTTCTCCTCCATGCCCGGCAATTCGGCTGTCAGTTTGTACCTGTCATTCTCTTCTTCGATATCAATTACCGGTACCGACAGGTTTGCAACAGGCGATGCGGAGAAAAAGTCGTCAAAAATACGGTCAAATGTCTTGTTCCACAGATCGTATGTGTCATTGTTCCTGTGTGCAAGTCCCCACTTCATATGCTACCTCCTGTTGATTAATACTAGCACTCATCATTATAAAGTGCTAATAAAATAATGCAAAACAAACCTGCAACCGTCAAGTGGTAACACCCATTTTTTTTTGTTATGTCCTGATTTTTTTGAGGAAAGAAACCTGTTGTTACTTTTCAAACGGGTAAACCAGGCCGATCTGACGGCGTATCTCGTCCAGAATTTTCATGTTGGATAAAGACCGATCAAGCGTCAGTACCGGATGTTCCCGTTTTCCCGAAAGGATCATCGAGACAACTTCGTCAGCCTCAAAGTTATATCCTCTTGATATCCGCTCATCCTCAAAGAGATCTGATCCCTTGTCATTTACCAGTTTTGCACGGCGGGCCATCCAGAAGTCCTCTATCTCGATCAGGCCGGACTCACCGTACAGTACAGCGCGGTTTTCAAGGTCATGCTTGATCGACGAAGAACCCTGAAGGACGCGCCCCCTTCCGTAGCCGATCTGAAACGAAACCGTCTCATCGACACCCGTACTTCCTATGACGCCGACCGCATGGACCGATTCGGCCTCACTGTCAAACATGAGACTCCCGAACATGCACGGATAGATTCCGATATCGAGGAGCGCACCGCCGGCAAGCTGAGGATTGTAAAACCTGCCCTTGGGATCGAATGGAAAGCGCTTGCCGAAATTTGCCTGTATGAGATGGAGCTCACCTATCTGCCCGTCCTGTACCCACTGACGTGCCTTCGCAACCGCCGGCAGAAACAGCGTCCAGTACGCTTCCATACAGAAGAGCTGCTGCGAAGCGTGTTCGGCGATTGCCTCCTCAAGCTGGGATGCGTTGACCGTTATCGGCTTTTCACAAAGCACATGGTGCCCGTTTGCAAGACAGAAGAGCATGTCACGGTTGTGCCGCGAATGCGGTGTTGCTATATAGACTACGTCGCAGACCCTTTCCTCTAGCATCTGTTCAACCGAGTCGTAAAAATGCGGCATACCAAATTCGTTCGCAAACTTTTCCGCCCGGTCGATAGACCGGGATGCGATCGCGGTGAGCTCGCTTTTTTGCGACTCCCTGAGATCACCGGCAAACGTATGCGCGATATTTCCTGTTCCTATGATTCCCCACCGGATCTTCATGCAACACCTCTTCTATAATGTACGCGTATGGTTTGACGCCCGATCATACTTCCGGTACCTTACGGTTATTCCCAGAGCCCCTTGCTGTTCTTACGCGCATACCGGTACGCGGCGAGGAACTCGTTCTTGTATTTTACGTTAGGCGGTATGGTGAGCGGAACGGCATAGCCGTTTTTGATGATCACTTTATTCAGCATGGCGCCATTTTCAAGAAAGACATAACAGAGCAGACGTCCGTACTTGTCCTTGGACAGGGTCCCGTACTCTATCCTGATGATGTCTCCGGTTTTTACACGGCTTTGTACAAATCTCTTCGCCGCCTTGCCAAGCGCCACAATTTCCTTCTGGCTCATGTCGCTTTCTTTTGCCTGCTTCTTTGTCCGCTTGTTATAGACCGATTCCGGTGTGTCCATTCCGATTAGACGAACCATATGTTTCTCGCCACTGAACGACACCTCAATCGTGTCACCGTCTACCACACGGACAACCTTGGCGGGATATGTTTTTGCCGAAGCAGCCGCCGGAAACAGAATGACAGCCGCAAACAATATGCATACATATGATTTCATAACACCTCAATCTTGCAGTACACTTTTTAAAGTGAACCACACTTTCCGATTTGTGTCAACGAAATGAAACGGACACCGGCCAATTCCTGAAGACTATAAAGTACAATCGGGGAGTTCTTCGTGTATATCGATATCTGTCGTTCCCCGTCGACCTCGTCGACCTCGTCGATAACGTCCTTAGCATCCTGCGGCAAAAGAACCTTACCCGCATCATTGGCGTAATAATCGTTCTCGACGCCGAGCGGGGCGGTACTCTGCCTCGCACAGTCTATCAGTCCGTCCCGCAGCCTTCTACGGCTTCTGCCAGCGTCAGTAAATCGCCTGACGATCCGTCACCTGTTTCCGTTATCTCGCACGAAATCAAACCAGTCAATAAAACGAAAGCAACAATACGTATTCCTCGCTTCATTCTATCTTCTCCGACAGTATCTATTGAGCTGCACCTGACGCAGGTGGTTTCTCCCCAAGAAAAACACACTCACCGGGAACGTACTGTCAGGACTATGAAAGTCAACAGTATAAGTTTTTAACGTAATAAAAAAAACTTGATTTTGTACTGCGGTACAATATCCTTCCGTTAAGACGGTGTGACCCGCTGCGGAATTCAGCACCGAAGAGCATAACTGGATATCATGTTGAATAATGACTGTGTAGACCTGAATGATCTGCTTAAAATCTCTGAGCGGCTGAACCATGTCAAGGACCTTGATTCGCTCCTTGACGCCATACTCTACGAGGCCCGAAAGTTCTGCACGGCGGACGCCGGATCGATATTCTTGCGCAACGGCAACAAGCTGACGTTCAGTTATGTACAAAATGAAACAATAGCCAAAACAGAGAAGGACTACAACAAGTATATTTACAATAACTTCTCTGTTGATATTAACAAGGATTCTATCGCGGGATTTGTCGCGAAGACAGGGGAATCGGTCGTACTTGATAACGTATATGACATTCCCGATCATCTGCCCTTCAGGTTTAATTCCTATTTTGATACGATCTCCGAATACCATACACAGTCTGTCCTTGCAATACCGCTCGTTACCAGCCGTGGAAACATAACCGGCGTTATCCAAATCATAAACGCATCTGATGCAGACGGAAACATTACCACGTTCAGTGACCTCGAACGTCAGTATGTAGAGTTTCTGGGAAACAATGCATCTGTCGCCATCGAACGGGCACAGATGACCCGCGAGATCATTCTGCGGATGATTAAAATGGCCGAGCTGCGCGATCCGAAGGAGACCGGGGCACATGTTAACCGGGTCGGTTCATACGCTATCGAGATCTATCACCGGCTTGCTGACAAGCGCGGTGTCAGCAAGAACGAAATCCGTCGCTACAAGGACATTTTACGGATCGCCGCAATGCTGCATGACGTCGGCAAGGTCGCCATATCCGATACCATCCTCAAGAAACCGGCGCGCCTGGACGAAGACGAAACAAAGATTATGAGGACACACTGCAAACAAGGCGCAAACCTGTTTCAGGGAAAGATGTCGGACCTTGACATCCTCGCATCGGAAATTGCCATCTCGCACCACGAAAAGTTCGACGGATCGGGCTATCCACGAGGCTTGAGCGGCAGCGAGATTCCTCTGCCCGGACGTATCGTAGCCATTGCGGATGTATACGACGCCCTCATCTGCAAACGGGTCTACAAGGAACAGTGGCCGGAGGAAGAGGTACTGCAATACATGACCGACCAGTCAGGCCTGCATTTCGATCCGGAAATTATTGACGCTTTCATGGACGTCCATGAGGTTATCAAGGCGATTCGGAATCGTTATCCGGATGAGTGATCAGCATTCTTTACCATACGTACAACTTTAGCCTGAAAGGCGACATAACACAGGAACAGCAATGACAGCAGAACAAACATTGATACCATATGACCGCATGAAGGAACAGCTCGACAAGGAGCTTTCACCCTGCATACAGGCATCCGCATCAGGCCTCTGTGAACTGCCGCGGATTACATATGAGAAGGGAATTACCCAGATATCGTTTCCACTGGTCCATTTTTCCGAGGCATCGTTTTTTGCGATACTGACCATCCTGAAAAACCATATCGAAAACGTACGTATACACGCGTTTGGTGACGGATATTACGCGTTCCAGGCACTCAACAGCAGCATCTTTAACACGGACAACATTCTGGACAATATCAAGGTCGAGGTCCTCGGCCTTACCTCCTCATCCCGCTGTGAAGTGTCAAAAAAGGGCAATCTCTCCCAGGAGGAGATCAACACCGTTGTTGAACTGTTCAAGTACGCATGCGGCAGCGATGCAGAGGACCCCGAAAGTGCGCTAAAAAAGCTCGGTGCAACTGTTTATACCGACCACGGCATCCTGGACTGGAACTATATCGCCGGTTACGATGAGGTAAAGAGGAAGATACGTGAATCCGTAATCATGCCGCTGCAGAACCCCGAGATATACGACTCGATCGTCAGGCTTACCCGGCGAACAGTAGAATCAAACCGTCCAAACGCGATCCTGTTTGAAGGCGCACCGGGAGTAGGAAAGACCACCATCGCACGGATCATCGCAAACGAGGTCAGCATACCGCTCGTGTATGTCCCGGTTGAATCGATCATGTCCAAGTGGTATGGCCAGTCTTCACAGAACCTTTCATCAATCTTTGATTATACCGAGTTTCGCGGCAATTCCATACTCTTCCTTGACGAGATCGACTCTCTGGCGGGCTCCCGCGACCAGAACATGTTTGAGGCGACCAGACGGATTCTCTCCGTCCTTCTGCGCCGTCTCGACGGTATCGACGCGGTATCAAACACGATAACCATCGGCGCGACCAACAGGAAGAACGACCTGGACCCGGCACTGTTAAGCAGGTTTGACCAAAGCATACACTTCCCCCTCCCCAACCAGAACGAACGCGCGGCAATATTTGCAAATTATGCCCGCCATCTCACTTCGGAAGAGACCAAGCTTCTGGGCACATTGTCTGACGGACTCTCCGGACGGAGCATCAAGGACGTCTGCGAGTATACCGAACGGCGGTGGGCACGCAAGCTGATCATTCAGAAGTCGGACATATCGGCCCCGCCTGCTGAATACTACAAGTACAGTACCGGTCTGTGGATCGACGACAACAACGGTTGACACGGCAGCACAGCCGTGGTGCGGTGCCTCTATGGTTTATGATGATGTAGCTGAGTACTTTCATCTGCCCCAAACGCTTCCTGTTGACCAGCGGATATCGCTTTTTCGCGATAATGTGCTCTCTTTTTATTCACGGTTTGGGAGGAGTTATCCCTGGCGGGAGAATACGTCACCCTATCCGGTTATGGTCTCGGAGTTTATGCTTCAGCAAACACAGACCGACCGTGTCGCCCCAAAATTTGTCCTGTTTCTTGAGCGCTTTCCGGACCTGCAAAGCCTTGCGCGTTCGACCCTTGCCGACGTTCTTACAGCCTGGCAGGGCCTGGGATATAACAGACGGGCACGGTTTCTTCTGGAAAGCGCCCGTATACTTGTCTTGGATTTTTCATCACAGGTGCCAAACTGTACAGATGCGCTCTGTACGCTTCCCGGCATCGGCCACGCAACAGCCAGTGCCATACGCGCCTATGCCTTTGATGAGCCGGTAGTGTATATCGAGACAAACATCCGTTCGGTGTTCATACACCATTTTTATCGTGAAGAAGGGTTATCTGTTGCCGACGCAGACCTTCTCCCTCTTGTAGAGCAGGCACTCGACAGAAGGTCTCCCCGCAGATGGTACTCGGCACTGATGGATTACGGCACAGAGCTCAAGAAACGTACGGTTAATCCGGGCAGAAAAAGCAGCAGTTACATCCGGCAGTCACCGTTTAAGGGGTCGCGGAGGGAGCTTCGCGGCATGATTATAGGTCATCTGTTGCGCGACGGACGCTGTACGCTACCGGTACTCACCGCATCAACCGGCCGCGAACGGCATGATGTTGAATCCGTTATACGCGACCTTGTAGTCGACGGCATGGTTTTTGAAGAAAAGGGCACATACTGCATCAGATAAATAACACGGCAGCTTTCTCTACCAGTGCTTTCCGTCCGCTGCAGTCATTTGTGTGTACCGTTCAACTTCTTTTCCGAGAAGCCGTCTGTCTACAGCGCTGCCGTGTCCGGGCAGGAATACCGTACAGCCCGTATCCAGAAGCTTCAGCCAGCTTTGAATCATGGTTTTTTCATTATCCGCAAATGGAGGGTAGACCGAGTTTGGAAAAATGCCAAACAGTGTGTCCCCAACCATCGCGACGGAATTGTTCACCACAACACTGAGCGAGCCGGATGTGTGGCCGGGCGTCAAAAGGAGGTCAACCGTAACCCGGTTGCTGTACAGGGTAACGTCTTTTGACACTTCAGTCGTTATGTGAAATGGATTATAGCGTATCTTGGGTTCAAATTTCGCTTCGGCAATCCGCGCGATATACCGCGACAGTTTGTTCGTTCCCGCAGGAAGTGGAGTTACTCCGCTGAGGGCGTATTCGACATCATGGACGCTGGCCACAACCTCTGGGCCATACTCCCTGATTATGGCGGCGGCATTAAAACAGTGATCATAGTGAGTATGGGTTAAAATAAGATGGGTCAGCTTCCGGCCTGCAAGTATACGGTCAATCCGGGGAATGATGCGCCGTGTAACGATAAACGATCCGGTATCCACAAGCATGCACGCGTCTGTCGTATCCACCAGATAGGCATTGCTCTGAACGCCTGATATCTTGAAGACACTGCACCATTCATCGATCATCCACTGCTTCACAGTCATACCCTGATATCGTTTGTGATTACCTTATTATTCATAAATAATGTATATGTGCAATAAAATTTTTAGCACAATTTCACATTATTTTTCTTGATTTCCTTGTGCCAAGTGTCACTTTCGATGGTGACTGTACCGTTTTTTCTATCAGAAAACAAATATAACAGTTATTGGCCATGAAAAAAAGGGCTATACGTCGGTTCTGGTCAGCCTTTGCCGCAAGATGATTTATGAAAGAATTGTCCGAAATATTGGAAGCGTGCTCCTTTCCTGGTGACGAACGTGATCCTGCCCTGCCATCTACTGGTGCTGCTCTACGGCATCGAGAAGAGAATGAAAACCGGCCGCGCTGACAAACCCGGTCCTTTTCTTCAACACTTCGCCGTCGGGAGAAAGGAGAAAGAGCGTCGGAAAACTGTCAACCTGAAACCTCTGGACTTCGCTGTTTGTGTCCAACATTCGTACGGCAATAAAACATCTATTCAGACGTTTCGCCAGTGAGACATTCAGCAGCGTCGTCTGTTCCATTGCCTTGCACGGAGGGCACCAGTCCGGAGCGGTAGCAAGGACTACCATATGCTTCTCCTGCTGTTTTGCGTCGATCCGCGCAACGCTGTAGGCACTGTACCAGTCTATCTCCTGACGGGGAGCACCGTCAGAGAACCAGCTCTTTACCAGTCCAACATACATCATATGATTTCCGGAAATAATCAGGTACACGACAACACCGATCAGCACAAGATTAAGGGCGTAATCCAAACCATTTCGCACGTTCATCATGCCTCCAGTAAAACGGATGTTCCCGGTTTACAGCGCTGCAGTCGGCACGGCCGCAATCGGCACGGACACAGTCGTCAGGACGCCGATTCACGTTTCCTTTTAACCAGCAGAACGGCGGCCCGCAAGTCATTCTGGTCCTTCGCCATGTTCCATTCCTTTTCAAATTCCGGGTCCATCAAGAGCTGCGCGATTGCCGCCAGCGACTTTAAATGGAAGTTCCGCTCATCACGGCTTCCAACGAGGCAGAACGCCGTATAGACGATATCATTGTCACTGTTCCAGACTATACCGTATCTGTTTCTGACGAGGACGATGTCAAACAGATGCTCTCCCTCAAGGACAACATGAGGTATCGCGTGCGGCAGTGCAACGCCGTCATACAGCAGCGTCGAGGTCTCCTTCTCGCGTTTCTCCAGAAGCGTCCGTACAGTCTCAGCGTCGATACCCATCCGGGTACTGATAAGATGCGCAATGTCGCTGAATAGTTCCTCCCGGCTGATCGTCGTATCGTAATCAAGCACAGCCGCCGTCCGCACAAGCGAATCGAAACGGTCTTCCACGATCTCATTCCGTTCAACCAATATATCCAGAAGCTCGTTATCGAGTTCGATCCCGTCCCTGATGCCGGTCAGCTCGGGATTGACGATCTGTTCAATCATGTGCACAAGCGCACTCTTTCGGGACACCCTTCTTTTAGCGTACACAAAAAACCAGAGAAGCGAAACCGCAACAAATCCGGAGGCTACCAGTATGGTAAAGAATCCCATCTCAATTATCAGGAATATGTACAGCCCTATACCGATTATCTGCGGCAGCGGATAGAGCGGCGTCCTGAACGTCGGCTTATAGAAAGACAGATTGGATGATCGGATGATCAGTACAGAGACTGAAAGCATGATAAAAAGCATCAGCTGAAAAAGCGACGCGATCTTGACCAGTCTGACTATCGGCAGTGCCACGATCGCAACGACCATGAAGAAAGTCGTCAGAAGCACCGCCGGTACCGGTGCTCCGGTCTTTTTGGATATCGTGCTCATCCTGTCCGGCAGAAGACCGTCGCGGCCCATCGCCATCGGATCGCGTGATGCGGCAAGAATGCCCGCATTTGCGGTGGTGACAAACGCAAGCATTGCGGCAAACGCGGTTACGTATACCATCAGCTTAGTCAACACCGGTGACGTGAAGAAAAATCTTGATGTATCGGTTACCGGTGTCAGTGATACGCTTATCTGTTCCGGCGGCATGACACCGATCATTACGAGCAGTATGAGCAGATAGAGGACCTGTACAGTCATGAAACCGGCAAACGTCCCCTGTACCAGATTCCGCCGCAGGTCCTTGACCTCTCCGGCGACACTTGCAACCTTTGTAAGACCCCCATATGAAATGAAGACCATACCCGTCGTTGCAATGATGCTGTTCCAGTCAAAGCGGGACACGGCCGCGCTTAGCCGGTCGTACTTGATGTGCGGATATCCGATCAACACGAAGACTGTCATGAGCCCAAGAAGCAGAAAAACCATTACAACCTGCAGCTTCCCGCTCGTCTTGACGCTTAGAAGATTGGATATGCCGAAGAGAACGGCTGTTGATACGGCGACGACTCGTATCTCAAACTCGCCTGTATGCGGATAGACAAGTGACGCAAAAGCACCAATACCGACAAGTGCAAATGCGCTCTTCATGCTGAGCGAAAACCAGGACGCAAACCCGGTCACAACCCCCGCGGCCGTCCCGAGTATCCGCTCAGAATAGAAATAGACACCGCCCGACTTTGGAAGCGCGGTTGACAGCTCCAGTTTGGAAAAGAGCGCCGGAAACACGAGGAGCCCGGCGATAAAATAGGATATAATGATGCCTCCACCGGCCTGGGTATACGCTATGGCCGGCAGAATGAAAATCCCGGAGCTTATCATACCCCCGGCCGCGATAGAAAAGACCTCCAGGCGTCCAAACTGCTTTTTGAGTTCCATCTCTGTAATTTCTCCTTGATTTTCAATACCCGATTCCTAAGGACCGGACAGTATCAGATTTTTATTCTTAAATTTTGCGGGCTATCTGCATACCATCACGTACCGGCAACAGAACGTTTTCAACACGGAGATCCTCCGTCACTATTTTGTTAACCCGGATGATTGCCCTGTCTGAATCGTCACGCGGTCCGAGCACAGCGCCTCCCCTTAAGGCATTATCGATGATCACCATGCCGCCTGGACGGAGTTTCTCAATGACGCGCTCATAATATTCTGGAAGATCATGCTTGTCCGCGTCAAGAAAAACAAAGTCTAATATCACATCCAGCGACTGTATCGTTTCAAGGGCCGGCCCCATGTGTATGACTATTTTCTTCCCGTGCGGACTCTTGTCGAAATACCGCCGCGCAACCGCTCGCACATCTTCGTTTATTTCACAGGTATGGACAGTGCCCCCCTCCGGAAGCGCTTCGGCCACCGACAAAGCCGAATATCCCGTGTACATTCCAACGTCAAGGGCAGTCCGCGCGCCGCACAGTCCCGCAAGCATCTTCAGGAAACGGCCCTCAACCCTGCCTGTCAGCATTTCGGCATCCACAAAGTCGCGTCTGGTCTCCACTGCGAGCTCCTGCAGAAGCTGCGGTTCCGGGGTCGTATTGCTGTAGCAATACCGGTCAATTTCATCGCGTATTATCTCCATCCTTCCTCCTCACATCCTGCATACGATACAGTGCTTTCATTCTGTTTTTCACACCGGACGGTATTCCCACATCGCGGGAGGAACGTCTATACCGTACGCCCTCGCCACAGAAAGCCTCGAGAGATACGCAGCCCCTCTCATCAGCTCGATGGCGACATCGGGAGCCGACCGGTTCTCCGCCGATTCAAAACGTGTGGTACGGGCCCACTGGTTAAAGCTGCCCATCGACGGTCCGCACCATATCTGAAAGTCCGACTTCCTGAGTTCGTCACCCGAGAAGGCCCATCTGCTTGACTTGCCGAGATACCACCTGAAGACAAGTGCCATCTTCCGTTTGGGGTCCTTCATGGCACCATCTAATATGACCGGGTTTCGTTCCCTGAAAAACGCCGCCGTCTGTTCCCATACATCATCCAGCGTCGCTTGAAAGATCGTCTTCTCGATGAATGTCCTGTCTTTTTCCGGAATCTCATCCATGCCGGAATATGTCTTGTACAGGTTGTACAGCTTCTCGGCTCTCATGGCGTACATCGTTCCGTACTTGAGCACCTGAACCTGTGCTCCTGACTCAAACATGTCCGCGGCCGGAGCCATGCGCACATCGGGAACCTCGGCATGCACGAGGAGTTCCTTTACGATACGGGATGTCCCCGACTCGATGCAGCTCTGGTTTATTGATCCCGTCAGAACGAAATCCGCCCCCATGGAGAATGCCGCTGCTATGGCCTGCGGTGTAGAAATTCCGCCTGCGGCGCCGATATGTATGTTTCTGCCGGGATACCGGTCAGCGTATTCACTCCGCAAGGAAAGGATCTGCGGAATCAGCGACACAAATGGACGGTTGTCAGTATGACCGCCCGAGTCCGATTCGGCGATAATATCATCGGCAACGGGTATTTCGCGCGCTAGTTCTGCCTCCCCGGCGGTCACCTTCCCCGCACGCAGTAGATCCTGTACAACAGCTTCCGGAGGAGGATTCAGAAACGCCTCAGCAACTTCACGCCGGGAAAGTTTCGCGAGCACACTGTTCGGCGCCACTACGGAACCGTCGTCACGGCGGTGCAAACCGGTTAGTCTGTACCTGATGACGTACGGTGTCAGCTTAATGTACGCCGATGCAGATACCCTGCTGATATTGTGTTTCAGATAGAGATCGACCGTCTCTTCCTCAATTTTCGGTTCAAACGGGTTGTTCAGCAGATTAAAACCGTAGCTTTTATCCGGCAGTTCACGTTTTAGGGTCTGAATGGCCTGCTCAATTCTGGCGGGAGACGCACCGCCGGAACCGAAAAAGGACAGAAAACCTCTCCGTGCAAGGGCGACGACAAGTTTCTCTGACGCAATTGTTCCGGCCATCGCTCCAGCCGCATAGGCATATTGAATATCATGCCTTACCTTAAACGAGGTACTGCCAAGCGACTCAGGCGAAATGGCGGGTATGTGTACCTCATCAAGGGTACCGCTGTCATCATGACGGCAGATAACGGATTCCCCGCTTTTCTGTATGAAAAAGGGACTGTCTAGCCGGTTCATGAACTGATACAATACCCGGTACTCATGCGGCATTTCATTCATCTGATCCCTCCCGCCTCTGTTGTTCATGCTTATTCAGTATACACATTGTGACTATAGAAAGAAGAAAAAAATCAACATCGCACAACCGTTTGCCGTTCGGATATCACATCAGTCCAATACTGGTACGTTCTTCCGAAGCCAGGCACCGTACCCACACGGTATGACGATAAACGGTTACAGTTGCCGCAATGACAATATGCTATTTCCCTTATTTATTATAATTCACGTCCAAAAAACAATTGAACATGCATTTTGCTGCTGATATATTAATCACTGACTCATTATCACTACTTTAGCCGCACATAACCGTGTGCCGGCTGGATATGGAGCAAAAGACATGGAAGAGAAACGTTCTGAACAGAGGATAAAGAAACATTTAAAGGCAGAAGTTCATACTTCAGACGGAATGACATACAGTTCATCGGTGGATATCAGCCATGGCGGCATCTTCCTCTCAACACCGGATCCGCTGAACCAGGAGGACAACGTCACCCTTTCGATCAGAGTAAGCGACAACGAATGGCTCGATATCGACGGAACCATCAAGTGGAACCGTGACGAGACTGACGACGTCAAGGCCGGGATGGGTATTCAGTTTAGGGACCTGTCGGACCATGACAAGGAAAAGATCACAACTCTACTTGAACAATAAGTGATAACAGGTTGTACGACCACTACATGATCGTACAAGGGGAACTACCGTTTTGATTTTAACGAAAATCCGTATAAGTGCAGCTGGGACATCACTATCGAGGACAGCACCTTCAGCGGCATCTATAATTTTAACGGAAAAGTCTATACATTTGACTACTCCACCCCTGTAATTATTCTTGTCCGCAGGTCAGGTCCTGTGCTGGAAACGGCCTGCGGATGCGTCTTTCGTTATTGCCGGTGCTTCTTTCTTCCATACCAGATACCGACACACAGCCCGATCACCAGTACAACGAGTACGGTTCTCCAGTCACCGAGGATGAGATTTATCCTGTCCGTTTCTCCCCGCAGTACAAACCTGGTATATTTTATGTAGTAGTAACTCGGAAAAAAGAGCAGGTTCCATGCAAGGTGCAGCATCCACGCGTACAGAATGCTTCCTCCAGCAAGTATGAGTACATTCCTGATCCAGCCTGCAAGAAAGAGCGTTATAACAGAAGCAAACTCCAGTGTTCCGATTTGCGCGGGCGTTAAGCGATAGAATACGACATGTGCAAGACAGAAGAGGAGAGCCACTCCGCAAGCTATCCACAGATCGGATATCCACGAATATCTCTGACGTATTTTTTTCAGCAGAAGTGAGCCCGAAATCATTTCCTCGTTAAATGTTTGCGGTATATGATACAGATATAGCGGTATGATACGTCCATAATTGAGTGCCTCGTTGCCCTTTTGTTTCTCAAGATAATAGGTAACAAGTGAGGGAGAGTAGACATATCCGTTACTGTCGGCAATTACACTGAGCAGCGCGGCTACACCGAAAAGAAGAGCAACAAAGAAAACAGCACCCGTACAGATATCCTTCGCGGAAAAGACAAGGCCGAGATCCTCCTGCCACCGTACGGGCTCCAGACGACGCATCAGTATCAATATACAAACGGTCGAAATAATCGCGAACACCCAGCCAAGCAGAGAATCCGCATCGTAGATTGTCTGCGGGTTATAGTTTAGTATGAAGAAAGACAAGAGGAGGAGGCCGTACAGGATGAGTACGGTTTGTATACTGTGCTCCTTTCGGTAACGGGGTACTCTGATGCGGCCTGATTCTCGTTTATATTCCATGTATAGTAACGATAACAGCTATTGTAGCGCCAGCTCAACCAGTTCGATTGCTCCGCCGCGTGAGTGCGCACCGGCGATAAAGCGCGCAGGATGACAGAATGTCGCATCGGATATACCTGTCACTTCGGCAAGCTCATGATTCCGTTTTCCGGCCCAGGACGCGGGAAGCGGCTTCCGTGATTCGAATGAACCGAGAAAACGCGGTACCGCGCGTACACGCCAGTCACCGGTTGTTGACGGAAAAATAACATAGAGGATATCTGTCTCATTGATGACTATATGCTGCCACGGACAGTACCGCTCAAGGACTATGTAGTGGGGATTGACCGCCGCATCTATAGCATCATGCACGAGTCCCTTTGCCTTTTCAAAACCTTCAGCCCGCTTCAGTTCATGTTGAAGTATGACCTGTGCCTGTGAAACCGCTCTGCTGAACGCTTCATCATGCGTCGTTTCAGAATCAAACCAGACGGGATTATACGCATCAATCATGTCGGAGACGCTGTAGTGCTGGACCTCCTGATGGTAACCGCGATCCACCGTGTATCCGCAGTCGATCGCATCTATCGACTGTATCAGCTTCCGGTCGATATATTCCCACTGACAGGCCGTCCTGGCAACTCTCATGCCGAGATCTTTCCAGACAAGTCCGCAGGAAGCGTATGGTATTCCGTTTTCCCGCTCTCCTGCACCATGTGTCATATGATGGTCAAAATCTCCGGAATGAAGATCATACCTGCCGCCGACATCGACACGGAAATCGGCCTCGGCGATAACGTCCTCATCGCGGGAACGAATAATCACTATATCCGGATAGATTATTTTTAGTATGGCGCATGCAAATACATCGTCCGCATGGAAAACACCGTCATGGAGTGCTACTTTCAGAACAGAAATCTCCCTCTTTTTTTCATTACAGCTTCCAATACGGGGTCATATTGTAAACAAATAATTTCATTCACATGACACATCAGTATCCGTCGACTACAACATGTACTGCCTGTCCCGGTTTCTGATAACTGCCCGCCGGTCAGAACATCCGTCCAAGCAGCGCCGGAACAGCATTTTCGACGCGGAGAATCCTCCGTCCGGTGGTCACGGGTATACACCCCAGCGCAAGAAAGGTGTCGACCTCGTATTGAATAAAGCCTCCTTCGGGCCCCACAACGAGAACAGCATCGGTTTGAATGTCTGCCGGACATCGCTGTGCGTTATACGGGTGCGCAAGCAGACGGAGCCTCTTGGCTGAAAGCTCAGGAAAGATATCCTGCACAAACGGTTTAAACAGTGTATGGATACGTATGGACGGCATGATGGTATCTTGGCTTTGTTCGAGAGCAAGGACCATTTCACTTCGCAGATTCGTTTCTTCAAGGACCGGACTTGACCAATAGCTTTTGTCAACCCGCCAGGTCTTGATAACGTGAATCTGTTTTACACCCATCGCCACCGCATAATGAAGCGCCTTGCGGAAACTCTTGGGACGGCACATGCCGATCACGAGGATCAGCGGAAGCGGTGCCGGCGGATCATCAAAGAGTGATATAGACAGCACGATACGCCCGGCAGACTGCTCCACAACGGTCCCCCGCCCCCGTTTACCGCCAAGCAAACCGACGTGCAGTACATCACCTGTCCCTGCCTTCAGTACGGTCTGTATGTGTGTAACGCGCCGGTCCTCGGTAAGACAGGCCATATTGTCGCCGGTTAGGTCAGCTCCGGTTAGAAGAATCATGTTCATGCTGCTACTCGCTCTGAAGCCTGTCTATCTCTGTCATTGATCTCTCTCGGGTATAGAGCGGCGCGGTCCTGCCCCCCGCATAGGGAGAATACTGGGACTCATATGTCCGTCCGCCGCTTTTCTGGTAGAGTATGCCAAGCGGATACGGCCCGCTCTGCAGGGCGAACTGGACCGCCTGCAGGCGGTCGGTCGTGTCATGGGTGTCCTCAAGATAATACGTGTTGTCCTGGTACCATTTAAAGTCATTAGCCCTGTTAAACGAGACACATGGATGGAAGATATCCACAAGCGCGTACCCCTTGTGTGCAACGGCTTTCTTTATAATCTCCTTCGTGCGGTCGGCATCTCCCGAGAAACACCGTGCAACGAAGGTTGCGCCGAGCGAGAGCGCGGCGGCCAGGGGATTAAACGGATCCCAAAACACTCCGTTGACGTGGACCGGTGTCCGGAACCCCTTTCTGCTCGTCGGCGAAGCCTGTCCCCTGGTAAGTCCGTATACCATGTTGTTATGTACCAGATGTGTAATGTCCGGATTCCGCCGGATCGTATGGATAAAATGGTTCCCGCCTTCACCGTACATATCACCATCGCCGCCTTCGGCGAACACTGTCAGCTGCGGATTTGACAGCTTGACGGCAACAGCAATGGGCAGGGCGCGGCCGTGCAGTCCGTTGAAGTAGTTCACGTTCAGATACTGCGGCATCTTGCCGGCCTGTCCTATACCCGATGCGAAGACGACTTCACGCGGCAGAAATTTCATCTCGTCAAGCGCCTTGACAAGCGACTCACGGATCTGGTAGTTGCCGCATCCGGGACACCATGCGACATCTCTGCTTTTGTCTATGTCAAACAATCCCATTACAGCACCTCCTTCAGCCTCTTCTCAAGATCTTCAACCGAAAACGGCATACCGTCATATTTCAGGATAGTCCGGTCTGCTTCTATGCCGAAGGTGCTGCGAAGGAGTGTCGCGAACTGTGCCGTAGCGTTGTTTTCAACACATATGATCTGTTCTGCGGCAGCACAATATTCCTTGATGTTTTCGGTAAGCGGATACGGCTGGCTGACATATAGATACGCGGTATCATTGCGGTCAAGCCTGTCCAGCGCTTCAACGATCGCGCCGTAGGTAGACCCCCATCCCACAATCAGTGTTCTTTAGGCTTCCGCACCCACGAGAGTCCCGCTGCTGCACTCCATAATGACTGACTCCGCCTTGACAAGCCGCTTGGCATTCATAGCGGCCCTGACGCCAAAGTCCTCCGTTATCCGTCCGTATTCGTCGTGCTCATCGCTGTCACAGCATACGACCCCTTCACCATACCCCGGTACGCTCCTCGGAGAGATTCCGGTTTCGGTCCGGGCATAGCGCGTGTATTCCAGGCTGCTTTCAACAATGGCACGCACCATGTATTTCTGATGAAACGAGACCGGTCTCATCATGCAGGAAGAATCCAGCAAATGCTGATCGGTAAGAATAATGACCGGAATCTGAAACCGGTCGGCAAGATAAAATGCCTTCTGGGTGAGGAGCATCGCATCTTCGGGTGTACCCGGAGCAAGAACAACGCGGGGAAACTCGCCGTGCCCTCCGTATACTGCAAACAGAAGGCAGCTCTGTTCTGTTCTGGTCGGCATCCCGGTGGCGGGTCCCGGTCTTTGACCAAGATGAATAACGAGAGGCGTTTCGGTCATACCCGCAAGACTCAGCCCCTCCTGCATCAGGGAGAATCCGCCTCCTGAGGTTGAAACCATAGCACGGGCTCCGGCATACCACGCACCGACAGCCATGTTTACGGCGGATATCTCATCTTCGGCCTGTTCAACTACAAGGGAAAGATCGCCCGCCCTGGCAGCGAGATACTGGAACACGCCTGTTGCCGGCGACATGGGATAAGACGATATGAAATCACAGCCGCCCGCCAGGGCGCCGATAGCTACAGCTTCGGAACCGTTTCGGATAACATAATCGCCTGTGTTCGGAACCTTTTCGATATCGATGTCTATACCGAGTTTTTCACCGTGTTTCCTGCCCGTGTCAAACGCATCGGTATTGCTTCGTATAACATCATCTCCCTTGTTGGAGAACTTTTCCCCTATCAGGCTGATGCACGTGTCCCGCTCAAGACCGAGTATACCCGCAACCATACCAAAGACGATGACATTGATGTAGAGTACGCTTCCTGCCTCCTTCGCCAGGGCACTCAGCGGTACATTTTTTTTCACACACGTCGGCGCTTCTTTGCATTTTTCCATGATACCCTCATCGCCGATGAGAACAGTTTGGGGAGAAATCCTGTCTCTCATCCGGACAAGACCCTTCCTGTCGAGAATGACACAGATGTCGACAGACTCCGTATACGCATGGAGTGGCCGTGCCGATATCCTGATCTCAACCGAATTATTGCCGCCCCGCACGCGGGACATCAGTTCTGTTGTGGAGTAAACATGATAGAAGCGGGCAGACGCCCTGACAAGGAAAGACTCGACCGTCTGGAGTCCCTGTCCGGCTTCTCCGGACAGAACCACCGATACTGATTCTCTCATACATCACCTCATTGCAGCAGGTTGACGGCTACTGTATAAGATCGACATACCCTCCAAAGACCCAGCCTTCGAATTGCCGGTATCTGACCTTTAGCCAGTGAGCCGTGATATCGTCTATCGTTTCCAGCGGACCGTGTGAGTCTATGATTTCGACCTCCGCATCAAACGGAATCGATGCTTGACGGAGACCATCCAACCCCGGCGAGTCACGAAGGATCAGGCCGTTCTCCGCGATTATGATGCCGCGCTTGGGCTCGCTTCGCTGCAGCAGCACCTCCATGCGGCTTACACGCACGGCAATGTCCGCAAGGGCGGGACTGTCCGAACGGATCTCCTTGTCGCCGAGAAGCGCATTTGGAAGAGCCGTGTTTTTGTTTTTTTCCGGAGCAAGGTGCAGGACGAGCGAATCGTTGGATACCGGGTTCATCTCGCCGTTTTCCCACGAGATCACGAGTCCACCCATCTCCCAGTCAAATCCGTAGAACAGGAACGGTCTTCCATTCAGTTCATTTAGACGGTCGATTGTTGTCCCGACCGAAAGACCGTTTTCCAGATGCCAATCTCCTCCGGAGCGAGACAGTATGATTCTGTCAACCGGCGGCGTAAGGTTGTTTTCCCACAGCAGCGCGCACTCGTTCCTGGAACCTTCAAAAAGGATATGGCCGTTCAGGAACTGGCCTTCACCGATGTAGATCTTCTTCCGCTTTACATTTTCCTTGCCAAACAGTTCAATAAGTCCTTCTTCCGTACTGTTTTCAGTTATCGGACCTGCCGAACGTCCAGGTACGATTCGCCACTTGTCAGGGGGTCTTGTGCACGATGCGGCACTTACGAGGATCATCATT
>CAZAHA010000008.1:0-29943 GCA_964484915.1 uncultured Leptospirales bacterium
CAGAAAGGTGTCTATGTGCTCCTGGTATTTCCTGCGGAACGTCGCCGCCGAATACTCGCTCTTTCCCGATACGATCCACGCAGGTACGATATTGTGGGTGTCCACCTCTAACAGTGAGACATCCAGCAGCGCTGCAAGGGAGTCCTTCCACGCACGCTTGATTTTAAGAGGGTCGAAATCCGTATAGACTGCACCGGCCGAGACTGATTTCGCGTATGATGCAACTTCGACCGGCGGATAGCCGTACAGGAGTATAAAGGGAACATTATACCGCATGCAGGCTTCTTCCGTCTCTTTCAGGCCCACGGTCATGAAGTGGTAGTGACGGTATGTGGCACCGGGATAGTTGGGATCCAGCACAAAGACGACAGAGAGTGATGAACCTGTCTGTATCGCGCTCATCTGTGCGGCCAGGAAGGCCCAGTTGTCATCAACACGCTGATCGCGGCTCATCCAGTAGACGACAGGCCCTCTCTTCTGCTTGGCGCTGTTAAGCTGTCTGGTTCGTTGCTGCATGATTCAGGCTGTTTGTTTCCCGCGTATCCTGAACTTCACGGTTGCCTGTGCTTCTGTTCCTTTTCAAGTTCCTTCTGGATCATGCGTTCGCGAAGCGATGATCCTGCCGTAAACATAAAAACATTGAGTCCGTGAAATACCAGCCCAATGCCCCATCCGATGAGCGGCCAGACAAACCAGAAATAGTCGGGAGACGTAAACATGTTTACAAAAAACAGTCCGGTATTCACGACGATAAAAGCCGCCAGGTGTGTAATGAATCCCATTTTTTCTTCTACTCTTCTTTCCGCCCTGCTATACGCTTCCTGATCTTCCATCCTTTTCCCCCATGTCCTGTGTAATGTGTGAGACACCACACACTCTATTCTGCGCTTTCCCGATGAGAAAGGAAAAAACATGTTCCTTGTCGATATTCTGCGTAAAAAGACGGGCGGAAACCCTTGTCCCGCGGTGGAAGAGGTCTCCGTTACGGTATTCAATTGACTTTAACGGCTCATGAAATCCCCGCCGCAGATATTTAAGATATGCTTCCTTCGCGGTCCATATGACGAACCGTTCCCGGGGATCGGCGGCCGCGATCTGTTCTGCTTCTGTATAGGCCACCGTGATAAACGATCCCATGTTTTCCCGGCTTGTCTTCTCGATATCGAGACCGCAAACAGACGTCATCTCCCGGACAACCGCGGCCCCGGCATACTCTCCGGAATGGGACAGTGAGATACACCGTCCGGGGTCATGAGATAGAAACGGCGCACCATCTTCCTCATATGAGAGGGTGCATGATTCCATCGAAACGGAGAATTTTTCTTTCAGTATCAATTTTACGCAGAAGCGTCCGCTCATCCATTCGATCTGTTTTTTCATGGTCTTGAAGCCGTTAATCTGTTTCAGCTCGTGTTCGCAGAATATCGGTGAACGAAACGTGCTGCCGGTGACGGATATGGGGCGCCTCGTCTGGTATGCACATGCGTCCACTACCAGGTTTTCGGAGACGAACTCTGGTATCCGTATAAACACGAGATAGGCGTCGCCGGTGTCCAGGATTGTACCCGGAGGGATATCTCCGCTTATCGCGTTTTCTGAATATTGTTTGCCGAAGCTTATTGGTTGTGCATTTTTCATTGACATACAAGGCGCCTTACACGACAAAAATCAAAAAGAACTTGCCACCTGATGTATAAAAGTGACATTTGCTGAAAAATGTTAAATTTGAAGAATTCCAGCAACCTGACCGGGCTGTCTGGTGCGTTACATGCGCGGCATATGTTGCATACTTGTGCATATACGCAAGATGATTTTTTTATGCTACTATAATATTACAGGATAACACCGATTATGTACAGGATAATGGAGAAGAAGGCGCTGGCGCCGCAGATCGAGATGGTACGTATCCATGCGCCTCTCGTCGCCGAAGCCGCGAAACCGGGACAGTTTCTGATTATCGTTGCCTGCGAGAAAAGTGAACGGATACCGTTGACCATAGCTGATTTCAACAGGGAGGACGGTTCCGTAACGATCGTCTTTCAGAAGATGGGGAAAGGTACTCACAAGATTGCCGCGTTCGATGAAGGTGATTCTCTCCATGCGGTGCTTGGGCCCCAAGGCAATCCGACTCACGCTGGAAGCGAAGAACACATTGTCATGATCGGCGGCGGTATCGGTGTCGCTCCCGTATACCCGATCGCGCGGTACATGAGTTCTCTCGGAAAGAAAGTGACCTCCATTATCGGATACCGCGGAGCGGATTTTCTCTTCTGGGACGACAGGCTTGCAGACGTCTCTTCGGAGCTGAAGATTGCTACCAACGACGGGTCAGTCGGGACGAAGGGATTTGTTACCGATGTACTCAGGGATATGATTGATAACGGCGAAACCATAGACAGGGTCATCGCTATCGGCCCCCCTGTGATGATGAAAGCGGTCGCGGACATGACGCGCCCGTACTCGATCCAGACCACGGTCAGTCTCAATTCACTGATGGTGTGCGGAATCGGCATGTGCGGCGCGTGCAGGGTAACGGTTGGAGGAGAGGTCCGGTTTACCTGCATGGACGGTCCGGAATTTGACGCGCATGATGTAGACTTTGATGAACTCGTACAGCGCCTCTCCATGTACAAAAATGAAGAAGTATTTATGTTTGATGCGTATAAGGACAGTTGCAATGAGTGACAGATTTAAAGCGATCCACATGGACGAACAGCCAGCCGACAAGCGGAGAAGTAACTTTCTTGAGGTACCGCTGGGGTACAATGAAGACCAGGCCGTTGCTGAGGCGATGCGGTGTCTTCAGTGCAAGAACGCTCCGTGTATCGAAGGCTGTCCCGTTTCCATAGATATAAAGACCTTTATCGGACATATTCAGAACCGTGACTACAGGAGCGCGGTCGATACAATATATGAGTCCGACATTCTGCCGTGCGTTACCGGAAGGGTCTGCCCGCAGGAGAATCAGTGCCAGGAGCGCTGTGTCCTCGGCAAGAAGGGGGAGTCGGTATCCATCGGTCATCTCGAGCGGTTCGTAGCCGACCGGGACCTCGACCGGAGGCGGGAGGAACAGGCAAAGGATGTCACCTTGCCCCCGAAAAACGGTGACAAGATTGCGGTTGTCGGTTCGGGACCGGCGGGCATTGCCTGCGCGGCCGATCTGAACCGTCTGGGATACGAAGTTACCATATTTGAAGGTTTTCACAAGGCCGGCGGAGTGCTGACGTACGGGATACCGGAGTTCCGTCTGCCAAAGGATATCGTCGACACCGAGATACGCGACCTTGAGCACAACGGGGTCAGGATTATTACCAACGCCCTTACCGGACGGGCCATGACGGTTGAGGAGCTTTTTAACCAGGGGTACAGGGCAGTCTTTCTGGGTTCGGGCGCAGGACTACCCCGGTTCATGAACATTCCGGGTGAAAACCTGAACAACGTCCAGTCCGCAAACGAGTTTCTTACCAGGGTCAACCTGATGAAGGCGCACCAGTATCCGGAATATGATACTCCTGTCAAGTACGGAAAGAACTGTGCGGTTATCGGCGGCGGAAACGTGGCCCTCGATGTTGCGCGAACCGCGCTGCGCCTGGGCTCCGAGAATGTGTATCTTATTTACCGCAGATCCGAACAGGAGATGCCGGCTCGCCTCGAAGAGGTCCGGCATGCAAAGGAGGAAGGCATTACACTCATGACGCTTACCAATCCTCTGCGGTATATCGGTGATGAAAAGGGATTTCTAACGGCCGTTGAATGCATGAAAATGGAACTCGGTGAACCGGACGAGTCCGGCAGACGCCGGCCTGTTCCGCTTGAGGGATCAGAATTTACACTTGATATCGACGTGTGTGTCGTGGCGATCGGTTCCACTCCGAATCCGCTTATCGCAAAGACGACACCCGGTCTTGAAACCGGTCGAAACGGCGTGATTACCGTAGACGAGAACATGATGACATCGATACCTGGTGTCTTTGCCGGCGGAGACAGTGTTACCGGCGCGGCAACGGTAATAACCGCGATGGGAGCAGGACGGGACGCGGCCGCCGGAATACATTCATATCTGCAGAACAGATAGGCGGTTTTCCGCTTTATGAACGGTGATGCGGCCGGAAGTCAACCGGGAGATGGTAACGGGTCCGTTAAAATGATACCGAACTTCCGTGAATCCAGCAGGCAAGGGGCTCCAGATCGTCCGGCCCCATGCTCATGAACGAGATAAAGTACCAGTAGTCCTTCTTGCCCAGATACTGTTCCTTGTCCTGTGATCTGGCGATCAGCGTCACCGGATACCCCTCCGACAATGATGTCTTCCTGGCCCAGCTTCCTCTGGAACTCATCCACATCTTAAACGCATACGGTGATGAATCCTTGTGCGGGAGTAGTTTGCACCGTGTTTTCCGTGAGAGGGCTATCTCCCTGGATTCAAGAATTACCGAGTCTGTAGCACCGATGGAGACTTTTTTTCCTTTTTTCGCGGTTTCCTTCAGATTATACAGCGTGATGGAATCAAACACCAGGGCATAGTTGTAGTCAGGGTTGTTTTCAAGATACTTGAAACGCGCGTCAGAAAGATCAAGGGCGGGTATTGACGACGAATCCGGATTAAGTTTGACGTTTTTATTATAGGTTGTGTATGTTCCGTTAAAGATTACAGACGTCTTGCTGTCGGCAGGGGTATACGTACCGAAAAAAGTCTTGTCGGTTTTAAAATCTATACGGATGCGTCCTGTATCGGTTTCAAGAGTGTCCCAGGTGCCCAGTGCAAGATAATCAATCGTTGGCATTTTCTCGGCGGCGGCAAGAAGAATGATATCGAGAATTATTATGACAGCCAGTGTAATTAACTTTTTGTTCATAATATCTCCAATTGTAAAAAATATGTAAAGAAGATAGTGGGAAAATACTATTTGTCAAATTAATAAGTGTCATTAATTGTACGTTGGCCTGTTTTTTTTGAACGATAATCATACAAAAAGTTCTGTTTCGTATAATGCGTGCGCTTTGTGACATAACGTGCGAACCGCTTGCTTAGATAGACGGCATCAGGTAACGAAAGTTACAGCAGGTCATGAACAATGCCGTGTGCAGATAACATACCGTATTGCAGACAGTTTTCAACATTAACGTAAACTAAAAACCCAGGAGATCATGTCATGTCAGAAAAAGGAGCCAGGAAACGTTCAGGGAGCTATATGTTTGACGTTATCGTGGTCGGAGCGGGAGCCGCAGGTCTGGTCGCAGCCGTACACGCGAAGGGGCTGAACAAGCGGGTCCTTCTTGTAGACAGATCAGGCGAATCTGGCGCGTCCCGGTATGTTCATGATGTTCAGCTGAAGTGTCTGCTCAAGTATGCAGAAGACCTAGAACGGGCGCGGATTATCGAGCCGTTCGGCGTCAGGACACCTGCACGGATACAGACAGGGCCGCTGTTGTCGGCTGTCAGATCCAAGCGTGAACGGGTATCACGATTTTCTTCATTTAATGAGCTTACCCGTACGGGAATCGAGACGAAGAAGGGCAAGGCTCTCCTTGTAAACGCCCATACGGTAGCTGTTGGTTCATCCGAATATACCGGACGCTCCATCATCGTTTCGACGGGCTCGGTACCGTTAGTACCCGACATACCGGGATTAAGCGGCAGCGGTTTCCTGACCCCAGAGAGCCTTTTTACGCTGGAATCCCTGCCAAAATCGATCTGCATTATCGGCGGTGGGCCGGCAGGTTGCCAGTTTGCGGCGGCGCTTTCGGTGTTTGGATGCAAGGTGATATTACTGGAACGTGAAGAGCAGATACTGTCGCGCGAGGATTCCGAGTGCTCGGTTATGGCCGGTAAGATGCTGGAATCAAGGGGCGTGATGCTTGTACGATCCGCCGATGTGACATCGGTTGAGCATGAAGAGGGACGGAGCATCGTTCATTTTTCCTCCGGTGTGAAGAAAAGCAAGGTAACGGTAGAAACGATCCTCCTCTGCTGCGGTCGGCGCCCTGCTGTTGAGTCGCTGAACCTCGGGGCTGCAGGGATAGCATATGATGATTCGGGGATAACAGTAAACAGCAGCCTGCAGAGCAGCGTCCCTTCAATATACGCATGCGGAGACATAACCGGTCCCTATTTCCTTACCAGCCGCGCCGAGATGCAGGGTGCTGTTGCCGCCGTGAACGCTGCGACGGGAAGAAAACAGAGTGTAATGTACAGGGACCCTGTCTGGTCCCTTTCACTGTTGCCGGATCTGTCCCGTTTCGGCATGACGGAAGCGGAGGCGAGGGCCAGGTACGGGAACCATTCAACCAGGGTTTACAAGTTTCCGTATAAGTTTTCGATGCATTCGGTTGTCCGTGACAGTACGGAAGGGTATGCGAAGATAATATGCACACGAAACGGACGAATCGTCGGGGCGCACGTTTTTGGAGAGAATTCGGCGGAGATTGTAACCAGGCTTCACCAGGCCCGACATAACAGGATCAGTTTCGCGAAACTTGGTTTTCTCCAGCAGATATTTCCGTCCTATGCGGATGTTGTGTCAAAACCGTCGCTGCGGGCGTACGTTGAGCAGAAGTCCGCGAGTTTCGTTGGCGGTATCCTCGGGGTTCTTTTACCGCATAGAAAATCGTAGCCGTCTCACGAATGGGAGAAGAATCTTGACAGGAGCGATTTCTTTTTATGCGACCGTCTGCCGTAGAGCGGACTCTTCCGGAATTCTATTGAGAGTTCCTCTACTTCGTAGTGTTCGAAAACGATGAGTGTATTCTTTCCCTTGCGGAGCAGCGGGGCCGGCACGTAGAGAGCCTGCTGCGGTCCGATATCCCAGTATCTGCCCAGATTGAAGTTGTTTACGTAGCAGACGCCCTTGTGCCATCTGCTTAGGTCTATATAGGTGTCGCGCGGCCTTTCAATGGAAAAACTTGCCAGATAAAAGGACGGGACTTTTTCCGGACGGTAGCTGCTGTCGAGTTTGAATGGAATGTTCTCGGTATGGGCCATGCTGACCGGATAGATCTCCCAGTTGAAGAGGTACCGTCCGTTTAACAGAACACCACCCGTTATGCCCTTCGGCTGTGCCATGCCGGGACCAGCCGAAATTCTCCCCAGGTTTTCAACCAGGATGTCTATGGTTGCGCCCGATGCGGGAATGTCTATGGCCGCATCGGTTGTTTCCTCGGCCCGGTAGAGGGTGCTGTGATAAACGCCGTTAACGAACACCTGTGCCCAGTCGCACAGTCCGTTGATTAAAAGAAGCGCGTCCGTCAACGGTCCTTCGACGCGGGTGCGGTAAAGTACCAGTCCGAAGGGTTCGCCGAGCTCCTCCATGGTCATTGGTGTTACCGAAAACACGGGTGTTGACAGATACTGCAGCGACTGAAACAGTGTCGCATGCTGCGGAAAGATAATGTTCGACTTCTCAAGCAGCTCGTCATTGGTCTGTTTCTCAAGCGGCGGAAGGGTTATGTGTTTCTCAAGTGCCTTCCTGCACTCCAGATATTTCGGTGTAATATCACCCGACTCGGAGAGGAGGGCATCGTAATCGTAACTGGTGATAATTGGCTTGTACTCTGTCCCCCCTGACGAACAGGCACCCGCAGTAAAACCATAGTTAGTTCCGCCGTGAAACATGTAAATGTTTACCGATGCTCCGCTTGATAAAATCTTTACAAATGTTTCAGCCGTTGATTCAGGCGTGCGGATATGGTGGCTTGATCCCCAGTAGTCGTGTCCTCCGCTCCAGAATTCAAGACAGAAGTGCGGTGATCCGTTCGGAACTGTGTCGAGTACCGATAGACAGTCTTCCGGGTGCGAACCAAAAAATGTAGCGGCAAGCGTTCCCGGTATGCTGCCGGCTTTCAGATTTTCCTCCCGGGGCTGGTCCGCCGTAAAGAGAACAACCGGTGGAAGGTTCTGCTGGAAGATGTTTTTTAGTGATTCCATATATGAGCGGTCGTTGCCGTACGATCCGTATTCGTTTTCTATCTGGACCATAATAACAGGTCCGCCGTTTCCATAGGTATACGGAGCGACTGTTTCACAAAACTTCTCTATATACGCTTTGGCACCTTCCATAAAGTGCTGGTTTGAGCACCGTATATTGTATCCGCACTCCTCAAGAACCCAGACGGGAATGCCGCCCCCGTCGATATCGGCGCAGATATAGGGGCCTGGCCTGAGAATCACAAGAAGACCCAGTTTCTCTGCGGTACTGATGTATCTGGCGAGGTCGAGCATGCCGTCAAATATGAAACGGTTCCGTTCAGGCATATGCAGGTTCCACGGAACGAATGTGCAGACCGTATTGCAGCCGAAATCGGCAAGCTTTTTGAGGTTGCTGTGCCACCGGTCCGGATGGCTGCGGAAGTAGTGGATGGAGCCGGAGATGATCCGAAACGGGTCTCCGTCTCTGATAAAGGAATCGCTTGTATGCGAAAATTCTCGTGGCATGGCTGCACCCTTTTAAGCTTTGATATGGACAAGAGGTATAGTAGTTTCATCCGCCACGGCAGGCAATGTTTTTTTTCGTTTACGCTGCGCCCGGATGGAAACATTGATTACAGTAGCTTGTATTTCTCGAAGATGGAAAGATCGTACAATTGTATTCCCTTCTTCATCGCATACTGTTTCGCTTCCTCCCGGAAGTACAGCGCGGTAATAATTGCGAACTTGCACTTGTTCACGTTTTTCCGGATTGAGATGTCCTTGAGGTCCGTCAGTCCGACCGGCTCGGTTTTTCGCATAACGATAAAGTAGAAAAGATGAAAGAGCGACAGGTTACTGCTGGATCCACAGACATATTCCAGAATTTCGTCGTCCGAACGGACTGTTTCCCTGATCGTATAGCCGAGAATGTCGATGAGTTTTTCCGAAACCGACATAAACGAATCTACCGGCTGGGTAATGAAGCGGCGCTCGTACGGTTTCTGGGCGATGTAGTTAAAGAATTCGATCTTCTGTTTAGCAGCGTCATAGTGGTTCTGTGACGGTTTAATTTTCTCCCAGTGGGCCAGCGCGGCGTCGATTTCACCTTTCTTTTCATGGGAACATCCCAGGAAGAAACGGATTCCCGCCGTGTTGGGGTCTGCCGGCGGATAGTTCTCGACCTTATCCTCCGCGAGGTCGACCGCCGCTCTGTAGTTGTGTATGTTGTAGTAGGACTGAACCAGCAGGTTGGTACATTCAGCTTCGTCTTCCATCTTCTCGTCATACGCTCTGGAAAGGTTGCCGACCGCCTCTCCGTACCTGTGGCCGAGATACTGAAGCTTGCCCAGAAGAAAGTACAGATCAGGCGTCACGTACCCCTTGCGGAGCGCCGCGGCGCATCTGCTCTCCGCCTTTCCGTGGTCGTTCAGCTTGAAGAGTATGGTCGCGAAAATGTAGTCGAGTTCTCCGTCTCCGGGATTGCTCTCCAGGGCCTTCTCGACCAGATGTCGCGCCTCTACCGTATTTCCCATTTCGAGCAGAATGGAGACCATCCGCTTGATGAGCGAGGTATTGACATGATAGCGTCCCTGCAGGATATTAAACTGTGCGATCGCCTTCTCGATGTTGCCCAGATACAGATACAATTGGGTCACCGTTTCCCGCACGTCCTGTTCCGGAACTTCAGGAGAGAACTTGGCGTACTGGATTATCTCGTTGAGGAACATGAGGGCGAGTATATAACGCTTGTACTTTGTATGGAACTTTGCCATGAGCCAGTTGGCAAGCGGATTGCCCTTGTCCAGCGCAAGTATCGAGTTGCATATCGCGACTGCCTTCTTCTCGTCGGTGTCGAAGAGACGGCGGGCTTCCTCTATTCGTCTCGGGATACTGTAGATCATGAACAGGTAACGCAGATAGAGTACGCCCATGAGAAATGTTATGGCAAAGAGAAAAGTAAATATGTTAAGCATGCCCGTTTTCTCCTTCGTTGCTGTCTGGAGCCTGTCCGGACAATTTTATACAATCGATCAGTCTGTTTATCTGTTTATTCAGGTATTCCTTCTCATCCGACTCGAAGACTGCCGACGGCAGCTGGTCTGCCGGTACAGAAAGGGTACAAAAGAGCGGATGAACCTCAACGACGCTTTCCAGAATCACAAATTCGTTATGTGACAGTATTGACGAAAAGCGGTCATTTGCCGATCCGGGATCGTCGTCTCTGCCGATCTGGAAGAAGTTAACAAAGAGCATATGATCGGGGACGATGCCCCATGGTTCATAGTTACGGGAGTGTTCAGTGAGGATAAAATCAATCTGCCGCATGATCTGACTAATTCCGAATGTGCCATACCGCTCCCGTATCCAGCTGCTGTTTCCGATTGTAAATCCTGTTATGACAAGCGTGTCGCCCGAGCGTTTACATCTGTTGATTACAGACGAATGAATGACCAGGAAATGATCTATATTCCTGATTGTTGTGCTGTGATGAGAAATGATCTCCGACAGATTCAGCGTGTTTCGGAACAGGCGTATAAGAAAAAAATATACGAAAAAGTGTAAAAGCTGAAAGTGTGAAAACGAGGCAAAAAACAGTGTTGCAATACAGATATAGATGCGGATCGGATGCGGCAGCGTGGAACGGATGAGAAAATACAGAAACGCCGCCGTTGCTGCGATCAGCAGAATACACGCAGCCGCGCTTTGCAGCTTTTTATGTTTATAAGACAGAAAGTAGTCCGGGTTTCTATACAGGCTTCTCCGGATATAGAAGAGACCGGACACAATGATAAGCACTGTCGGAAGGATAAGCCAAACCAGGTTGATGACGCTGGCCGTATACACGAGCTTTCTGTCCGGAAACAGCAGGTGGAAGATACCGAAAACAAGCAGCAGGATGAACACCGTATAGAAAATGACGCTTCCGAGGATGCCAAACGTCGTGAATGACGGCTGCCTGTCATCGTCGGACATGTGCATTCCGCGTTGTTGTGCGATACCGGTGAAGATACGGGTAAAAGTCATGGTTGCCTCTCTTACGGAATGGATGCGGACGGCAATAAATGATTTTCATGGTAATCGGGGTCCTGTTTTTTTCAATGCAAAATTATTCTACTTGTTGACACACTCGCAGGAACAGTAAGTATACGTTACATGAAACTTTCAACGAAAAGCGAATATGCGTTACTTGCCCTGGTGGAGTGCGCCTCTGTCTATCCGGAAAGGCTGACCATCGGGGAAATATCCAAACGGAAACATATACCGCTTAAATATCTCGAAAGCATACTGAACCGTCTTTGACTTTCTGGGTACCTCGTTTCCAAGCGGGGGGCCGGCGGTGGTGTGACTCTGGCACGGGACCCGTCTCTCATAACACTTGCCGAAATCATCCGGCTCATGGACGGGGCCCTTGCGCCGACCCTGTCTGTCAGCACCTGCTTTTATGAAAAGACACCGCTTGAACAGTCGCCGCTGATTCTGGCGCATCTGCGCGAGATACGCGACTATGTCTCGGACCGTCTTGAAAAAACAACAATAGCCGATATCACAGCGAAATCGGTGCGGTAAGTGTACTCGCTGCCGACGATGCGGGCTCCTCGCCTGGCATGGGGTATGGTACGGCTCTGACACCGCTTCTTCTGTTAACGGGATTCAAACCGGACAGCATCGTTCTGGCCGTCCTTCGGTCGGAGTTTGATGCAGTTATACCCTGTACGTTGGGGCATCACCACGCCGTACATACCGTACTCTTCCCGGTATTTCGCACCTTGTGTTAATGGTGAGGAGGATCATGTTTGCCGGGATGAACGGCGGTATACTGATCGCGGGGTTTCTGCCGGGACTTTTATCTCTTATAAAACTGTTTGCATAAAAAAGTATTGCAGCGGCCGAACCGGATGGTATGAGTACTGTGGTGACGCCGATTCCAGATAATGGGAAACACGGATGAAGAAAAAGAACGACTATCTGCGTGTCTTCGGTCTCAGAGAGCCGTTTACCGAGGATGAGCTTTCCGGTGCTTACCGTGCGCTTGCCAAGCTGAACCATCCGGATGTGAACGACGACCCGGCCGCTGAAATGCGAATGGTTATACTCAACGAGGGATACGGCTTCCTCCGGGACTATATTTCGGAAGGAGATATCCGGACGGATATCTCCGGCGAGGATATCGATTACCGTCTGTACCGCGAGGCAGTGGACATTATCCGCGACGGTTTCGATGCCTACTACGCGGGGTCCCTTTCCGCAGACAGGCTGAAGAATTTTCTTATCAGAGCAAAGGAAAAGCTCTCCCGTATCGTCAGATACCACGAGGAGAGCGACTGGTATTCCGATTCAATAGACCGGATCTGTTCCATTAACAAGTGGCTGGATTAAACGACAGAAAGGTCCTCACCCCTACATGAGAGAGGTGAAGTCCTCTATGAGCGTTGAAAACCGCGCCAGCGCCTTTTCAACCTGACCCGGAGTCGTCATGTCCACACCCGCGGTCTTCAGCTCGTCAAGCGGGAACATGCTTCCGCCGAGCGACAGAAACTTCAGATAGTTATCCAGCGCAGGCGTCTCGGCCGCAATAACCCGCTCTGCAAGTGATATGGCAGCGGCAATGCCTGTGGCGTACTTGTAAACATAGAAAGCTGAATAGAAGTGCGGTATACGGAGACATTCGAGTTCGAGCACATCGTCTATGACGATTGATCCGTTAAAGTAAAAGTCCAGCAGCTTCCTGTACTCATGCCTGAGGGTTTCAACCGTTACAGGCGTGTCGGTTTCGACCAGGGAGTGCATGACATGTTCGAATTCGGCAAACATGGTCTGGCGGAAGAGGGTACCCCTGAGGTTCTCGAGCTCACGGTTAATGATGTACTTTTTCATCAAGGGGTCGTGGCTGTAGCGTTTCATGAGGTGGTCCGACAGCAGCGTTTCGTTGAATGTTGACGCGACCTCGGCCACGAAGATCGTATAATCGTGGTAGTGGTACGGCTGGTTCTGTACAGAGTAGTAGCTGTGCATCGAATGACCCGCTTCGTGTATCAGCGTATACAGGCTGTTGATGTTGGAGCTGTCATAATTGAGGAGGATATACGGATACGAGTCGTAGCATCCGGACGAATAGGCACCGCTCCGCTTGCCCCGGTTCTCGTATCTGTCTACCCATCCGCCGAGAAGTCCCTCGCGGAGAATTCCCGTATATTCACTTCCAAGCGGAGAGAGCGCTTCCAAGCAGATTTCAACTGCCTCCTCATACGGAATGGAAATATCAACCGTATCAACCATGGGCACGTAGGTGTCGTAGAAATGAAGGCTGTCCAGGTCAAGTACCAAACGGCGGAGCTCCATGTAGGCGGACATGCCGCCGATATTGGCACGGGTAGCTGCGACCAGGTTGTCGTATACCGAAACGTCCACATTGTCCGAGAAGAGCGACGCCGAGCGGCATGATGCATGGTTGCGGATACGGGCATGCAGCCAGTCCTTCTTCATGGACGAGGCAAGGGCCGCGGCAAGGGAGTAGCGGTGCGAGTCATAGACTTCATAATACTGAAAGAACGCAGTTTGCCGCACCGTACGGTCGCGGTCCATCAGGAATGTGTTGAAGTTGCCGTGTGAGAGCTCACGCGTCTCACCCTTGCTGTTTGTAACGGTACCAAATGTAAAATCAGCGTTGTCAAGCTGCGAGAAGATCCTGTACGGCGCCGACAAACTCTCCGATGCCATTGCCAGGACGTGCTCGACCTCCTGGGAGAGGGTATGCGGCCTGTAGCGGAGTATCTTCTCGAGGTAGAAGTCGTATCCTGCTGCGCGTGGACTCGCTTTATAGGAATCAACCGTCTCGAGCGGAAGTGCCTGAATCTCCGGCACGATAAATGACGATGCTTCGGACGCCCTTGTGGAGAGCGCGACCGCCTTCTGAAAGAGCATTTCTCCCCCGGAGTCGGTCTTGTCCTGGTCATTCAAAAGGTGCGCGTATACAAACACCTTTTCCAGCCTTCTGGACAGGGAAAGGTCCAGTTCGAGAAGGTCAAAGAAGATATCTGCGGTCTCTGACAGCCGCCCCCTGAACGGTTCATAGCGTTCTGTCTCATGCATTAACTGGTCGTACTCTTCCTGCCATTTTTCAGTGGACTCAAACATGACGCTAAGGTCCCAGGTGTCTTTCGCTGCAATGTCACGGCGGGCGGGTATGGTATGTTCGGACATATTCGGCTCCTTGGATATAAATGTCTTAAGCGTTAATCACGGCAATACCGCTCCATTTTTCTGAGGGCGGATTGTTCAGCAGGGTGTCGCACCGTTTGATGTACATTCTTGAAACCTTGTCAAACGGCATGTACTCGCTGCACTCCTCAAACAGTTTTCTGGCACTGCCGAACTCCCTGTTTCTGTACCTTTTTACCCCTTCGGTAAAGGTGTCAAGGCAATTCATCTTGAGTTTTCTTCTCCGTTCGCCTTCCGCATCGACTACCTCAAAAATGCGGACGGGATTCAGCTTGCCCTTTACCCGTACATAATCTATCTCCCTGCAGGTGAGCGGGGTGTCGTTCGAGAGCATCGAGACGGCGTCACCGGACGCGATGACGTTTACGCCGTATATCTTTGTAAGCGCTTCAAGCCGTGCGGCGATGTTGACGTTGTCGCCGACCACGGTATATTCCATGCGGGATGCAGAACCGATGTTTCCCGCAATAACTTCACCGCTGTGGATGCCGATACCGAAGTCAACTGTCGGCAGATTTCTTGACTGGAGGTCACGGTTAAGGTACTCGCGCCGCTCGCGCATGTTCACGGCGGCTGTTATGGCGTGCAGCGTGTGATTTTCAAGCGGTACAGGATTTCCAAATATACCCAGAACGGCGTCACCGATATACTTGTTTATCAGCCCGTTGTTCTTCTCGATACACTCGTTCATCTCCTCGAAACAGTAGTTGAGAAAATCTACCGTCAGTTCAGGCGTGAGCCTCTCGGAGATCGACGCGAAATTCCGTATATCGCTGAAGAGTATCGTCGTCTCCTTTATTTCACCGCCGAGGTTCAGGTTTCCCTTGAGCAGAAAGTCACGGATGTGCGGGTCAACGAGCTTTCCGAATGTGTCCTTGATCAGCTCCTTTTCAAGAAGCGCGACCGCGGTTTCGTTTACCGATTCGGCAAGCCTTCCGAGCTCATCGGTAGAGTTTACCTGCACATGAACATCGTATTTGCCGCGCCGTATCTGTTCGGTTGTTTCTGCGAGATCGGTGATGGGATTCTTATATGTGCGCATAAAGAGATACGTGATGACCGAGCCCATGAGAATGGTTACTGTCAGCGTAAAGACAAAATGCCCCATCCTTGAATAGTCGCTTGTTGTCTGCATGAAAAGGAGGATATAGTTGGAAAGGGAGAACACCGGAAGAATCACAACCGTAATAAAATAGATTAGAAAGCGGCTGCCGATGGAAAAATGTATGATCCCTTTGGTGTTGGAGAGGTTCTCACCCTTGAACAACTGTTTGATAAAAAACCTCCTGTTGAGGAGGTCCATGAGATAGTATACCCACATGAAAGAAAAGATCATGGTCAGCATTGAACCGATGACATACTTCGTAAAGATGACCGGCCCAAAATCCGGAATGGACAGTGCGAGGAACGTGGTGGAGGCGAGGTCCAGAATCCATCCCGTGCAGCCGATGAGGGCGAGGACGAGGGGTGTGTTCAGCAAACGGACGCCCCATTTTTTCCTGCTTTTGCTGTTCCCGGGTTGCGAGAACGGATAGAGATATATGACTGCCAGAATGGTCGGTACAAGAAAGAGTACCGGAAAAAGGTACGGGTCGTAGACAGCGATGGCGTCATACGCAATACTCTCTTCGGGAGTGATGACCTGCCGCATGTACAGAAAACCGATATAAAATACCGATGCGACGTTGGTTAACAGTGATACTGCCGCGCATGCTGCAAGATATGCGTACGAGTTAAACGGCGTGTTCCCGGATCTTTTTGACGTTGTGCTTTTCATGCGCACACCTCCTAAACCGGGTAGAGCAGGGTCTCGCCCCTGATGAAATTCAGATAGTATTCACTTTCCTTTTCCAGCGCTTCGGGACTAACGCCGGGCTGGCTGCATTCGCTGCAGTACAGTTCCGTGCACTTCAGCCGGAAATGTGCGGCCTGTATCCACAGCTGTATCAGAATGGCTTCGTCAAATTCCTCCAGAGTCATGGAAGAAAGGGAATTGGTACGCGCCGCCTTGAATGGTGAAAAGAAGTCGGTAAACAAAAGGCCGCTTGCCTGACGGAGGTGATGTGTTACGACGCGGCCGGCATGGATCGAGGCGTAGTCTTCGGTCAGATCGTCCTGTTCAAAGCGGCTGCAGTTAACGATGTCCGCACCGTCGGAAATTCCCCTCTTTAAAAGGGAAAACGCCTCCCTGAAGCCGGTGTTTGCCATGTCGATCAGATAGATGATGTCATTATCGTGTGCGGCGGCATACTCAACAGCCGACATGACCGTACCGCCGTAGCCGAGGGGCTTTTCATGTTTCAGATAATGGACATGTTCGGACGTCTCGATCTCTGATTCAAGCGAGTCGCTTGAACCGTCGTCAATAATGAGAATGGTCTCGCCATCAAGCACCGCCTCAAGCGGCTGGATTCTGTTCAGTACGGCGATTTCCTGGTTATAGACAGGGCAGACGACAACTCCGGTTGACATATAAACTCCAATTTATTACTTTTTGTATATAGCATCCGTATCACAGCAAATCAGAAAGTCAAGAGCAATACGGTTGAGATCAGCAGCTATGACGGACGGTTACGGCAGGATGTCCAGAATGTGTTTCACATGCTCTGTCCGGGACGTTCCGGTAAGCGCGATATCGGCACCGTTATTCAGGACAAAATCATACGCCCCCCTGACGGGATCATTCCCCAGTTCGCTCCGTGTGCGGACTGCCCTGGAAAGAGAAGACGGTTCCGTGTAGAGCGGATTCAGCCGGCGGATGTCCCGTTTGGTAAACGAGTATGGTGCGGTGATGTCCGGTGTCAGAATGCCCTGTGCGAGGACGCTGTAGGCGATAAAGATGACGCCGTGCCTTTTGCACCACGGGATTATCTCCTTTGCGGCGTCTCGCTGAATGTAGTTGAAACATCCCTGGCAGGATGTCAGCGGAATCTCTTTTGCCAGAACATCCAGCATGTCCACCGGAAAGTTGCACGCGCCGATTCTTTTGACGAGTCCCTCGTCCAGCAGCCGGCAAAGTGCGCGGGTGCTCTCGGTGATACCGGTTGCCGGGTCCGGCCAGTGCAGCTGGTAGAGGTCTATGTGTGCTCTGCCGAGCCGCTCGAGGCTTTGTTCGCACTCGGACAGGATCGAATCATGGGAGAGGTCGTGTGTAACGCGGCCGTTTCTGCGGACGAGGCCGCACTTGGTAGCGACGGTTAGCTTCACGCCCGTCTCCCGCTCTACGGTGCCGAGCAGCCGTTCCGACTCGCCGAAGCCGTATACCGGAGCGGTGTCGAAGAGCCTGACTCCCCGCCGCACGGCGTAGCACGCGGCCTTCACAGACTCTTCCTTTTGCGCATCCTTCCAGCCGTTTCCGCCGAGCTGCCAGCAGCCGAAACCGGTCCGCATGTTCATGCTATCGGACGGAAGAGGGCCTTGTATCATGTGTGTCTTTTCTGGAGAAATTTCGCAAGGACCGACCGGCTTGAGTTAAGAACAAGATGTTCGGGGTATCCGATCCTCAAACCCATCTCCTCAACGACATCGTTTCTTCCCACGTCAAAGGATATGTGTGCATCGCTGCCCAGGCTGATGAAGACGCCTGCGTCCTTTGCCAGTTTCAGAAGCTGTCTGCAGTTGTCGGCGGAGCCTCTCCTGCTCATGCGGAAGGAGCTGTTGTTAAACTCCAGCGCAACGTCATGTTTTACCGCCGCCTCGATGACGGTGATAAAATCGATCGGATAGTCCGGATTGCCGGGATGGCAGAGAACATCGACCAGTCCGGATGAGATCGCCGATACCGCCGCGCTGGTGTTGTCTGATACATCATCGGACGGGTCGTATCCCGTGCCGTGATGAAATCCGGCAAGCACGATGTCAAGCGCCTTGAGCCTGCGTTCTTCTACATCGAGCGCTCCGTCGACGGAAACGATGTTCGCTTCGATACCCTTGAGGATTTCGACGCCGTCGATATGTGAAGGGAGGATCCGCATGTTCGCAAAATGATAAATGTGCGGACCACCCGGAAGAGCCGGTCCGTGGTCGGTCAGCGCAAACGTGCTGATGCCGTTTTTGGCCGCCTGCGCGGCCATCTCCTGGATTGTGCTGTACGCGTGGTTTGACGCTACCGAATGGGTATGAAGGTCTATCGTATAGGGCATGGCTAGTGTCCCAGCTGTTCGACGATTCGTTCGAAGTCGTCGAGGGAGTAGTAGTTTATCTCGATCTTTCCCTTGCCCGTCGTACTGTGCCGTATCTCCACCTTCGTTCCAAGGACAGACACAAGATGGTCCTCCATCTTCTTGATATGCGGGTCCTTCCTTGCCGCGCCTTTGCCGCCGGCGGTTCCGGACGTTTCATCTTCCTTTATCATTGCTTCCAGGGCGCGGACGCTTAAACCTTTCGAGATGATCTGGTCAAAGTAGTACTGTTTGTCGTCGGCGGGCAGTCCGGCGAGTATCTTTGCGTGTCCCTGGCTGATCACGCCAGAGGAAACGGCTTCCTGCATGTTCTCCGGAAGGGAGAGCAGGCGCAGACTGTTGGCTATCGTCGCGCGGTCCTTGCCGACACGCTGCGCCACGTCGGACTGTTTCAGTTTGAAACGGTTGATCAGCAGCTTGTAGGCCTTGGCCTCTTCGATAGGGTCAAGGTCCTGGCGCTGTATGTTCTCAATGAGTGCCAGGGTTACATTCTCTTCCTCGCTCGCCTTCATGACAATGGCGCGAATCGTATCCCGTTCCAGAAGCTTGACCGCGCGGAAGCGGCGCTCGCACGCAATAATATAGTAGAGATCGTCCTGACGGCGAACGATTATCGGCTGGATCAGCCCGACAGAGCGTATGGATTCGGAGAGATACTCTATCTCCTGTTCGTCAAAGTAGTGGCGCGGCTGGTCGGGATTTGTTCTGATACTGTCTATCGGCAGTTCAATAACGGTTTCCTCTCCCGCGGAGAGTATTGCCTGTTCAGTCGCTTCAGCGGGGGCCTTGGGCGTGTTGGAGATTATGGCGCCCAGCCCCTTTCCGAGTGCGCGTTTAGCCATGTGAAAGTACCTCATCGGCAAGTTTTTCGTAGGTTTCTGATCCCGGACATCCCGGATCATAGATGCCGATCGGTTTGCCGAACGACGGTGCCTCCGAGAGTTTCACGTTGCGCGGTATGATTGTGGAAAAAACCTTTTCCTTGAAGTAATCCTTTACATCCTGAACAACGTACTGCGACAGCTTTGTCCGCGAGTCGTACATGGTAAGCACGACCCCCTCTATGTCAAGTTTGGGGTTGAGGTTTTCCTGGACCATCGAGATGATCCGTAAAAGCTGGTTCAACCCTTCCAGCGCGTAATACTCGCATTGCAGCGGTATCAGCACCGAGTCCGCTGCAACAAGCGCGTTCAGCGTTAAGAGTCCAAGCGACGGTGGACAATCGATAAGGATGTAGTCGTAGAAGTCCTTTATCCGGTCAGTCACCGCCTTCAGCTTTCTCTCCTTGTTCTCAAGTTCCATCATGTCTATCTGTGCGCCTGAGAGGTGAATGTTGGACGGTATGATGTCGAGATTTTCGTATTCTGTTTTAAATATCGCCTGCTCTATTTCTATCTCACCGATCAACAACTCGTAAATGGTTGTCTGCAGTTCTTCGGCATTTACCGATACACCAAATCCCGCGTTTGCCTGCGGGTCTATGTCTATGATTAGTACTTTTTTGCCTCTTGCGGCCAGAAAAGCTGAAAGGTTGACCGTTGTTGTCGTCTTGCCGACGCCGCCTTTCTGGTTGGATACGGAAATTACGCGTCCCATAGTTACCTCATTCCTGTAAGAGTTTGATTTGCCGCCTGAGCTCACGCCGGTCCTCCATATCCTGGGCCAGCGTATTGTCGCCGCACTCGTATGCCATCTGATAACAGAAAGCCATCATGTTCTTGAAAAGGCCGTCCCGGACAGAATCGCTGTAGACATATTTTCCTACAAAGGTTTTTTGTATAGGCGGCATTTTTTCCTGCTGGGCGATTCTGCAGTCATGGAACGGCAGCGGCGCCCCGGTGTCTTCTTCGTCAAGCGTCCCCGGCGCAAGGGGCGTCCTGTACAGCGATTGCGGTCCCTCCTTTCCTTCTCGTATCCACTTGCGGTGCGAGAGGTATACGCGGAAGAGTTCGGAGCCGATGTCGTAAAAAAGCGATCCCGTATGGTTAAGGTACGACTTGATATGCAGCATCGTCGAGAGGCGCCCGCTTAGTATCTTCTTTACCTCGTCGTATGTGATCATCTCGTTCGGATTTTGAGTCCTGTACTCCAGCAGATCCCGCTGCAGGTCAGACAGGCGGGAGAGCTTGGCCTCAAAGTACCCCCGCGTAAAGATGCTGGATTCGTACATCTTCCGCTCAGGATCGATAAATATACGGGTTGAACCGTCCAGATACGGGAGATACGCATGAGAAAAATAATCGATACAGTCGTCAATAAAGTAAAAGAAGCTGTCATCGGCGTAGTTTGCGTACTCGTTCCGGCGTTTGTTGATAATATGCCAGTGTTCATCAAACGCCTTGCTGAGAAAGTCCTTTCCGTCAATCTTCAGATTGATTAATTCTGCGATACCGTCATAGGGGGCAACCTTTTTTTTCAGAACATCGATCCTGTGTTTACGGAGAGACTCAGGGTCCTTGCCTGCCTTCTTCAGGTATTCATTGCTGCATTCCCACTGCTTCCGGTTGACCGCAAGGGGCGCGGTGTTGAAATAAGCCTTGATCTCAGTGAGAGTCGTCCTGCGCTTAAAGACCAGCGCTTCTGCAAGCACGACCAGGAAATCATGCAGCGTTGCAGTTCCGACCGCCGAACTCAGGTAGGTATCCACAAGCCCCTTTCCGGCATCCTGATTGTGAATGAAAGAGCGTAGCGTCATCATGTATTCATAGACGGCCTTTTCATGCTTGAGGCTTCTGGTGGAACCTTCCAGTTTTTCTTCTGGTGTGGGATTGTCCGCCTGTTCAAGCTCGCGAACCTTGTTTTCAACAGTCAGAATGATAAATTCCTTCAGTTCGGCATCAAGGGAGTGGAATCCGAAGTAGTGCTGTATATAGTTGGCAAGTTCCGATTCGAAATGGCGCGAATCGAGCCAGGATGTAGCAGAATAGCCAAGCTTGATGAAGGGATTGTCCAGCATCCATTTCCGGAGAATACGCAGGTAGTTGTATACGGTTGGATCTTCAATTTCCGGGTCCTCCACGATGGCCTTCATTATGGCTGGGAGTCTGTACAGTATCTTTTCCTGATACGAGACTATGGTGCCCATTACCTTGAAGAACCTGCGGTTTGGGACCAGACGCTTCTTGAACCAGAACTTGAGGATGTTATCCGTGTGAATAAGATAGCGCTTTCTGAATAGATTATACGGCCGGTAGGCTTCATGGACCTGATCTACATATGTTGATGATGCAGACGGCTGTATCGAAGGAGGAAGCTGCTGCTGTTTCATGGTGGATCTTTGCGACTGAACGGGAGCGGTTGTTTCCGTCCGTGCGGAAATGCGGGGCGATGGCTCCTTTTCCAACATGACCGGTTTGTCCGGGCAGTCCTTTATCAGTTGAATGACTGCGCTGTACTTTTCATTGCTGCTTAAACCGCTGTTTTTCAAAAGGGAACGTACGGCTTCCATCTTGGAATATGGAATTTCTTTGTTCAAAATCATGTTCTTGGCGCGCCGTTCGATCCGCTTTTCCTTGTCGGTTTCCATTGTTATGTTATACCTTTCAGTAGAATCGGTGCCGCGCTCCAATACGGTATACGTATCCGGAGCGATTGGACAAACAGGGCGGCAGCTTTTTTATAATGCAGCTTTCATTTATGTCAATAATATACTCTGGCGGGTCTATCGAAAAAGGTGATTCGGGCAGGAAGCGCCTATACGACATAATATTCTTGACATATCCCGCAAAAACGGACAAAATAAAATATCATACAAGGGACGGCAACAGGTGAAACTCTCACGGAAAGAGACCGATAACCTTCTGGTCAAGCTGCGTCAGAAATACGACGACTACGCCCGCGATTTCAGCGGAGCCTTTTTTAACCGCGAGGAGTTTGAGCGGCGGCTTCTGCATGCCCAGCGGAACAAAATGGACATTTCCGCCTTTTTGCTTGCAGAAATACAGAACTTTGAGAAACTGCGGGAGTCTTTTGACAGCAAGCGAAACCGGCAGTCGTTTTCCGAGACGGTAGACAGGGTCCTCGAAGAGCAGCTCTCCCGTGTTCGGAAGTATCCGAAGAGGTCGTTTCATCCCCGCGCAGGTGTCGAGGAGTCTCACATGTACGGTGCGCTCTGCGACCTTGCAGACCGGTACATTCCGGTAATCCGTATCTTAACGGATGACGCTGTGGTACGCAGTCAGGCTGTGGTTATAGAAAACCGCGTGAGCGAATTCGTCTCCTTCTCTCAGAAGAGACTGGCACCACGAACGGAGGACCACGCCCTTGTCCTTTCCAGACGGGGAGTGTCGGAGCTTGAGATTGAGAAGAGCCGGAACACCTTTCTGAAAGAATCCGCATTTCTGCTGGATGAGATTATCGTCTTCTGTGAAGGGCTGATGGAGAACCGCATCGATGGCCTGGACATGCCGGTACAGTTTTCACGCTCAAATGAGAGCCCACACCGGAAAAAGGCGCTGACCGGGATATTCTCATCATTGACCGGATACGGTGCGCTGATTGCGATAAAGGAATACTGCGAACAGGTTATCGATGACTTCAGGCTGTCAGCGTTCAGGGCACGCTGATTTTTTCTGCAAACAGATTATGGTGACGTCATCGTCGACGATACCGTAGTCGGTAAAACTGTAGACGGCACCAAGCACCGTATGAATGATGTCGATCGAACGGTTATACCGAAGCGACTGCAAAAACACTTTCTTCAGCCGCTGCAGACGGAACATGTCGTTGGTCACCGGGTCTGTGGCCTCGATGAGTCCGTCGGTATAGGCAAACAGAACATCGTTCTCCCTGAACAGCAGCTCCCTCTCCTCATATTCCGATTCCGGAAAGATACCCACAAGCGGTCCCGTTGATTTCAGTTCGGTCAAATTTCCCGTGTCGCTTTCGAAAAGCAGCGCGTCGGGATGACCGGCCGAAAGATAGTGCATCTTGCAACTTTTGAAGTCGATCTGCCACATGAAAAGAGTGGCGAAGTACGCGGTGTCGATCGCGGTCTGGGTAAGGATGCCGTTGAGTGTTGTGACGATGCCGCTTAAGGACTGGATGTCGTTCGAGATGCTCCGGATTATTGAACGAATTGCAGAGCCGACATAGGAGGACGGCATTCCGTGTCCGCAGACGTCGCAGACGACAAACTGGTATATGTGCTCGTTTATGTAGAATCCGTCGAAGAAATCTCCGGATATCTCTTCCATGGGAATGAACGAAGAGGCAATCTCGTATCCGGGGATATCCTTGAAATCGGGAAGAAGCGACACCTGTATCGTCCGCACACGTGAGATCTCCTTTCGCTCCTTTTCTATCTCGCGCTTCAGTCTGTCCTTAAGCTGAATGTCGGTTCCCTTCATGTTTATAAAGTCAAGGTACAGTTTGATAAGCTCCAGTGACTCCTTGGCGATCGGCCGCTGCGACTCAAGGATGACGAAACCGCTCTTCTCGCGGTTGAAGTATATCTTGAATATGTGGATGTGCAGAAGTTTCTCCCTGGACCGAATTTTCAGTTTGTCATGCTCAAGTTCGCTCTGAAGAATTGACGGCCGCATCTTCACGAGTTTCGAGTACGGAACGGCTGTGTCCGGTTCCAGCTTGTCTGATACGAGCTGCTGCTGTGACGGGGTGCCAAAGATGATTATTTCGCAGTATTCGGTTTCAATAAGGTTGATGACGTCCTCGATAGACGACATTATCTCGTGCTTTGTTATCTCGTTTATGTTTTTGTTGATGACCTTGGTAAGACGGTAGAGCTTCTGGTTAAAAAGCTTTACTCCGCTGTACAGGTTCTTCAGGTGCTTCCGCGAGATGATGTTCTCTGTAATAATGCGTATCTTGGTCTTCACTTCAAACGGAAAGAACGGCTTGCGTATGTAGTCGTCGACACCAGCGTTATATGCATTAACAACAGTTCTTTCGTCCGATTCGGACGTCATGATGAGGATATAGAGCGATTTCTGCACGGCGGTGTTTCTTATTCGTTTGCAGACCGAGATGCCGTTGCCGTCCGGAAGATTCAGGTCCACCAGGATGATGTCAGGCTGAAACGAGTCAAACAGATCGTAAAACTCTCCGACCGTAAAAGCGTGTTTGTAGCGGTATTCCTCTCCGAAAAGCTCATGCAGAACGTGTTTTATAACGGGATCATCGTCCAGCGATAATATCCTGAGCGAATGGGACTGTATGGTATCAAAAGCGGATATGTTTTCCATACCGATTATTATACAATAGTTGACCAAAAAATCAAGAATTAGAAACTATTTCCATCATCGTTTCAGATCCACGGTTCTTTGCAGCGGCTTGTCGTTTTTTTTGAAATACAGTGCGCGTTCTGCAAAGAGCCGGCAGGGACCGTCGCCGGGATGGTCCCGCAGGATTCTTCGAAACAGTTTCCGCGCCTCGTCAAAGCGTTTCGCGTAGAATTGTTTTCGCGCGTCGTTGTATAGTGCAACGAGCTTCTCGGTGTGCCCGGATGGATCATCAGGAAATACCTGGTATACGGACGCGGTTATTCGTGACCGTCCAAACTTGACCCGGTCCAGCAGTCGTACCAGGCGCGGAATGCTCATGCTGCGGCGGACAGATTCCGTAATCAGCGTCGGTACGCTGTATTCACGGCAGACTGCCGACAATCCCGTTCCGTCCGTGTTAACACCGGCCGGACACAGGAGTATGCGGCTCCCGGCTCGCTGTCGTCCGGCGATTGTCACCGTATCCGTATTCACGACCGTGCCGGCTGTTATGCCGGTTTCTCTCGCTGTATCGAGTACCGATTCAATATGCAGTGCGGCTTCAACGGCATCGTCAACCGGATTCCCGGATCCTCCGGGAAGTTTGATGAAGCAGTACCGGAAACGGTCCGCATCGAAGACCATTTCGATACCGCCGTATCTGTCGGCTGTGGCGGCAACGGCTTCATACATTGCCGTAAGCTTCTGTGTTGTACTCCGCAGGCTGCCGCTGCCGTCAGGAACGGCGACACCGCTCAGGCGGCACTCGAGTATGCATGCATCGTGTCTGGTGCCCGTTCTGAACCGGTAGGGATTTGAGGCAATATGTCCGATGACACCCGACGGCAGATTTGTTCCATACCGCAGTGCGACGGAACCTCTGTAGAAAGAGCGGACAGGGGCTTCCAGCCTGGCGGCACCCCATGCAAGAAGGCAGAGGCCCTGTACATAATAAACGCTGATGTACAGGCGTGTAACAAAAAAGAAAAGAAGCTGAAGTATAAACACGGTACCGAAAACCGCAAAGGGGCGCTGGATTAGTCTGTAGCGGACGTTTCCGGTATAAACGTTATACAGCAGAAGAGCCACCGCTGCAGCGGTGATGAGCGATAGCAGAAGCGGTATCTGCGCAAAAACTGTCTTCTGAAGGATGGAATCCAAAAGGGCGGCGCTCTGATATCCTGGTGACACACGCATATCCGTATAGTGCGGCATTACTGAAATGACGCATACGGTGCCGTCCATCTTGCCGAGGTCTTCGAATGCACTGTCGATGCCGTCGGTCTCGCGGATAATTGAGGTTATGGTTTTTTTCCGGAGACTCCCGGCATCATCACTGCCCAGAAGTCTTTCTGCCTTTTGAAGTATTACTTCTTCCATTGCGGTTGCATCGCTTTCTGCCGCCTTATACATCTGGAAAAATTCCGATCAGGACTTGTCAGGAACAAACGGAAAACTGTTGTACAGGAATGACCGCCTCGCTGCGGCTATTTGGTCATAGACCGGATGACCAACTTCCTCCGCCAGAGCAGTAAAGAGGGAATCGCGCTTCATCAGCGTGTTGTAAAACCGGGCTGTGTCGGAAAACGGAATCCTCGTGATTCCGGATCTGGTAAACATGCTGTCGTGATGATGAATACGGGCCCGCCCCCCATCCAGCGGTACGGCCGTCCGCTTTCCTTTGCGGTTAACAAGAAGACCGTACCATGTTCGTGAGACGGGGGAGGGTGAGGCCCCGGCCGCCGCGGCAAGTGCTGCATGGGGATAGACAATCTCTCCGATCCGCGCAGACACAGGAACAGGTCCTGGCGCATCAAGGGGAACAAACGAGTCCGCAAGAGGAATCAGGTCGTCGTGGCGGGATACGAACCCCGCGCGGTATCAGCTCTGTGGAAGCGGGAAGAGCTTGTCGTATCCAGACGCGGTGTCGATTTTCATCGAGCCCCGGTGCGCGGGAAGTGATAAATGGATAGTGTCGTCTACGGCGATTATCCGTTTCAGCTTTTGAAGCCCGGATGACGTACCGAGTAGCTGGTCGATATGTACGGCCTCTCCGCTGATAAGCGCGTCCATGGCAGCGTTTGCATAATCAGTCCGGATGTCCGACGCGATGAGCACAACAGATTCTGCACCGTTATGCAGGGCGCATCCGACCGCCGAAAGAACGGTGTCAACGGTAACCGGTGTTTCAGGCGAAGCAGGCTCGACAAGCGTCACGGTCGGCCGGGAGGATCGTCCGAACGAAAGGCCATGGTACAGCGCCCGCTCGATCCCGGAAAGTGGGTTTTCTGTATGCGCAAGAGCAAGGCACAGTAATGCACTTATGGTAATGTACAGTGCTGCCGTATGGTCTTTGCTTTTGATGATGTGTTTCAGCAGTGATTTAATGTTTCGCATTGCATTTCCGTGCGGTATTGTAGATTTTCCGTTACTGGTAGCCTGAGGCCCGAAAAAAACAATAATATTTTTGTCGTCCTGGACGGCGGCCGCTGTTACAGTACAGTACTGTCCGGTTAGAGGTCTCATCAGGGAATATCTGGATAAATCACCTTCAATCTTTAGTTGACTTATACGGTGCCCTTTGTAATAGAAGCAGAGCATTTATAACCATGCGGTTTTTCCCGTGACTGCATTCGTTCTCTCTTGGCACGGCTGCCTGTCGAAGGAGGCGCTGCATGATGAAGAGCGCAGCGCAGGATTTTTACTGATTATTCGTTTATCTGCAAGGAGCATATATGAAGAAATTCATCGAATACTTTATTGATAACTCCCTCATCGTCAATCTCATCTCTGTAGCCCTCATTATCGCGGGACTCATGTTTGTTCTGACTGCTAACAGGGAGGCTTTTCCAAAGGTCGACTTCGGCTGGGTGCTTATCGAGACGGCGTATCCCGGCGCAACAGCCTCTGACGTGGAAAAACTCATCTCGATACCGATCGAGGATGAACTGAGGGAGGTGACCGGCGGCGTCAAGAATGTATCATCGAGTTCCGTCGAGAGTTACTCGGTCGTTGCGGTCGAGCTTGACGCGGATGTTGTTAACAAACAGAAGCTGATACAGGACATAAAGGACGCGGTCGACAAGGTACCCGACCTTCCCGATGATGCGGAAGAGCCCGAGATCACGGAGCTCAACACGCGGGAATATCCGGTTATCCGGATTTCCCTCATAACGAAAGAAGGAATGGACACCTACCAGGAAGAGATCGAGATGCGCCGCTATGTCAAGATGCTTGAAGACAGGCTCATAAACGTGGGCGGCGCCGCACAGATAGAGGAGATCGGCTACCGTGAAAAGGAGATGCATGTCGAGGTAGACCTCGAGAAGCTCGATCGCTTCCATGTTGCGCTCAATGACATAACCGATGCTCTATCAAACAAGAACATCAATTTTCCCGGCGGTATCGCCAAGGAAAACAACGAAGACGTGATGATACGGACTATCGGCGAGTTTGAGACTGCTGAGGAGATCGAACGGACGGTAATTCGTGCTAACGATATCGGCGAGATCGTTACGGTCGGCGATGTAGCAAACGTAAAGCCGACCTTCGAGGAACAGGACGTTATTAACAAGGTCAACGGTCAGAAGTCGATAACGCTTACCGTCATGATCAAGGAAAATTACGACATCATCACGCTTGTCGATGATGTAAAGAAAATAGTAAACGACTACAAGAAGGACCTTCCGGAAAAGTACAGCGTCGTCCTTTCCGATGATGTATCGTACTATGTGAAACGCCGTCTGGATGTCCTCAAGGGCAACGGTCTGGTCGGTCTCATCCTTGTCGTGCTCTCGCTCTTCATTGCGCTGGGATGGCGAATTGCACTGGTTTCCGCGATTGGACTGCCGATCGCCTTCGCAGGTACATTCTGGATGATGGGTGCACAGGGGGTGTCCATCAACCTTATCTCGATGTTCGGCCTTATCATGGTTCTCGGTATGCTTGTGGATGATGCGATCATCGTTGCGGAAAACATTTACCGGCACCTCGAACACGGCGAGGAACTGAAGTCCGCGGTAATAAACGGCACAACAGAGGTTATCATTCCGGTAGCCGGTACGATCATGACCACGATTGCGGCGTTTGCCCCGATGCTTTTCATGGGCGGTATCATGGGAAAATTCATGTGGTCGCTTCCGGCAGTGGTGTCGATCGCGTTGACAATGTCGTGGCTCGAGTCGATGCTTATCCTGCCTTCCCATATCTACGATGTCGAACGCTACTCCAAAAACTGGGGCCGTTCGTTACTGAAGATGCTGGGATTCCTGCCGTTTGTGAATCCGGTTGAGGATAGTCCGGAAGAAGAAGAGAAAAATACTATACAGAAACGCTGTCCCCAAAAGATGGACGAGGTAAAACACAGCAGATTCAGAATACGAAGAACATATGTCGCTGCGCTGGCGGTTGTGTTGCGCAACAAGATCACGTTTCTGTTTGCAATCAGCATCATGTTTATCGTTACCGTTATCTTTGCCGTTAAGGTCATCAAGTTTGAGCTCTTTCCGCCTGGAGGCATCGAGACATTTGCCATCCTTGCGGAAGGCCCGACCGGTACATCACTTGAGGTGATGGAAAGAAAGATGCAGCTGATAGAAGAGGGAATCGAAGCCCTTCCTGATGAATATGTTGAAAGCTATATCACCCGTACAGGTATCATGCAGGAGGAGGAACAGGACCCCAATACGAAGACCGGCTCTAAGTACGGTTCTATCATCGTTAACCTGACGCCGTTTCAGGTGAGGCGCAAGCTGGACAAGAGTGCCGATGCCCAGGCGGTCATGGACAGACTCCGCGAGCTGACAAAGGAGGACCAGAAGGAGTATGAGAAGATTACCTACAAGATGCTGGAAAGCGGTCCTCCGACCGGTGCTGACGTTAATGTAAACATCCAGGGAGAGGACATCGACGTGCTCAGGGAGATCGGCGACCGGTACAAACAGTATCTCTCCACGATTGACGGAATCGAGGACATCAAGGACTCGTTTGAAGAGGAGAAGAAGGAGTTCCGTGTGTACGTCAACCAGGAGATAGCGATCCGCACCGGCATATCGGTCCTGAACGTTGCCTCGACCATCCGTACCTACTATGAGGGTTTTGTGGCTACAGAAATTAAGAAGTCCGAGGAGGAGATCGAGGTTCGGGTCATTCTTCCTGAAGAGGAGCGTGAGGATCTTGACCAGCTCAAGCAGATCAAGATCGCGAACCGTCAGGGGGCCCTCATTCCGCTTGAGAAGGTCGCCACTTTCGAACGGACAACAGGCATCTCCTCCATAAGCCGCAAGGACTGGAGGCGGAATCTGGCAGTCACCGCGAATATATCAGACAATGCCCGGGATCTTTCGTCTGTCAAGGTGAACCTGATGCTGCAGGAGGAGTTTTCCGGCATAGAAAAGGAGAATCCGGGATATGTAGT
>CAZAHA010000009.1:0-28821 GCA_964484915.1 uncultured Leptospirales bacterium
GTGGAGGGGAGGGGGAGAGGAGGGAGTTGGTGAGAGGAAGGGGACGAAGGAAGGGGAGAAGGTGTATGGGGAGAATGTTGGAGAAAAGGAAATAAGAAATAGAGAAGAGGGAGAGAAAAGAAAGATGGGGGAGAGGGGATGGAAGAGAGGGGAGGAGGAGGAGGGGGGAAAGGGAGAGGAGGAGAGGAGGGAGGAAGGAGGAAGAGAAGGAGGAGAAGAGGAAGAGAAAGGAAAGCAGGACAGGAAGGAGCGTGTCGGGAAGATTCTCCGCATGCACGCAAACGACCGGGAAGAGGTGAAAGAGGCTCGCACCGGAGACATAATCGCGCTTGTCGGATAGAAGCTCGCCAAGACGGGTGATACGCTGACAGACGAGAAGGAGCCGATCGTACTCGAGCGTATGCAGTTTGCCGAGCCTGTCATCTCAATCGTTATAGAGCCCAAGACCAAGGCCGACAAGGAGAAGATGGAACAGGCGCTTGCCCGTCTGGAAGACGAAGACCCGACATTCCGGATTAAGATCGACGAGGATACTGGACAGAATCTCATATCGGGGATGGGTGAGCTGCACCTGGACATCATAGTCGACCGGCTGACGCGGGAGTTCAACGTTAATGCAAACATCGGCACCCCGCAGGTTACATATAAGGAAACAATTACCCAGAAGATCTCAGCAAGCCGGGAATATGAGCAGCAGATTTCCGGCAGGGCGGCGTGTGCTTCAGTGTCGGTTACCGTAGAGCCGGCATCACGGGGAGAGGGAATCGTCATCACTTCGATGCTTTCTTCCGAAACGCCGCTTGCCGTGTCTGAGGCGTGCAGGAACGGTATCATGGATGCCTCACAGGCGGGCCCCCTTGCGATGTTTCCGGTTGATGACATCAAGGTAACGATAGATTCATGCGAGGCGGAAGAAGGCGAGGAAAATCTCATCGCGCTTCGTGTTGCAGCCGGAATGGCTCTCCGTCAGGCGCTTGAAAACGCCCAGCCGGTACTGCTCGAGCCGATAATGAAGATAGAGATCACGTCGCCTGACGACTATACAGGTGACATTATAAACGATCTCAATTCCCGTTCGGGACGGATCGAAAATATGGACATGATGAAGAATCTGAAGATACTTCATGCGTACGCGCCAATGTCCGAGATGTTCGGATATACGACCGGTCTGCGTTCGATGAGCCAGGGACGCGCCAACTATACGATGCGCTTTCACGCGTTCGAGCCCATGGCAAAACAGAAACAGCAGCAGGTTGTTGACCGTATTATGGGGCGTACGTATTAAAAAGGCTAATTAATTCTTGCTAAAATTGCTTGATTGATTAATTTCCTTGACACCAAAACGCTATAATTTTTAATTTTCTTACTTTTTGTAAGAATAGTAAACATATACGGGCATTTCTACATTGGACTGTTTCGTGTGCTTTGTTTCCAGGTCGCTTGCTATTGTGGATGAAAAGGCCAGGCGGCACATGTCTTTCGGCAACTGCAGAAACGGCCCGGCAGCTATTAAAATATATAATAGATATGTAAAAGTTATAAAAGAGGTGAATTCTCATGGCAAAGGAAAAATTTGATAGGTCCAAGCCACACTTAAATGTAGGAACTATCGGCCATATTGACCACGGCAAGACTACACTTACAGCCGCAATTACCACATGTATGGCTCTTGAGTTTGGCGGAACAAATAAGGCGGTAGCGTTTGAAAATATCGATAATGCTCCGGAAGAGCGTGAGCGCGGTATTACCATTGCGACTTCCCACCAGGAATACCAGACAGACGTTCGTCACTATGCGCACGTCGACTGTCCTGGACACGCCGACTATGTAAAGAACATGATTACCGGTGCCGCACAGATGGACGCTGCGATACTTGTTGTCGCGTCTACAGACGGTCCCATGCCGCAGACAAAAGAGCACGTGCTTCTTGCCCGTCAGGTAAACGTACCATACATCGTCGTTTTCCTTAACAAGATAGACATGCTTGACGAGTCAGAGCGGGATGAGCTGATAGAGCTGGTTGAAATGGAAGTACGCGAGCTTCTCAGCAACTATGATTTCCCGGGTGACGATACGCCTATCATAGCAGGTTCTGCGCTCAAGGCTCTGGAAGACTCCATGTCCGGTAACAAGGACTCGGAATGGGTTCAGGGCGTTGTCAAGCTCATCAAGACACTCGACGAGTATGTGCCGCAGCCGCAGCGTGACATAGACAAGGACTTTCTCATGCCGATCGAGGACGTGTTCTCGATTACCGGACGCGGTACGGTTGTGACCGGGCGTATCGAGCGCGGTACCGTACATCCGAACGACAAGGTCGCGATTATCGGTTTCCGGGAAACACAGGAGACTGTTGTTACCGGTGTTGAGATGTTCAGAAAGCTTCTCGACGAAGGTATGGCGGGTGATAACGTCGGCTGCCTCCTGCGTGGTATCGGAAAGGATGATGTCGAGCGCGGACAGGTGCTTGCCAAGCCGGGTTCAATCACTCCGCACACCAAGTTTGAGTGTGAGGTTTTTGTACTGAGCAAGGAAGAGGGTGGACGTCATACGCCGTTTTTCGCGAACTACCGTCCTCAGTTTTACTTCCGTACGACAGACGTTACCGGAACCATCGAACTGCCGGAAGGTGTCGAGATGGTTATGCCGGGAGACAAGGTAAACATGGTCGTTACACTGATTACTCCGGTCGCTATGGACGAAACACTCCGTTTTGCGATTCGTGAAGGTGGACGTACCGTTGGTGCCGGTGTTGTTGCGAAAATTTTAGAGTAGATTCAAAAAACTATTGACCGATAAATGGCTATTTACGATAGTTGTCAGGCTGAATTGAGTAAGCCTGACAACTTCAGAATTACATGATGCTTGAGGAATAATTGTGGCTAAATTAGCAGAACAGAGGATTCGGGTTAAACTAAAATCGTTTGACGTTAAGCTGCTTGATAAGTCAGCCGCCAAGATTGTGGCAACGACGAACCGTAGCGGTGCGAAGGTGGCAGGCCCAATTCCGCTGCCGACACGAGTAGAGAAATTTTGCGTACTGAGATCTCCTCACGTAAATAAGACGTCTCGCGAGCAGTTTGAGATTCGAACACACAAGCGACTGGTTGACATCGTAAACCCAAATTCCGATACGGTAGAAGCGCTGATGAAGTTGGAGTTGCCCGCAGGCGTTTCTGTGGATATTAAGTCGTAACATATCTGAAAGATTGTCTATTACATTGCATTTTCGTTAGAGCTATGTGTCATTGTTAGCATGATGATGTTATACGTTTTGTTGTCTTGAAGAGAAGCATATTTCGTAATATATAGGTACAAAGATGAAAAAGGCACTGGTTGGAAAAAAACTGAGCATGACTCAGGTTTATGATGAGAATGGGAATGTTGTTCCTGTGACTGTGCTTGAACTGGGTCCCAATGTTATTGTACAGAAAAAAACCGAAGAAAAAGACGGGTATAAGGCTTTTAAGATAGGGTATGGCGAAATCAAGGAAAAGAAGTGCCCGTCGCCGATACTGAAGGATTTAAAAAATAAGGATATTTCTCCGTGCCGTGTCATGCGGGAGATAGATCTGTTTGATGAAGCCCTTGAAGTGGGTAGTGTTATAGACTGCAGCATACTGGAAGATGTAAAGAAGGTCAATGTTGTCAGTATCTCCAAGGGTAAGGGTTTTGCCGGAAGCGTGAAGCGCCATGGATTTGGCGGCGGTCGAAAAACCCACGGTTCGCACTTTCACAAGGCTCCTGGTTCTATCGGAGCCTGTGCGTTTCCGGGTGAAGTATGGAAGGGACAGCGGATGCCTGGCCGAAAAGGAAATGCAAGGGTAACGGTAAAGAACCTCTCGGTTGTCAGAATTGACAAGGAGCGGAATATCGTGCTGGTATCAGGCGCAATTCCCGGACGCAAGAATACGATCGTTATGGTCCGCGAAAGTTAAGGGAAGGCGGTAAAAGTATGGTTATTGATAAATATTCTATTAAGGGTGAAAAGATCGGTCAGGTTGAGCTTTCCGATTCCGTGTTCGCCGGCGATATAAACAATACAGTCATATATGAGTACATCAAGGCTGCAAATGCTAATCTCCGTCAGGGTACTCACAAGACAAAGGAGCGCGCCGAGGTCAGAGGCGGCGGAGCCAAGCCGTGGCGTCAGAAGGGCACAGGTCGTGCCCGTTCCGGAACCAACCGCTCGCCGATTTGGGTCGGTGGCGGTACCGTCTTTGGTCCCCGTGTGCGATCATACCGGATTGAGCTTCCCAAGAAGATCCGCAGGAAAGCTTTTCTCTCGATTCTGTCGCTCAAGGCCAGGCAGGGGGCGATCAAGGTTGTTGAAAATTTTTCGATAGAAACCGGAAAAACGAAGGATATGTTTTCCGTTCTGAAGTCTCTTGGCGTTACCCGCGGTGTATTTGTGGCGCATAACGATGATGAGATGATAAAGCGTTCTCTCAGGAATATTCAAGACGTGAAATTCAACAATGCCGATCGTCTGTCCGGCAGGGATCTGTTTTATTCAAAAAATCTTCTGCTTACCGAGAGCGCGGTAGAAGCGATAAACAAAAGTTTTGCGTAGGTGTGGTATGAATCTGAATGATGTTCTGATAAAACCCGTGGTAACTGAAAAATCAACGTCTATTTCCAGTGACAACAAGTATGTGTTTCGCATTCATTCCGATGCAAACAAGGTCCTTGTTAAGAAGGCCGTACGGAAAATTTTCGGCGTTGAGCCGGCCAGGGTGAATATTCAAATAAACCGGGGAAAGAGCAAAAGAAACCGGTATACGGTAGGGCACGGGTCCGCATGGAAGAAGGCAATTGTGACGCTCAAGCTTGGCGACAAGATCGAGCTGTTTGAGAAATAAAATTTTGAACGGGTATTATAATGGGAATCAAGACTTATAGACCGGTAACGCCGATACTGCGGTATAAGACTACACTGACATTCGACGAGATAACGACAGACGAACCTCACAAGTCCCTGACGAAAGGGCGCTCGGAGAAGGCGGGGCGCGGTTCGAAGAACCAGATCTCTGTACGTCGGCGGGGCGGCGGGCACAAGCGCAAGTACCGTGTCATTGATTTTAAGCGGAACAAGTTTGATGTGCCCGGCAAGGTTGAAACTATCGAGTATGATCCAAACCGTTCCGCAAACATCGCGCTTATTTGCTACCGTGACGGCGAACGGCGATATATTATTTCACCGAATGGTCTTTCGGTAGGCGACCAGATCGTTGCTGGTGAAAAAGTAGAAGTAAAAACAGGCAATGCAATGCCTCTCAAAAATATACCGGTTGGTACACAGATATACGGCATCGAGCTCAACAAGGGCAAGGGTGCTCAGCTTGTACGGTCTGCAGGCGGTTCCGCGCAAATCACCGGAATCGAAGGGAAATATTGTACGGTCAAGCTTCCGTCCGGCGAAGTGCGCCGCGTTTTTAAGGAGTGTATGGCGACAATCGGTACTGTTGGCAACAAGGACTGGGGCAATATTACAGTTGGTAAGGCCGGACGTTCCAGGTGGCTCAACAAGCGGCCTACCGTCCGCGGTAGCGCTATGAACCCGATCGACCACCCGCTTGGTGGCGGTGAGGGTAAGACCAACGGTGGCCGTCATCCGGTATCGCCCACCGGTATACCGGCAAAAGGTTTCAAGACTCGAAAGGTCAGAAAGTACAGCGACAATCTTATTATAAACAGAAGGAAGAAGTAATTATGGCCAGATCAGTCAAGAAAGGACCATATATTGACCTCAAGCTTTACAAGAAAGTGGAAGAGATGAATTCTTCCGGGAAAAAAAGCGCGGTAAAGACATGGTCCAGGCGTTCGACTATTTTTCCTGAGATGATTGGACATACACTTATGGTGCATAACGGTAAAAGTTTTATACCGGTTTACGTGACCGAAAACATGGTGGGGCATAAACTTGGTGAGTTTTCACCAAGCCGTAACTATAGAGGGCACGTCAGTAAAAGCGACAAGACGGCTAAAAAACGGTAACGGGTATTATAGATGGAATCAAGAGCAGTAGCAAAAACAGTCCGCATTTCACCGTATAAGGCTCGCATGGTAGCGGATAAAATACGCGGTATTTCGTTTCCTGAAGCGGTTGATACGCTGAAGGTGCTTCCCAATAAATCGGCGTCCATTATTCTGAAGACGCTTCATTCGGCCGGAGCGAACGCGAGAAACGAAAATCCGGATATTGTTGACAACAGCCTTTTTGTTAAGAAGGTCACGGTTGATGAAGGCATTTCACTGAAACGCTTCCGACCACGGGCGCGCGGACGGGCTTCCCGCATCAGAAAGCGGACAAGTCATGTAACGGTCATTCTTTCTGATGAATAGTAAGGAACAATAACAGGTATACATATGGGACAAAAAGTTAATCCAATTGGACTGAGAGTTGGTATCGTTAAATCCTGGAACAGCATCTGGTATGACGAGAAGGAACAGTACAGGAAGAATCTCCATGAAGACCTCAGGATTGAGAAATATCTGAAAACCAGACACAAAAGCGCTGGTATTGCAAAGATCGTTATCGAACGTCTGGCTGACAAGGTCAATATTCATATTCATGCTTCACGGCCGGGTATCCTGATCGGCAAGAAGGGGGCAAATCATGAGGTGCTTCGTGGTGAAGTGCAGCAAATGGTCACCAAGAAGGTATATGTCTATATAGTAGAAGTTAAAAAACCCGAAAAGAATTCTCAGGTTGTCGCGATGCAGATTGCACAGCAGCTTGAGAACAGATTTCCGTACAGACGAGCCGTCAAGCAGGCCATTACCGGCGCCATGCGAAGCGGATGCAAGGGGATCAAGATTATGATTTCCGGACGTCTGAACGGCGCCGAGATGGCCCGTTGCGAGACATTTAAAGAGGGAAGGATTCCTCTCCATACGATTCGTGCTGATATAGATTACGGTTTTGCCGAGGCGCTCACTACATACGGCCTTATCGGCATAAAGGTGTGGGTCTACAGCGGTGATATTCTGTCCAGAAACGAGAATGAGCTGCAGGAAGACAAGTACGCCGTTAAGCGAAAGACAAAATAGCATACAGGGTTATATACGATGTTAATGCCTAATAAAGTTAAGCATAGAAAGATACATCGCGGACGGCTTAAGGGAAAGGCACTCCGCGGCTCAACGATATCATTCGGTGAATTTGCCATCAAGGCCCTCGAACGTGGCAAGCTGAACAGCCGTCAGATTGAGGCTGCCCGTATTTCCATTAACCGTAAGGTGAAGCGCGGCGGAAAACTGTGGATTCGCGTTTTTCCTGACCAGCCCTTTACCAAGAAACCTGCAGAAACACGCCAGGGAAAGGGAAAGGGTAATCCTGAAGGATTCGAAGCGAACGTCCGTCCTGGAAGGATACTTTTTGAACTCGGTGGAGTGAGCAAGGAGCTCGGCGTCGCGGCACTGAAAGCAGCCGCATCCAAACTGCCGGTCAAGACAAAAGTAGTCATGTTTGAAGAATAAGGAATCAGGATAAATACAATGAAAGGACATCTGGAAGAGCTTACTGCCGATGAGCTTGTCCGTGAACTGGACAAGTGCAAGGAAGAGATTCAGAAGGCGCGGTTCAAGACCGTTACGGGTAATCTTGAAAATACGAAGCTTATTCGGGAAAACAGGCGCAAGATTGCCCGTATAAAGACGCTTCAGAATGAATATAAGCTTGGAATAAGAACAAGCTGAACTTGGTAGGGTATGATCCGATGGAAGAAATAAAAGCAAGAAAGCAAATTACCGGGCGTGTTATCAGCAACAAGATGGATAAGACAGCTGTCGTGCTGATCGAAAAGATGATAATGCATCCACTGTACAAGAAGTTCGTCAAATACAGCAAGAAGGTCAAGTGTCACGACGAGGAAAATACTCTTTCAATTGGGGATGCTGTACGTATAGAAGAAACACGTCCGCTGTCTAAAGCGAAACGGTATAAGCTTGTAGAAATAATAGAGAAAGTGAAGTAGGTTTCCGGTATGATACAGATGCAGACGTATTTAAATGTAGCCGATAACAGCGGAGTTAAAAAGGTACAGTGTATCAAGATTCTCGGCGGTACAAAGCGAAAGTACGCATCCGTTGGTGATATCATTGTAGTTGCTGTCAAGGACTCTCATCCTTCATACGGCCTCAAGGATTCCAACGGCAAGAAGGTTCATACAAAGGCTGTGCTCAAGGCCGTTATCGTGCGGACCTCCAAGCCTGTCCGCAGAAAGGACGGATCGTACATCAGGTTTGACGACAACGCAGTCGCGATTGTTGATGCGAAAGGCGAACCGAGAGGATCACGTATTTTCGGACCAGTTGCCCGTGAACTTCGAGAAAAGAATTTCATGAAAATTGTATCTCTGGCACCCGAAGTGCTGTAACAGGTAATGATTATGACAAATACTAAGCTTAAAAAAGAAGATCAGGTTGTGGTAATAAGCGGTAATGACCGGGGAAAGCGCGGCAAGCTCCTTTTCGTTGATACAAACAAGGGCCGCGTTCTGGTTGAAGGGATCAATAAACGGAAGCGTCACATCAAACAGCAGAACCAGGAAGGGCATAAGGGCGGTATTGTCCAGATGGAATTTCCAATACAGATTTCCAATGTTATGTATTTCTGCGACAAGTGCAAGAAGGGTGTGCGCATCGGTATAGAGATGAAGAACGATTCCAAGATCCGCATTTGCAAAAAATGCGGAAAACGTATTGATTAAGGGATAAATCTATGGCTGCACGGTTATACGAGCTGTATAAGAATGACATAAAGAAGTCTCTGCTTGAACGGTTTCAGTACAAGTCAAGCATGCAGATTCCGAAGATCGAAAAGGTGGTCCTTAACGTCGGTATGGGTGACGCTCACTCCAATACCAATCAGATGAATGACACCATGAAGGAGATCGCGTCAATTGCCGGTCAAAAGCCGGTAAAGACACTGGCAAAGAAATCTATCGCCAATTTCAAGCTCCGTGAGGGAATGAATGTCGGCTGCAAAGTAACCTTGCGTGGAAATCGCATGTATGAGTTCCTTGACAGACTCATTAACTTCTCACTTCCGCGTGTTCGCGACTTTAAGGGCATATCACCGAAGGCGTTTGATAACTTTGGAAACTATAACTTTTCGGTTAAGGACCAGACAATTTTTCCCGAGATCGATATCGACAAGACCGACAACATTTACGGAATAAACGTGACAATTGTAACGACCGGCAAGACAAAAGACGAAGCCAAGGCGCTGCTTGATGGATTCGGCATGCCTTTCCGGGAATAGATAATACAGGGAGTCATACATGGCAAAAGAGAGCATGAAAGCCAAGCATCGACGAGGTGCGAAGTTTGAAGTAAGAAATCATAACCGATGCGAAATCTGCGGCCGTCCGCGTGGGTTTTTACGCCGTTTTGATATGTGCAGGGTATGCTTTCGACAACTTGCCAATGAAGGCAAGATACCCGGCGTAACAAAGTCATCATGGTAATGGAAGAGGAATCATATGAGTTCAATAAATGATCCCATAGCGGATATGCTTACACGAATCAGGAACGCGATACATGCCAATAAACAGAAGGTAGATATTCCTGCATCGAAGATGAAGGAATCAATCGCCAAGATCCTGAAAGACGAAGGTTTCATCAAGAATTACAAGATTTATGAAAGCGGTGCGCAAAACACGATAACGGTATATCTGAAATACACCGACGACGGAGAATCCGTTATAACAACGCTCGTTCGGAAAAGCTCACCCGGAAGACGGGTCTATGTAAAGGCTGAGGATTTGAAACCGGTTTACAACAATATCGGTATCTGGATTCTATCTACTTCAAAGGGTGTCGTAACAAACAAGGCAGCCAGACAGGACAACGTCGGCGGTGAACTGTTGTGCGAGATCGCGTAATATGGCGTACGGCCGTATCCCGGCATTTTGCTGTGGCCACCACGGAAACTCCTTGAGTGTGTCCAGTGCGCATCGGGATGGGTATTTTTGATTCATCTTTTCGATAATCCGGAATGATGTTAAGAAACTAAAGATTGAGAGTAGCTGTTATGTCTCGAATAGGAAAAAAACCAATAGATATTCCCGAAAAGACATCGTATGATGTTAAGGGAAATACCATTACGGTCAAGGGAGCGCTTGGAGAAGATTCATGCGACTTCTGCGATGGTATCGAAATCACGGAAGAGGACAAGAAGCTTTTCCTGAAGATGGATCCGAAGTACTTTGAGGACAAGGAGTACAAGGCCAAGTACGGTCTTTACCGGTCACTCATCGCGAATATCTTTACCGGCGTCAGCAAAGGGTTCGAGAAAAAGCTGGAGATCAACGGAGTCGGATACCGTGTGCAGCAGCAGGGAAACGACCTGCAGTTTAACCTCGGTTATTCACATCCGGTCATATTTAAGGCACCAAAAGGCATCACCTTGAAGGCCGAAGACCAGACACACCTGACTGTATCCGGCATCAGCAAGCAGCAGGTCGGACAGGTTGCCGCAAATATACGCGAACTTCGTCCGCCGGAGCCGTACAAGGGCAAGGGTGTCAAGTACCAGGATGAGCACATCAGACGTAAAGCTGGCAAGGCAGGGAAATAGATATGAATAAATTAAATACTCAAAAACGTAGATACACGAAGCGTCGTATGCGCGTTAAGAACTCCATAAAGCCAAAAGACGTTGAACGAAAGCGGCTGTGCATCAGCAGGTCCAACAAGTCAATGTATGCCCAGATTATCGATGACCTGCAAAACCGTACCATTTTCGGCGTTTCGACCCTGTCAAAGGATGTTGGCGGAGGCACAAGACTCAATGTCGAGAAGGCGAAAGAACTGGGCAAGATAGTGGCAGAAAAGGCCAGGGAAAACGGTATTACGAAGCTTTTCTTCGACAGAAACGGTTTTCTCTACCACGGTAAAGTAAAGGCGTTTGCGGATTCCGTCCGTGAAAACGGAATAGACATGTAAAGGTGAAACAATAATGGCATTGAACGGAAGTAACAAAAAAAGAGTCAGAAGCGAAGATTTCGAAGTCACCGAGAAGGTCGTTGTCATCAACCGTGTTGCTAAGGTTGTAAAGGGCGGACGCCGTTTCTCCTTCAGTGCACTTGCGGTTGTGGGTGACGAAAAGGGACATGTCGGTATCGGCTTTGGAAAGGCGAACGAGGTACCCGAAGCCATTCGGAAGAGCGTCGATGCCGGAAAGAAAGAGATGTACCGTATAAATCTCAAGAACACAACGATACCTCATCAGGTTATTGGCAAATACAAGTCTGCACGGGTTATTCTGAAGCCTGCTACACCTGGTACGGGAATCATTGCCGGTGGTACGGTTCGTGCAGTCCTCGAGAAGGCCGGTGTAAGCGATATACTTGCCAAGTCTAACGGATCACGGAATCCTATAAATATTGTCAAGGCTACCCTGAACGGTCTACTTCAACTGAAGAGCCTGAAGGAAGTTGCTGACATGCGCGAGATACCGCTGAATAAACTGTGGGAAGCATAGGATAGAACAATGGCAAAACTTCGTGTAAAAAAAATAAAGAGCCACATCGGAACGACTCCAAACCAGAAAAAGACGCTCGTTGCGCTGGGACTGAAGAAGATGAATTCCTCACGTGTACATGACGATTCAAAGGTGCTCCAGGGCATGATCGACAGGGTCAGGCACCTTGTTGAAGTGAGTGAAGTAAAACAGCCGGAGAGTAAGTAGATGGAATCATATACAATCACAAAACCCTCTTCAATAAAATCACGCAAGCGTGTCGGACGTGGTATGTCCAGCGGTTGCGGCAAGACATCCAGCCGCGGTATGAACGGTCAGAAGAGCCGGTCGGGTTCGGGAAAGCGGCCATGGTTTGAGGGCGGACAGATGCCGATTCAACGCCGGGTGCCAAAGCGCGGTTTTACCAACATTTTCAAGAAGCGCTTTACGCTGGTCAACATCGCCCAGCTTGAAAAAACAGGCGCAGCGGAGATAACACCGGAAGTACTGGTTGAGCACAAGATAATCCGCGACGCGGATTCGCTTATCAAGATACTTTCTGATGGTGAGTTGACCCGTTCAGTGACCGTTGTAGCCGATGCATTCACAAAGGCCTCCAAGGACAAGATCGAAAAAGCGGGCGGATCGATACAAATCAGGAAATAGGATTTAAGTAGATGTCAAACGTATTTGTTAATATCTTTCGAGTTGCTGAAATAAGAAACAAGCTGTTCTTTACGGTATCAATGCTGATCGTTTACAGGATCGGCGCACATATTCCGATACCGGGTATCGATATTGTTGCCCTGCAGACCTTCTTTGAGCATGCGTCAAGAAGCGCCGCAGGCGGGCTTCTCAACTTCTTTGACCTCTTCGCAGGTGGAGCGTTGAAGCGCTTCACTGTTTTTGCACTCGGAATCATGCCCTACATTTCCGCATCAATTATCTTTCAGCTTCTTCAGGTAATCGTACCGCAGATAGATAAGATTGCCAAAGAGGGTCCTGAGGGCAGAAAGAAGATTAACAAGTATACGCGCTATCTTACCGTTGGACTGTGCCTTGTGCAGTCCACTACCATATCCATGTTTCTCAAGGCTCAGCAGGTTCCCGGTTACGGCAGTATCGTCGAGACCAAGTCTGATGTCGCTTTCTATCTTATGACCGCCCTTACCATTACAACCGGCACCATGGTCCTTTTGTGGCTCGGTGAACTCATAACGGAACACGGTATCGGTAACGGTGTTTCTCTGATAATATTTGCCGGTATCATCGTACAGTTTCCGTCTGCAATAATCGATACGACACGGCGGATCATCAGCCGTTCAGAGCCGATAACGTTTATCGTGCTGGGTACAATTTTTCTCGGCGTCATCGCCGGCGCGGTCATGCTGACACTGGGGCGCCGGTATATACCGCTACAATTCGGCAAGCGTCAGCTTGGCGCGAAGGCAGCGTCTCAGAACCTGCCAATACCTGTTAACGCCGGTAACGTTATGCCTATAATCTTCGGTGTTGCAATCATGCAGCTTCCGCAGATGGTATCCCAGTTCGATTTTCAAAGTGATATCATAAATAGAATTCAATACTGGATTTCGCCGGGACAGGTTCCCTATCTCGTGATCTATGCGGTGCTGATTATGTTCTTCTCTTTCTTCTATGCGTCCATGGTATTCAATCCGGACGAGGTAGCCAAGAACCTGAAGAAGAACCAGGGCTATGTTCCGGGTATCCGTCCGGGCAGTGCAACCGCTGATTATCTCCTTCGTGTCCTCAACCGAGTTACGTTGACAGGCGCATGCGGACTTGCGCTGATTGCCATCGCTCCGGACATTATCATGAAGATGTTTCCGGAACAGGTATCTCCGTCGATGGCGTATCTCTTTGGAGGTACGTCTCTCATGATTATCGTGGGAGTTGCTCTGGATACTTTGAAACAGATTGAATCGCAGCTCAAGATGCGGCATTATGATGGATTCCTTAAAAAAAAGGGAAGACTGCGCTCACGCCGATGATACATTTAAATATAGAGATCTTCCGGTAGATGTGTGGGCATTTTCATTTATAAAAATGAGCAGTTAAAAAAAATCGAGAGATCCTGCTCTATAACGGCTAATATACTTGACGAATTAGAGGCCATAATTGTAGAAGGTATCTCAACGTTTGAGATTGACTTGCATGCACGAAAGCTCCTTAAGGAAAACAATGTTCAGGGAGCGTTTCTTGGGTACGGCGGTTTTCCTGCTGCGGTGTGTACTTCCGTAAATGACGAGGTAATACACGGCATACCAAGCAGAAAGACCGTTTTGAAGTCAGGCGATATTGTCGGCCTGGACTTTGGCGTGATTTGTGACGGTTTTTTTGGCGATTCTGCCCGAACAATTGTCGTTGGTGATATTGATTCATCTGTTGAAATGCTTCTTCGCGTTACAAAGGAGTCATTGTACAGGGCAATAGCTGCTGCAAAAGTCGGAAACAGGATTTCCGATATCTCTCATAGTGTTGAATCTTACGTACAGCAGTATGGATTTTCGACCGTTAAGGAGTTCAGCGGTCATGGCATCGGCAGAAGTCTCCATGAAGAGCCTTCTATTCCCAATTATGGAAAGCCGAACAGGGGGCCGCGGATCGCAAACGGTATGGTATTCGCGATCGAACCGATGATAAATCAGGGGACGGACCAGGTCGATATTCTTGATGATGACTGGACCGTGGTTACCAGAGACGGTAAGTATTCGGCGCACTTTGAGCATACGGTCGCAATCGTTGACGGAGAAGCCAGAATACTGACCAAAGGAAAAAAATTCAGGTAAGGTTTTGTATGGCAAAGGAAGAACCCATTGAGATTGAGGGAGTCGTTGTTGAAACGCTTCCGAATGCTATGTTCCGCGTGAAACTTGAAAATGACCATGTCGTCCTCGCTCACATTTCCGGAAAGATGAGAATGCACTATATACGTATTCTTCCCGGCGACAAGGTGACGGTTGAACTGTCCCCGTATGATCTGACGCGTGGCAGAATTACATATAGAACCAAGTAAAGAGGAATTATTATGAAAGTTCGTGTATCGGTAAAAAAGATATGCAGTGATTGTCAGGTTATCCGTCGGCACGGGATCATCCGCGTTATCTGTAAAAATCCGCGCCACAAGCAGCGGCAAAAACTGAGAACAGTAAAAAAATAAGGTGGTATGTCAATATGGCTCGAATTGCAGGTATAGATTTACCAAACAATAAGAGGATTGAGGTTGCGCTGACCTATATCTATGGTATTGGTTTGACAACATCACAGAAGATTCTGAAGAAGGCGAATATCAATCCGGATACCCGAGCAAAGGATCTTACGGATGAGGAAATAAACACGCTCCGGCAGACGATTAATGAAACCAAAAAGGTAGAGGGTGAACTTCGTTCAGAAGTTATCCAGAACATCAAGCGTCTTATGGAGATTGGATGTTACAGAGGTCTGCGCCACAGACGCGGTCTTCCTGTGCGAGGGCAAAATACCAAGAACAACGCCCGTACACGAAAGAACAACCGTAAGAAAAGAGTATAAAGGAGAAACCCTGTGAAGCAGAAGACAAAAAAAAGGGAAAAAAAGAACATACCAGTCGGACGTGTTTTTATAAAAGCAACATATAACAATACGATTATTTCTATAACCGACATGACCGGTGCGGTAGTTTCATGGGCGTCTGCCGGCGGAGAAGGATTTAAGGGGTCGCGGAAGTCGACCCCGTACGCGGCTCAGATGGCCGCCAAGAATGCGGCGCAGAAGGCAATTGACAATGCCGGCATGAAAAATGTTGAGGTCTTCGTCAAGGGGCCGGGTATCGGACGGGAGTCCGCTATTCGTTCGCTGTTTCAGACCGGACTGGAGATTACAAGAATCATAGACAAGACACCAATACCGCATAACGGTTGCCGTCCCAAGAAGAGACGGCGGGTATAACAGGATACGGAGTTATCAATATGGCAAAATATACAGGACCTGCATGCAAAATCTGCCGTCGTGAAGGAATGGCGCTCATGCTGAAAGGCCAGCGATGCCTTACAGAAAAATGCGCTATAAAAAAGAAGAAAAATCCTCCGGGCCCGCAGAGGAAAAGACGCGGCAAGATGTCCGAGTACGGCATCCAGCTTCGTGAAAAGCAGAAGATAAGAAAGTCATACGGCGTGCTCGAGAAGCAGTTCAGGCTTATTTATGAAGAAGCCAATAAAATGAAGGGCATTACCGGCGACAACATGCTTCAGATACTTGAACGACGCCTTGACAATACGGTATACCGTATGGGATTTGCGTCATCAAGAATGATGGCGCGTCAGCTTATTCAGCATGGACATATACTTGTAAACGGCAAACGCGTTAACATACCGTCGTTCCGTGTTAAGGAAGAGATGGAAGTGACTGTTGATGAGGCTTTCAGGGATAATATGACTATTGCCGAGGCAATAAAGCTCTCTAAGGCAATAAGCTCGGCTCCTGAGTGGGTAGAGATAGATTACGAGAACAAGAAAGGCAAGGTTGTTCGTCTGCCCAAGCGTGAAGATATTATTATGAATTTTAACGAGCAGCTTGTTGTCGAGTTGTATTCCAAATAGCGGTGAAATCATAGGACGTTGGAACGGTATTTCCCGCTTGTTCACGAGGGCGAATTTACTCGTTGCCGGTTTATGCGGCGGTTCGATGGAAGGTTGAGCCTGACACCGGAAGACCGCAGCCTGAACGGCACTGGATCTTTTCAATACGCCCTGCTTTTCTGCGTTAAATATTATTGCCATTGTCCTGGAGGTTAATTAATGGCTCCCAGAAATCTCTTAAAAGGCTTTAAAAGGCCAAGTAAAATCGTATTTGAACACGATACGGTTGAACAAAATTACGGAAAATTCATAGCCGAGCCTTTTGAAAGAGGATATGGAACCACTGTTGGAAATTCACTCCGCCGGGTTCTCCTTTCATCAATCGAGGGAGCGGCAATCACGGCGGTTAAGATAGACGGTGTCGAGCATGAGTTCTCGACTATTAACGGTGTATACGAGGACGTAACGCGCATTATTCTCAACCTGAAAAAACTCAGGTTTAAGTATGATGACGACATGCCCAAGGTTATACATGTCGTTAAGGAAGGTCCTGGCGAGATTACCGGCGCCGATTTCAATATTGACAGCGATGCCGTTGTCATGAATCCTGATCACCATATTGCCACACTCGAGGAAGGGGCAAATTTTGATATTGAGATTCAGGTTGAGAAGGGGCGCGGATATCTGCCGGCAGATGCCGACAACAAGAACGTTGAGGTTATCGGCGTCATTCCAATAGACGCACTTTTTACGCCGGTAAAGAAAGTCAACATGAAGGTCCTCGATACGCGTGTCGGACAGCGAACCGATTACGACAAACTTGAGCTTGAGATATGGACAGACGGTTCTATCAAGCCTGATGATGCTCTGGCACAGGCCGCGAAGATAATCAAGGACCATTTAACAATATTTATCAACTTTGAGGAAGAGTTTGAGGACGAGACAGAAATCGTAGACGAAAACCTCGAAAAGATGAAAGCGCTTCTTGCAAAGTCGATCGACGAGATGGAGTTCTCAGTCAGGACATACAATACCATTCGCAGCCTGGAGATTTCAAATCTCGAACAGCTGGTACGTAAAACAGAGGATGAACTCTACAAGTCAAAACATATCAGCGAACAGGTTATCGACGAAATTAAGATAAAACTTCATGAGAAGAACCTTAATCTTGGATTGAAGGACTGACGGCAGGAGAAAGTATAATGAGAAAGATGAATAAAGTAAAACAGCTCGGTAGGACCCATGCTCACAGAAAGGCGATGATCTCTAATATGGTTACGTCTCTCATTAACCACGAGCGTATAGTAACCACAAAGCAGAAGGCGAAAGTATTAAAATCTTTCTCCGAAAAGATAATCACCAGAGCCAAAAATGCAGTTCATGCGGAAAACAGCGAGTCCAGGCTTCTGCATCAGAAGCGTGTCGTGATGAAGACGATCAAGGATCGCGATATCGTTTCCAAACTGTTCGAGGATATCGCTCACCGGGTCAAGGACAGAAACGGCGGTTATACGCGTATCTATCTTCTTGGCAAACGTCCTGGCGATACTGCAGAGAAAGCCATCATCGAACTTGTAGACAAAAAAGCACCGGAAGAAGCACCCGCGGACACTGCAAAGAAGAAGAAATAAACGGAGTAAGCATAGAGAAGAAGCAAAATATACGATTCTGCAATCCACACAAACCCCGGTAACTGCCGGGGTTGTTCTGTTCGTTGCAGTTTGTATATCGTTTACAATAGCATCCGCCTCATTGATCAGAAAAAAGTCAACCACCCCGGTACGTTACATGAAGGATGATGACTGCTGCCAATAGTGCAGTACTACATTTTGATCGCTGCCATGATGCGAGGCTCATCGAGTGTAAACACTATCCTGGAAGGAAAAGCTGCACGGTCCCGATACGGTTCCCCGGTCCCATTATGTGCGTTCGTGTACATACCGCTGCATATCAGACCATGAGAAACCCGCCCCCTTGGTTACTGTTCCTGTGCGGGCTCTTCTTCATCATGGTCGTTATCGTTCTGCTGCTGATCTTCTTCATTGACGACGTCTGACTCCATCTCCTGACGCTGGCGGTTTGTATCGGTTATGTCGGCAGAATCCGGATTGATCTGTTCGTAGTTTCCGATCCTTTTTTTCTCTACCGTCCATTTCAGATTACGGTTGTCGGTTGCATCAACCTTGTACTGTTCCGGTATGCGGTCATCATAGATGGGAAACCGGATCACGGACTGATCATTAACGCCGTATTTACGCAGAATGCCGTCCAGATCGTGCAGATTCAATATCTTATATATGGCTATGCCGCACTCTTTCGCGTCGCGGCAGATGATGATAGCCGCGCGGTGCTTTTCGATCATGTATGTGAGATCCCGTGTGCTCTTTACATCCTTTGTCTTGATATACTGGAAATCAACGTCCTGGTAAACGTTCCTGGCCTGTTCAAGGTATTTGTATCCGTCGTGCAGATATGCCTCGATGGTTGCTCGCTCACGGAAGTAGTGATACTTGTCGGCGTCATACGGCTTGATGTCGGTACGGGGGTTTACCGGCCGGGCGAAAAAGTATTTTGCAAGACCGCTTCCCTTCCCGTACTCAATGAGAATGTCGGTTGCCTCTCGTGCTGTACCTTCGAGAATGTTGTTTGTACGCGCAAGATAAACGGCTGCCATCGTGCTGTACATTTCAAGAAGCTGCAGTTTCAGCTCGTAGAAGAGGTCTACCGAGGTTGTGGAATTGTCGATGGCAGCCGTCTGTTCAGAAAGTGCCGTAATTGTAATGAAATCGCGCGCGTAGTGCCGTTCAGCCGCGCGTTGAAAGTTTCTCCGGATTGTCTCATATTCCTCCCGCTCTTCATCCGTGCCGAAGTTCTGAACGATGATGTTTAGTTCGCGTATCAGTGAGAGGGTATAGCGGTACTCTTTCTGCGACAGTTCCGCATTGGAAAGCGCGCATACGGAGATCGGAAAAAGGAGGATCAGCAGTGTTAGTATATGATAATATTTCTTCATGGTTAGATCCCGGTTTTTTTATAATATCGGCCTTGGAAAATGTAATTTTAAGTTAAATAATCGTCAAGTAAGGCATATTGTAGATATAATAATCCGATTACACAATCCGCTGCCACCGATTTTATCCATGGAGCGGTAAAATGTTCTTGATTGGTCAGTTTCCGTTCTTTATGTGTCATGAAGGTTAATCAACATGGAAAAGAAAAAAAGAATATCATTCCGGCAGAAGGAACCTACCAAGTGTCCAATCTGCAAGAACGAGTTTTATAAGGAAGAACTTCTTTCCGGCGGCGGCAGATTAATCGTCGGAAACCTTACCGATGAACTCCGCCGCCAGTACGAAAAAAATGAAAAGTACGGTGTCATCTATCCGATGGCTTATGTATTGACTGTCTGTCCGCGCTGTCTCTATACGGCATACCCCAAGGATTTTTATGATCTACAGCCAGAAGAGATCGAACGAATCAGGGAGAAGTCTCAGGCCCGGGTTAACACGGTCAGGAAATTTTTCGGCAATATCAGCTTTGAAAACGACCGGAACCTTGTTCTCGGGGCGGCATCATATATGCTTGCCGTCGACGTATACGGTTTGAGAAACAAGTCCTGCGCCCCCACTTTCAAGAAGGCGTTGAGTTCAATCCGGGCGGCGTGGCTTACCGCGGATCTCGATAAAAAATATCCCGACAAGAATTTTGGAAAGATATCGATGTTCTTCTATACAAAGGCATACCTGTTTTATGACCGTTCACTCGAACATGCCCAGAACGGCAAGGAACCGATGGACTGTATCGGAAACATGGGCCCTGATACGGACAAGAACTGGGGCTACGACGGTATGCTGTACATGTACGCTGTGTTAACCGTAAAGATTGGAGCCAGAGAGCCTGATCTTGAAAAGCGGATTGAAAATTTTGAAAAGACAAAACGGTACCTCTCCCGGATATTCGGCATGGGGAAGGCGTCCAAAAGCAAGCCGAGTCTTATACTGGATATGACCCGCGATCTGTATGATAAAATGAATGAAATGCTTGAATCATGGTACCAGCAGAGGGAAAGCGGATCGCAAACCGAAGAATAGCCTTATTAATCGAGTATGACGGCCAGCTGTTTAACGGGTGGCAGGTACAGAACAGCGGCTTAACCATCCAGGGTGAACTCGAGCGTTCGCTTCGTGTTCTGACGGGTGAAAGTACGGTATTGACCGCATCGGGAAGAACGGATGCTGGCGTGCACGCCCTCAGGCAGGTTGCCCATTTCGATACACAGTCCAGCATTCCACTCCATAAAATGGTGCGGAGTATCAACGGCATATCGGTCGATGCGGTATCAGTCAAAAACGCTTATGAAGTACCGGGGACTTTTCATGCGCGGTACAGCGCTCTTGACAGGGAGTATGAGTACAGGATCTATAATCATCCGCAACGGTCTCCCTTTATGGTGGGGCGTGCGTTGTGGTTTCCCCAGCGCTTTGATATGGAACGTGCCAATCAAGCTGCCGGGCTTTTAACCGGGACACATGATTTCGCGAGTTTCTGCAAGAAAAGCTCGCATGAGAACGGTACGGTAAGAACAGTCAAACAGTGCCGTTTTGTAAAGAACGGCGAGTATATAACCATGATTATATGTGCGGAATCCTTTATTCATAACATGGTGCGCATCATCGCCGGAACGGTCTGCGAAATCGTACGCGACAAGCGGGACCCGGAAACCGTTCTTGAGATGCTGAAAGAACGGAGGCGGGAGTGCGGTGGCGTTACGGCGCCTGCTTATGCGCTCTATCTTACTGCTGTCCGCTATGATCCGCCACTTGAATCATATAAAGACGCGTACAGCGGGATCGGTCCATAGACATGTGCATCGTACGAAGTGCCGTTTCAAAATTTTGTTGAATTATATGTAGTTTTATTAAACCTGACAGAGATTGGGATAAATATGAAAAGAACCATTGTTACACTTATTCTGCTGCTTTTTATGATCCAGGTGCAGCTTTTGGCCGTCAGACGCCGCGGCGATTATTTTACTCGTCCGCAGGTTGGGGTTCAGTTTGGACCGTACACGCCGTTGTTCGAAGTCGGCGAAGAAGTCGATTCGGCAATAGGTTTCGGAGCGTTCACGCGCATACAGATTCCGCGGACACCGTTTAAAATTGGATATGATATTATGTATCATAAGCATGAATCGATGCAGAACAATGCTCTGCAGCTGATGCCCATGTACGGATCGCTTCAGTACAGGCTGCCCATTGATTCGCCTCTTAACTTTCAGCTGCGTGCTGGAGCAGGATCGACAGCCCTGTGGACGGAACCGGACAATATGCACCGGTGGGATCCGACAGGCATGGCCGGATTTGAAGTTTCGTTTCCTGCTGGAAGAATCATAAACCTCGGACTGCGGCTTGATTACCTCCTCCTGTATGAAAAGCACCTGGAGGGTGCAGAGGTGAACGGCCATTTTCTTGACGCATCATTGTGCGTGTTTTTTAATCTATGATTATAATGGAAAATACTTCATGCGAAACGTACTGCTTCTATTACTGACAGTTTTTTTCCTGAGCGCGTGCGAGGGAGAACCTATCTTAACCAACCTTACGACAACCGATATAAAACTTGTATATAAGGCTACATATGCCTCAAATAATCCGCGTCCCTGGTGGGACGGAAAGAACATTGATCCGTCCAGCCTTGTCGATGATTCGGCTGTAAATTCAGTTCCGCCGGAAATGCCCGAGTTTATTTTATCCGATATCGCAGAAGTGCGCATGAACAATGAAAAGTTCGCGCGGAACAGGAGCTACAAGAAGGTCGGTCTTGTGGACGACCACTCCCTCTTTGACGGGACAGGCGTCTCGATCGAGTGCAACGATCTTGAGGACAACAAAAGCTATAGCCAGTTGGAAATCTTCTTCCGCAAGCTGGTATATGGAAATGCCAGGATGCACACACGAAACTGGAAGTATAAAGAGGAGATAAAAACACAGTTTGGCAACGACAAGCTGAAGGGGTATGACGTAATTCAGCGTATAAAGTACAGCCAGTCCAATCATGACGAGGACGACGAGTCAAACCTGATTTTTCCGTTTAAATTGAAGCTGAGACCGGCATACAAACACCAGAGGAACCAAAATAATATCATAGAGTTCCGATTTGTACTGAAGAACTACATCAAGTATTATGAATATATTGATGAAGATGATGACGTATACGCGGGATATTTCGGACCCGGTGATCATATCGAGGACGTGCAGGCGGGTGATAAGTATATTGGCGGAAACATGATGGGCGCTGTGTACGTCTACGATCCGGACAAGACCGTTACGATTACCGGAAGCGCTCCTGCCGGCACCTATGTAGCGGCGATTGACGGCGATGAGTCAATCGAAGATTATGTCGGTACGACGCTGATTCCTCCGCGCGCAACATGGTGTGCTGACGGCACATATGTTCTTGAGAATGTCATGTCCGGACGAAGTTATCTATTATACTATTCAACGAACACACCGTCCACGGTTGATGCCGAGATTGTAGATGGATATACCGGGGAACAACTGCTTGAAATTGACGAAGCACAGGCAGGGGAAACTATTATTCTTAATTTTTAACTGGCTGGTAGAGATGGACAGGAACAGAATTGTCGTGCAGAAATATGGCGGTACCTCCGTGGGTTCCGTTGATCGTATCAAGAAAGTTGCCGACCGAATAAAGACATATGTTGATGACGGCATGGGAGTTGTTGTAGTTGTATCGGCGATGGGAAAGACAACCGATCAGCTTGTTTCACTGGCATCAGAGATAAATACGGAACCGAGCGACCGTGAGATGGATATGCTTCTCTCGACTGGCGAGCAGGTTTCTATATCTTTACTCGCGATGGCACTCCACAAAATTGGCATCGATGCGATTTCATTTACCGGATCCCAGATAAAGGTCCGGACCGAAGGCAGGCATTCGGACGGACGAATTGTCAGCATCGATACGGAGAGGATAAATGAATCTCTGGACAAGGGCCGCGTAGTCATTGTGGCCGGTTTCCAGGGAATTGACAGCGACGAAAACATCATGACGCTCGGACGGGGCGGTTCCGATACGTCAGCCGTCGCTCTTGCGGCATCTCTCGATATTCCTGTCTGTGAGATTTTTACCGATGTTGACGGTGTGTATACAGCCGATCCAAGGATAGTAAGCCATCCCAGAAAGCTCAATGAAGTCAGTTATGATGAAATGTTGGAGCTGGCTCGTCTCGGAGCTGGTGTTCTGCATTCCAGGGCGGTAGAATTTGCCAAGAAATACAAAGTCATGCTGCACGTTCGTTCAAGTTTTGAATATTCTGAAGGTACAATAGTAAAAAGCGAAGAGGATCTTATGGAAAAATTCGTATTAAGCGGTGTTACCGCAAAAAAGGACGAGGCAAAATTTACCATACGAAATATACCGGACGCTCCCGGAATAGCTGCCACGGTTTTTGACACATTCGGCAGGAACGGCGTCTATGTAAACATGATCGTTCAGTCCATGGGAGCGGAAAATCATGCGGATATTTCGTTTACCGCTCCAAAAAAGGATTTTGCTCTGGTACATAATCTGCTTGATCAGCTGGACAGCGAACTGGGATCCAGCGGCCATACCGCTTCCGAAAACATTGCCATTGTATCGGCGGTCGGTGTAGGAATGCTCTCATCAGCGGGAGTTGCGGGCCGTCTCTTTAAGGTCCTTGCCGAACACAAGATCAACATACATATGATATCGACATCAGAGATCGGCATATCCTGTGTCATCGACGATATGTACGCAGAGCTTGCCGTTAACGCGATACATAAAGAATTTATCGAGAACATGCAGCAGTAACGGCAGCAAGCCGTAAAGTGGCTCAATCGGATCAAGGATTATCCTGTTGGTCCGTAAAAACCGTTCATGCGGTGATTATTCAGGAGTATTATTATGTTAACTGTCGGTGTCTTCTTCGGCGGAAGATCGGGAGAACATGACGTATCCCGGTGCAGCGCCGCGAGTGTGTATGAAAACCTTGACAGAACGAAGTACAGGGTGATCGCCGTGGGTGTGGATACTGATGGACGGTTTTATCCTGATGAAGATGCTGCCGTAGAGACGGATGCCCCGTTCGGCAGGGTCCTTAATGTGAAGCGCTCAGGGGACTGGTCTTTTAATGTGTACCCCCAGGACGGCCAGCTTATTTTTACGGAAAGGGAAAGCGGCGGCAGTGTATCAATCGACATAGTCTTTCCCGTGATGCACGGAACATTCTGTGAGGACGGGCGACTGCAGGGGATGCTGGAACTTGCCGGTGTAACGTATGTCGGAGCCGGTGTTATCGGATCTGCATGCGGAATGGACAAGGATGTATCAAAGCGTCTCATGAAGGAGGCTGGCATTCCTGTCATACCGTGGCTTTCGGTCAGGCGCAGCGAATGGGACGAATCAAGAGACTTCATTCTCGAAGATGTTATTCTGGAACACGGCTTTCCGTGTTTCGTGAAGCCTGCAAACGCGGGTTCTTCCGTGGGCATAAGCAAAATAGAAAATCGTGCTGAGTTTGCCAGAAAAGTCGAAGAGGCTTTCAGATACGACAACAAGATTCTTATCGAGAAGGCTGTGTCTGCAAGGGAAATCGAGTTTTCGCTTCTCGGCAACGAACATCCACGCTGTTCCGAGCCGGGTGAAATCATACCCCGCGGGTCGTTTTATTCGTATGAGGCAAAATATCTCGATAAGGAGGGCGCGTCCCTCGTGATACCTGCCGTTATTCCGGAAGAGATACTGAATGAGATGAAACTGACGGCGGAAAATGCATTCAAGGTGCTCTGTCTTCACGGCATGGCCCGTGTTGACTTCTTCCTTACACGCGATAATAAATGTTTTTACGTAAACGAGGTGAATACGCTTCCCGGTTTCACGTCCATCAGCATGTACCCGAAACTGTGGGAGTATTCCGGTTTACCGTACCAGGACCTGCTTGATTCATTGATAGATCTTGCTTTGCAGACTTTCGCGGAACGAAGCAGGATTCTGACGGCGGTACCGGAGTTGAACGGTCAGTGATGCCATATTAATTATACTATGCGAGGTACTCATATGAATCTGATTCTACTGGGAGCCCCGGGCGCCGGCAAGGGCACGGTATCGAAGCGTCTTGTTGACATGTACAGTATAACTCAGATATCTACGGGTGACATTCTCCGGAAGGAGGTAAAAGCCGAAAGTGATCTTGGCATCCTTGCGAAAAAGTATATGGATGCAGGTGACCTGGTACCGGACGATGTAATACTCGGGATAGTGGAAAAAAGGCTGAAATCACCTGACTGTAACAACGGCTTTATCATGGATGGTTTCCCGAGAACGGTAAATCAGGCGGAAGGGTTCTCCGGGATACTCGATCGAAACGGTCTGTCGATAGACGCGGTCATAGAACTGCAGCTTGATGATGATGTCGTCATCCGCAGACTGACGAGCCGACGTACATGTTCCAATCCCGAGTGTCAGGCAATCTATAACCTGCAGTATAATCCTCCAGAGCAAGATGAGATATGCGACATCTGCGGAAGCAAACTGATACAGCGCAGCGATGAAAATGAAGAAACCATACGTACCCGACTGGAAACGTACTATACGAAGACGGAGCCTCTCATCTCCTATTACAGCGAACGGGAAACATACCATACCGTAAACGCAGACAGGAGCGTGGACGAGATAATCGACGAGATCGATAAACTCCTCTCGTAACAGTCTTCCGTGTATACGGGTTTCCTGTATGACATCGATCTGTGCAGATACTGAAAGCCGCCGTGATGTCGGCCTCTGTATCCGTTTGATGCAACAGTCACCCGCTTATATTGTTGGTTACATCGATCCGGCATCGCCGGGTAAAATGATAAATACCGCAAACCGATGACTAACAACCAAATTATTCGGAAATTATTACCGTCCTGTTGATTTATCGGTGTGTTTGTGAAAGTAATGTAAAATATCATCGTTTAAACGGTGCAAATTATCCGATATCTTGACGCGCCGTACTCTTCCCGCCTATCGTCTTTCCATGAAGAGTTCTGAGAATACATGCCTGGATTCACAGCGCAGTGTAGAACTGCTGTACATGATAAGCCAGTCGCTGATGCGCAACGACGAGCTGAAAAACGTAATCACGGTAGTGCTGAACATCCTTTCACAATCATCGGGTGTTGAAACCTGCATGGTGACGATTCTTAACCGTTCAACCGACGAAATTATCATCAAGGACGCGTTTGGTCTGTCGGATGAAGAAAGAAGCAGGGGGCGGTACCGTATAGGCGAAGGAATTACCGGACGCGTTGTTGAAACGGGCGAGTCATTTATCGTTCCGCGGATATCAGAAGAGCCCGCGTTTCTTAACCGTACCGGATCATATACAACGAAACGCCTTACGGATCTTTCGTTTGTCTGCATGCCCGTTGTCGTATACGGCGAGGTAGTTGGAACCATCAGTGTTGAATTTGCGTATAACGGCATAAAACTCATAGATGAGTACAGGATGATGCTGGGCGTCATATCCGCGATGATAGCGCAGGCCGTCCATCTCTATCAGATAGAGCATGAAGAGAAACACAGGCTGATGGAGGAAAATTACCGGCTGCACCGCGAGCTTGAACAGAAGTACCGTCCGGCAAACATCGTCGGAAATTCCCGGCCCATGCGGGTCCTGTACAATCTTATTGAACGAGTCAGTAAATCCAACGCAAACCTGCTGATATTCGGTGAAAGCGGAACCGGTAAGGAGCTGGTCGCGCATGCCGTACATTACAGCAGCGCGCGTGCGCACAGTCCGTTCATCATGTTTAACTGCGCCGCACTCACGGAGACCATCATCGAAAGCGAGCTTTTCGGTCACGAAAAGGGGGCGTTTACCGGAGCGATTGCATCGCGGCCGGGAAAATTTGAACAGGCGCACGGCGGTACCATCTTCCTGGATGAGATAGGAGAGATGTCGCTTGCCACCCAGGCGAAGCTTCTGCGGGTACTGCAGGAGCGTCAGTTTGAGCGTGTCGGCGGAACCCAGTCTATATCGATCGACGTGCGCGTCATCGCGGCTACCAACTGCGACCTCGAGGAGATGGTAAAAAACGGTACTTTCCGTGCGGACCTGTTTTACCGTCTGAATGTCTTTCCGGTAAATGTTCCGCCGCTGCGCGAACGGAAAACCGACATCGTGCTGCTTGCGGAGCACTTTCTGGGGATATACAGCGAGCTCAACGGCAAGGATATCAAACGGATTTCGACTCCTGCCATTGACCTGCTCATGAGTTACCACTGGCCGGGAAACGTCCGCGAGCTTGAGAATTGTATTGAACGGGCGGTGATCCTGAGCGATGATCAGGTCATACATTCGTATCATTTGCCTCCGAGCCTGCAGAGTTCCGTTTCAACCCATACCGAGATGACGGGGTCGCTGCAGAAGGCAGTTGAGTCGCTTGAGTATGAGATGATTGTCGAATCATTGAAGACAAACAGGGGAAACATGAGCCGGGCCGCAAAACAGCTGGGTCTGACGGACAGGATAATGAACCTGCGCGTTAAAAAATACGGTATAGACTACAAGGCCTACCGCAAATAGCGAAAACCCGGTCAGAAGTCACAGTCCCTTTTTAAGATAAACGAGCTCGGTCTTCTCCCACCCCTGCGACGCATAAAAGTCCAGCGCAGGCGTATTGTTCCGGTCGGCAGCAAGTTGCAGCAAGATAAAACCGTGTCGTCTGCCATATTCTTCCACATGCCTGAGAAGTCCCCTGCCGATTCCTCTTCCGCGGTAGCCGGAATCAACAACAACATCTTCAACGATGCCGCAAGCTCCGCCGTACGCACTTGATATTCGCTTCTGGACGGTCACCATTCCCGCTACATTCCTGCTGTCCACATCAGCAACAAACACGCGCGCGTCAGATGAACGAAGCATCATATCCAGGCCGGTCTCATGAAGAGAGCGGTTAAACGGAAAGTCTTCTTCAATTGCATAAAGCTGATAAAGAAGATCAATCATGCTTTCAATGTCTGAATGCCCTGCGCTGCGAATCACAATCTTCATAATGCCATTCTTTCGCAAAACTCGGCAGTGAAAAGCATAATTGGTGTTTCAGGATTACCGATATGTAAATTCCTGCTGGCACAATCTACAAGAATGTTGCACCGCATGTAAAGTTTCAACATTTGCGTCGGAAACACAGGCTGATCCGGTTGTGAAAAGATGCAGACGCCGTAAATAGCGTTATGCGTAATATATAAAACTTCATGATTTGCTGTCCATTGTTACAGTAATGTTAAATGGATGCCGTACCGCCGTCTATAATCAATACTTCCGTCCATCTGGCACACTCCGTGCAATAAGATTAACAAAAATGTGGAGGAGACCATTTATGAGAAAAATTGCGATCTACGGCAAGGGCGGAATCGGCAAGTCGACTACGACCCAGAATACCGTGGCCGGACTTGCGGAAATGGGAAAAAAGGTAATGGTTGTTGGCTGCGACCCGAAGGCTGACTCTACACGCCTGCTCCTGGGCGGACTTTCGCAGGAGACGGTGCTGGACACTCTCCGTAATGAAGGAGAGGACCTTGAACTCGAAGATATCCGCAAGTTTGGATATGGTGGAACGATCTGCGTTGAATCGGGCGGTCCGGAGCCGGGTGTTGGATGTGCTGGACGGGGTATCATCACTTCGATCAACATGCTTGAGCAGCTTGGGGCGTACGAGGAGGGAGAAGGGCTGGATTATTCGTTTT